>CAVIIX010000009.1:0-99428 GCA_963643225.1 Lachnospiraceae bacterium
GTAACCCAGCACCTCGTTCAAGAGCACCCACTGCCTAAAGGCAGTGGGTTTTCTTTAGCTTTTATAAATTTCTTCTCCGTTAGGTGCTCACCCTGCCAGGTATGGCTTTTTGCTCTATAGGAAGCACAGCTTTCACGCTTTAACTTATCACGATATTTCCTATAGAGTAAAAAAACTCCGGCAATTCACATGCCGGAGCCTTCTAAATTTGCCTTACTGATCTGTATATTTTTTAATAAATTCCATTACATCGCCGACTGTCTGAATGCCTTCAAGCTCTTCAGGATCAAGTTCAATTGAATATTCCTCTTCAAAAGCCATTACCAATTCAAGAAGATCAAGGGAATCAACACCCAAATCATCCTTAAAGGAAGTCTCCTCTGTAATTTCAACATCATCAATGTTTAACTGTTCTTCAATAATCTCAACAATTCGATCTAACATTGCCTCTCCTTTTGTTACAAATACTTGCTTAATGCTCTTATTTAAGCAAAGTATAGGTTTAATTATTTGCTTTGTCAATATCCATATATATCAACTATATCTTCAGTATATACACCCTGCTGTTTATAAATTATTAACGGCTTTTCAACACTCATTCTCGGCCTTCCTCCACGAGTGGCTTCAATGAGCACCATATTTGGTTCTTTATCTACAAAAGGATACACAAGCTGCATTCTTTTAGGTTCCAGCTTATATTTTAAGAGAGTTTCAAAAATTTCTGCAAGTCTGAAGGGGCGATGCACCAAAAACAAACTTCCTCCTGGCTTTAATAAATCTCTTGAAGCCTTTGCCACGTCATCAAAAGTGCACATTACTTCATGCCTTGCAATCGCCATTGCATCGTCTGGATTTTCAAGACCGTGTTTGCCTATCATATATGGCGGATTACAGGTTACTGCGTCAAAAGAAGCCTTTTTAAAATATTTATCTGCTTCCTTAACATCCCCTACAGTGATATTTATTCTATCCTGTAAGTCATTTAATAAAACGCTTCTTTTTGCCATGTCGGCAGATGCTTCCTGAATTTCCAAAGCATCGATGTGTGAAGCCTCTGTCTTTGCCGAAAGCAAAATCGGAATAATGCCTGTGCCCGTACATAAATCCATAACTGTTGCATTTTTCTTAACGTGTACAAATCCCGATAAAAGTACTGCATCCATTCCAAAACAGAAGCGTCCCGGATCCTGTATTATTTTTAAATTATTTCTTTCCAAATCATCGATTCGTTCCGAGTCTAAAAGCTTAACTTCCAAGGTTAGTTCTCCAGGCCCTCAAATTCCAGCTTTTCTTCTTTGGTAAGTTCAATGCGTCTGTTTTTTCTGCGTTTAAAGGTAAGTTCTTCAGGCTTATATTCCCTCAATTCCTTTTCGTCGTTTTCTTCAACGATTACCTTTACAAGCTGTCTTAATACATTAACGGAATGCACCAGACCTTTTTGGTTTTCTGCATTAATCGTAACTTCATCTCCTACGTTTGGAAGGTTTTTGTTTAATTCCTCGTATGTCTCCTGCTCGTTTTTAAGACAGCACATAAGCCTTCCGCACACGCCTGAAATCTTTGTGGCATTTAGGGAAAGATTCTGTTCTTTTGCCATCTTAATGGAAACAGGCTGAAAATCTGCCATGTAGGTGTTACAGCAGAGAGGACGGCCGCATATACCGATACCGCCTCTTAATTTTGCCTCGTCACGTACTCCCACCTGGCGCATTTCAATACGTGTATGAAATACTGCCGCAAGATCCTTTACAAGCTCTCTGAAGTCTACTCTTCCGTCGCTGAAATAGTAGAATAAAATTTTATTGTTATCAAAGGTATATTCTGCATTAATAAGCTTCATGGGAAGATTTCTTTTTTCAATCTTCTCTTTACAGATAGGTAAAGCTTCCTGTTCCTTTCTTCTGTTGTTTGCTTCTCTTTCATCATCTGCAGGGGTAGCCACTCTTATAACACTCTTCAAGGGAGGAATTATCTTTTCATCCTCCACTTCGCATACACCCAGCACTACCGTACCATATTCAAGACCTCTTGCGGTCTCTACGATTACGTGTTCATCTCTTTTAATTTCCAAGTCTTTTGGAGCAAAATAATAAACCTTGCCCGCTTCCCGAAAACGTACGCCTACTACTTTAGTCATTACTTTTTATTTCTCCTGTATCGTTAAAAATAACAATTCCATTGTTAAGTCAAAATTGACATTGGCATTAAGTCGTCTCTTTGCTGCTTCAACGGCTTCTATAATTTCCTCAACTCCCTCATAGGAAGTCTTTTCTGCCACCTTCTTAATATACTGTAACTCTTCCTTAAAAATCAAGCCATTAGGGTCAGCGGTTGCCTTAAAAAGCAGCACATCCCTGTACCACACCATTATTATATCAAGATAGTCTTTGATATCCGCTTTTAATTCAGAAGCTCTCTTTACACATGCAGTAAGTTCCGAGACATCCATGGTCTTTACATTTTTAAGCATGTTAAGCACATCGTTTTTGATAGTGTCAAAGTCTTCATTGGAAGCCAGATTCTTTGCTTTTCCTATGTTGCCCCTTGAAAAAGCGACACACACATCCGCCTTATAATCAGGCACCTTTATTTCTTCCATTAAAAATTTTTTAACCAGCTCGTCTCTTACAGGCTTTAAATTAAGCATTACCGCTCTGCTTAAAATTGTAGGAAGAAGCTCTTCGGCATTTGTCACCAAAAGTAAAATCACCGCATATTCCGGCGGTTCCTCAAAGGTTTTAAGTAGTGCGTTCTGAGCCTGCTGATTCATCTTTTCAGCTTCATTTATTATGTATATTTTTTTTCGCCCTCTGAAGGGTTTAATGTTAATGTCGCCGTTTACCTGATTTCGTATATCGTCAATGCCAATAAGATTTGGCTTTTCATGAGTCACGTAAATAATATCTGGATTGTTATCCGTAAGAGCCTGTATACAGCTTGGACATTTTCCGCAGGGTCTTTCACCTTCGCCTTCGCACAAGAGCGCCTGTGCAAAAACTCTGGCTATAAATTCTTTACCCGCATATTTTTCACCACACAGAATATAGGCATGAGATACCTTCTCCTGCTCTATTGCTTTAGTTAAATGTTCATTTATCTGTTCCTGACCGACAATATCTTTAAACCCCGGCATTTATACCCCTTATATCAAGTGAAGATATCAAGAATCAGTCCTCTTATATCTCCGATTTTCTGTAATATGGAAATGTTGTCCTTTTCTTCCTTCATTAATTCCTTTGCAAGCGCATCCAGATTTTCATCCACAAGTCTTATAATGCCGTAGACTCTGTGACGACCTTTTCTGTCTAGGAAATTTTCTCTTGAAAAAGAATGGGATCTTGACACAACCTCATTCATGAAGTCTTTAATAAGGCTTCTGTATTTTCGCATATCCTTTATGTCTTTTTTCTTGGCTATCTTCTCTCCCTGCATGGTAATTTCTTCCATGAGTGAAGTAAGCCGCACCTGCAAATCCTCTTCTGAAATCTTACTCATGAGCATAAACTTAAAGTCGTCATTCGTTTTCTGCACATTGTTGGTTTCATAAGTCGGATTAGCCTGAGTAATCTGAGAAATTTTAACGTCCATAGGCTACCCCATGTTTTTCTTTAAATATGCCTCAATTTCTTTCAAACATACTGAAAGCTCGTTGTTTACAAAGCGTTTCTTTATGCCGGCTTCCTTTATCTTTTCTTCACTGAAGTCTTTTGAGTCTGCCAAAAATCTTCTGCACATTTCTTCGTATTTTGGAAATTCCTGTTTTCTTTCACGATTCAGTGCTCTTTGAAGTCTCACGCCGTCATCCAAATCCACCAAAACCGGAATAATCATTTCTTTCCCATAATATTCACAGATTTTTAAATAGGATTCAATGGTACCGATTGTGATGTAATTTTTATCTTCCTTAATCTGTCCATCATCGGCCGTAAAATATCTCCAGGGCCCATGCACCGTTTCATAACATCTGTCTTCAATTATCTTGCCGGCTCTTCTTAGTCTCTGAAAACCCGCTTCATCTGTAAAGATATATTCCTGACCGTTTTTTTCGCCCTCTCTTATGGGGCGCGTGGTGTATGAGACTATTGTGTTAAAGGAAAAATCGCTCTTAAGCAAAAGCTCTTTGAAAATCGTATCCTTTCCTGTTGAGCTTTTCCCCATTATATAAACTATCTTAGACACCTTTATGCCCTTACCTTCTTTTTAATAAGCTTGTGAAGCTTGTTTAATCTTAATGATTCTATCGTGGATACATATTTATCGGCAGCAGTTACCACCCAGGCTTCCCTGCAAGTTGGAATATGGCGGAATGTAAGTGGCCACATATGAGAATCGATTATGTTTCTTTCCCTGCCGGTTAACCTATATTCCTTTGCCGCATTCTTTAATGCGATACCCGGATGATAAAAGCCATGAAGATTTTTAAGCCCACAGTGCTCAGGCGAATGCCAGTCATACAGGAAATAATCATGAAGCAGCGCTCCCCTTGCAAGCTCTCTTTCCTTACAGTTCAAATGAAGCTTTCTGTTAAGCCATATGCTTGCATAGGCCACCTTAATCGAATGCTTCATAACCGACACATCCGAATGCTGGATATGCTTATTAGAGCTCAAAAAATTCTTTGAATGGAAAATATCATTACCGTATTTATGTATGTCTCTTCTGATATTAAAGTTCTTAGTATTTTTCATAGTTTACATCCGCCTTCAATAATACCATAAAATTATATTTCCACACAATTATTCTTTAATTTTTAGTAGAGCCGTAGCGAAGCGGATTACGAATATCCTTGACATCTTGTTTCACAATCTTTCTAAATTTTCTTTAGTTTTTAAAAATATCAAGTATAATTATTTCAGGTCATATTTTAGGAGGAAGCTGTGTTTACTGAAATAGTAAAAGAATATAAGGGTTCACTTTTAAACTTTGTGCCATACCCGACAATTGAAAATAGAGAAGCTTATGAAAGGATTCCTGCTTCTGTAAAAGAAAACTGTATAAAGACTGCAGAAGGCTATTTAGAATATGAATTTAAAGCAATTCCCATAACCGCTTTTCTTGAATATACAAGAAACGGTAACCGTTCAAATTTTGAAAGCCTTAATTTTTCAAAGCGTCACGCTCTCAATGCTCTTATTCTTGGGGAATGTATTGAAAATAAAGGCCGTTTCATGGATGATATTTTAAATGGTATTTTTTCAATATGCGAAGAATCCACCTGGTGCCTCCCTGCTCATAATTCATACGAACGAGGCAAGCCTTCTATCAATCTTCCGGACGTGACAGATCCTGTTATTGATTTGTTTGCGGCAGAAACCGGTGCACTTCTTTCAATGGCTTTCTACCTTTTATCCACAAGCTTTGATAAAATCAATCCCTTTATCAACAAAATGATTCTTGCACGTGTGGAAGAAAGAATATACAGGCCCTTTATAAACCGCCACTTCTGGTGGATGGGTAACGGCTCTGAGCCCATGTGTAACTGGACGGTGTGGTGCCTTCAAAATGTGCTTTTGTCTGTTTTCTTAAATCCCGATTCAGACAATGACTTAAGAATGAAAACCCTTGAAAAGGCTTCCTACGGCATCGACTGCTTTTTAAAGGATTACGGTGATGACGGCTGCTGTGACGAGGGCGCCCTCTATTACGGTCACTCCGCTTTGTGCCTTTATAACTGCATGTTCATTTTAGACAGTGTAACAGGCGGAGCTTTTAAGCCCTTATTCAGCGAAAGAAAAATTAAAAACATAGCTACATACATTTTTAATGTTAACGTTTCAGATAAATACTATTTTAACTTTGCCGACTGTTCTGCCTGTATCGACAGAGCCGGAGCAAGGGAATATCTCTTTGCAAAGGCAGTCGGAAGCCTTGAAATGATGCGCTTTGCGGCCCTTGATTATAAAAAGGCTAAAGAAAACAAGGACACAAAAAACGAAGGCGAATTAAATTTATTTTATTTAATTCAGGATCTTTTCACTTCAGAAGAAATGCTTTCCTTTGATACGAATAGTCCTTTAATTCACCCTGACTGTTATTATGAGAGCGTAGGACTTTTTATTGCTCACGGTTTGAAATTTTCTTTGGCTGTAAAAGCAGGTGACAACAACGACTCCCATAACCATAACGACACCGGAAGCGTAATAGTCTACAAGGAAGGTAAGCCTGTATTAATCGACGTGGGTGTTGAAACCTACACGCAGAAAACCTTCTCTGATAAACGCTACGATATCTGGACCATGCAGTCTGCTTATCACAACCTTCCCACCATAAATGGCGTGATGCAGCATGCAGGGCAAGCCTACCGGGCAACCGATGTAACATACTTTTTAAGTGATTCCGTTTCAGATATAAAAATGGATATAGCAAAAGCCTATCCAAAGGAAGCTAAAATAAATTCCTTTTTACGTCACGTTTCTTTATACAAAAACAAGCAGATTGTAATTGAAGATAAAATAGAATTTAAATCAGGCGATTGTAACGATAATTCTTATTTCCTAAGTTTTATGACCTCAGAAAAGCCTGAAATCAATTCAAACGAGGTAATTTTAGGAAATGCAAAGCTTCAGTTTATAGGAGACGCCCTTATTTCCTACGAAACCATCCCTATCACAGACGAGCGTTTAAAATGGGCCTGGAAGCATGATATTTACAGAATCATCGTCACCCCAAAAGCTGAAAAGCTTATGACAATAATTATGTAACAATGACGGGGTTGTTTTATAAAAGTTAAAGAGCACCCACTGCCTTTAGGCGGTGGGTGCTCTTGAATCAGGTGCTGGGTTCCAAGCCCAGTACCTCGTAATACACGCAGTGCCGCTTCTATATTGGCAAGAAGCGGATTGTAAATATCATTGACACTTTTTTAGTTAGCTCAGAAGATATTTAAAAGATCACTGTATTCCTTTAATGCACCGTCTGTATCGTGGGCAAGAACCTTTTTAGCAAGTACTTTACCAAGCTGTACGCCTTCCTGGTCGAAGGAGTTTACATTCCAGATGAAGCCCTGGAACATAATCTTGTTTTCAAAGTGTGAGAGCAATGCACCAAGTGATTCTGGTGTAAGCTTATCACCTACGATGATGCTTGAAGGACGTCCGCCTTCAAAGTTTTTGTTTCTGTTTTCATCATCCTTACCGCATGCGAAAGCAACAATCTGTGCTGCAACGTTAGCGCAAAGCTTCTGCTGAGAAGTGCTGCCCTGAATGTCAACGTCGGTTCCAATCTGGGAATTTCTAAAGCCAATGAACTCTAAAGGAATAATATCGGTACCCTGGTGTAATAACTGATAGAAGGAATGCTGACCATTTGTACCGGGTTCACCAAAAATAACAGGACCTGTTACATAATCGATAGGCTCTCCGAATCTGTTAACCGACTTGCCGTTTGATTCCATATCCGCCTGCTGTAAGTGGGCAGGAAAACGGGAAAGTGCCTGAGAGTAAGGAAGTACTGCTGTAGCACCATAGCCTAAAATATTTCTTTCATATACACCGATTAATGCATCAAGCATTGCCGGGTTCTTTAAAATGTCTGCATTCTTTGCAAGCTTATCTTCTTCTGCTGCGCCTTCAAGGAAGCGTGCAAATACTTCAGGACCGAATGCCAATGATAAAACAGCTCCGCCTACAGCTGAAGTGGAAGAGAAACGGCCACCGATAAAGTCATCCATAAAGAATGCTGCAAGATAATCCTCGCTCTTTGCTAAAGGTGAAGTCTCACTTGTAACAGCTACCATGTGCTTGGAAGCATCAAGGCCTGCCTTCTTTAAAGCATCCTTTACAAAGGATTCATTTGTAAGCGTTTCAAGTGTAGTACCTGACTTTGATACAAGTACGAAAAGCGAATGTGCAACGTCTACAGAATTAAGAACTGCAGCAGCATCATCAGGATCAACGTTTGAAATGAATTTAGCTTCCATTTTAAAGTTGCCTGTCTGCTTTGCCCAGTTTTCTAGAGCAAGATACATAGCTCTGGGGCCAAGGTCTGAACCGCCGATACCAATCTGTACTACAGTTGTAAACTTTTCACCCTTTGCATTTGCGATTTCACCTGCGTGAACCTTATTTGCAAATTCGGCAATTTTCTTTTGCTGGCTTACGTAAAATTCTCTCTTGTCTACACCGTCAGCTACTACCTTATCGCCTAACTGACCTCTTGTTAACTGGTGTAATACAAGTCTCTTTTCACCTGTGTTGATTACTTCGCCATTGTATAAAGCAGCAAACTTATCTGTAAGCTCAGCTTCCTTGGCAAGTGAAGCAAGTGCCTTTAATATATCTTCATCAACTGCCTTTGCTGCATAGTTAAAGCTCATGCCTGCTGCCATTGGAACACTGTAGCCTTTTACTCTTAAACCTCCGCTTTCGCCTGACATTACTTCTTTTAAGTTAACCTTCTTTGTGCTCTGTAAAGCCTTATAGCTTTCAAGAGTATCAAGATTTTTCCATGATGCCATGTTAATTACCTCCTAATATAATCAAGTTAATCTTTTTCTTTCTAAAAATCCTTGCCTATTATACTCGATTAGTCAAGGTATTTCAAGATTAGGGGTTTTTTCTTTAAAAACTGTGTTATAATGTTTCAAAATATTTTCTCACGGAGGTGCTTTATGCATTATCAGCCTAAAGGCATTTGTTCCATCGGAATTGACTATGAAGTAAGAGACGGAAAGGTATACAACGTACACTTTACCGGTGGTTGTGATGGTAACCACAAGGGTATCGTCGCATTAATCGAAGGAATGGACGTTAACGAAGCAATTGAAAGACTCTCTGGCATCACCTGCGGTCCAAGAAATACTTCCTGCCCCGACCAGCTTTCCAAAGCCTTAAAGGAGTATACCGAAGGAAAGGCCTAACCAATGAGTAAGAAAATCGTATTAACAGGTGGCGGCACTGCAGGCCACGTTACTCCCAATATTGCCCTTATCCCCGAATTAAGAAAAGAAGGCTACGAAATTTTCTATATCGGTTCCAAAAACGGAATTGAGAAATCTTTAATTGAAGATCAGGGTATTCCCTATTATGGAGTTTCAACAGGCAAGCTGCGTCGCTACTTTGACTTAAAGAATTTTTCAGATCCCTTCAGAATCGTTAAAGGCTTTGCTGAAGCCAAAAGTCTTTTAAAGGAAATTAAGCCTGACATCCTCTTTTCAAAAGGAGGCTTTGTAAGTGTTCCTGTTGTAAGAGCCGCGAATGCTTTAAAGATTCCCTGTATAATTCATGAATCGGACATTACTCCCGGGCTTGCCAATAGGCTCTGCATCCCGGCTGCCAGAAAAATCTGCTGTAATTTCCCTGAGACCATGCAGTATGTCCCTGAAAATAAGGGCGTACTTACAGGCACTCCCATAAGGGAAGAGCTTTCAGAAGGCAGCAGAAAAAAAGGGCTTTCCATTTGCGGCTTTAACGAATTTAAGCCTGTACTTCTTATTATTGGCGGAAGTCAGGGCGCAAAGGCCGTCAATGCCTGCGTAAGAGAAAGTCTTTCAGATTTATTAAAGGATTTTCAGATTATACATTTATGCGGTAAAGGAAACCTTGATGAAAGTCTTTTAAATACTCAGGGCTATAAGCAGTTTGAATATTTAAAGGACGATTTAAAAGATGCTTTTGCAGCCGCAGATATTGTAATCTCCAGAGCAGGCGCCAATGCGATATGCGAGCTTTTAGCTCTTCATAAGCCAAATCTTTTGATTCCCCTTCCTACTGCAGGAAGCCGCGGCGACCAGCTTTTAAATGCTTCATCCTTTGAAGCCCAGGGCTTTTCAATGGTTTTACAACAAGAAAATCTCTCAAAAGAAACTTTGTTATCCTCGGTGGCGGAATTATACTGTAACCGCCAGATGTATCTTGAAGCCATGAATAAATCAAATCAGCTTCACCCTATACTCAAAATTGTTTCTTTAATTAAGAGTTTTTCATAATTAGGTTAAAAAATTTTAACTTGCGAAACTAAGGCGCCTGGCGCGGTCGCTAAGGAGACATATTCCTTATGCGCTAGTGCGCATCTATAGCACGTAAAAAGAGCACACCCCGCAAGGTGCGCTCTTTTCTTTTGCCGTAAAATCAGCCTGCATAAAAGAATTTAACGATAAATAAAATCGAAAGTACATAGGTAAGCCAGGACACTTCCTTTGCCTTTCCTGTTAAAATTTTAATTGCTGAATAGGTGATAAGTGCAAGACCGATACCATGACCGATGGAGCCTGATATAGGCATTGCAATAAGCATTACTGCAACAGGAATCAGGGATGCCATGTCATCAAAATTGATTCCTTTTAAATTACCAAGCATTAAAAAGCCTACATAAATAAGTGCAGGTGAAGTAGCTGCCGCAGGGATGACACTTGCAATAGGTGCAAGGAACATGCAGAGTAAGAACAATACACCCGACACAATTGCGGTTAAGCCTGTACGACCGCCGGCTTCAACACCGGAAGCAGACTCAACAAAGGTTGTAACTGTGGAAGTACCTGTAAGGGATCCTGCAACAGTACCTACTGCATCTGAAATAAGAGCTTCCTTCATGTTGGGCATATTACCCTTTTCGTCTACCATGTTGGCTCTTGTAGCTGTTCCCACAAGTGTACCTATAGTATCAAACATATCGATAATGCAGAAGGTGATAACTAGGGTTGTAACCGTCACCCAGCCCACATTCAATAAGCCTTCAAAGCTGAATTTAAATAATGTGGTAGCAGCTAAATCTGCAAAGGGAGGAATAAAGGAGGCTGTCTTTAAACTTTCAAAGGGATTAATTGAAAAACAGATCCACTCGCCTGCCCAATAAAATGCAGAAGCGCCTAAAATACCATATAAAACCGCACCCTTGATACCCTTATGCGTAAGGAAAATTATTAAAAACAGGCCAAGGAAAATTGTTATAACGGTTAAAATCATTGATGAATATGCAGAACCCATCAAAGTCTTTGCATAGCCTGCTGAAAGTGCGCCGAAGAAATCTCTCATTACATAAAAGCAGTTTCCCTCTTCATTATAAATACCAACATTGGAGCCAAAGCCAATGTTAATAAGCATAAGACCTATACAAGGGCCGATACCGATACGCACGGGAAGTGGAATCGCATCCACGATTTTTTCACGTACATTCAATATAGAAAGAATAATGAAAATAATCCCTTCTATTAAAATGATGGTTAAGGCAGACTGGAATGACTCTAAATAAGTCATACCTGTAATTGCCACAATATTAGATACCACAACCGCAAAAAACGAATTAAGTCCCATGCCCGGAGCCATTGCAAAAGGTTTGTTGGCAAGTAAGCCCATACAGATCGTCCCGATTGCCGAAGCAATACATGTAGCTAAGAATACGCCGTTCCAAAGTTCCTTTCCCTGGGCGCCAAAGCCTGTAAGAATATTCGGGTTTAACGCAATGATGTAAGCCATTGTCATAAATGTTGTAAGACCTGCAATAATTTCAGTCTTTACCGTTGTGTTGTTTTCTTTTAACTTGAAAAACTTTTCCATAATACCTTCTCCTGTTTCTTTTCAGGGTAAATCCCCAATGCATACATCATACTACATTTGTTTCCTGCTTACCATTGATATTTTTTATTTTATAAAGAGTCCTGCTTTTATAAGTGCAGGTCTTAAAACGTTGTATAAAACAATGGCAATTATTGAATTTATAACTGCATTTATCATGGTTGCATAAGTAGTAACCGCAAGCAATGCCTTTATTGCAGAAGCCGCCTTATCGGCATTGGGTGTTAAAAGTGTGTACCATACGTATTTTAAGGACGGTTCAAAAATGCAGTTAAACACAAGTGCTCCCACCGCCGCAATTGAAGACCATTTTAATATTTTCTTTTTCTCGGATAAAGCATTTATCTTACCGATTTTATGAGCAAGCAATCCCACCATCAGCCCTATTACAAATTTACATATAAAGGTTCTTGGGGCAGATTCTGCAAAGCCTCCTAAAATATCTGCAAGGGATAATCCTATTGCTCCCGCAAAGCCTCCGTATAATCCTCCCAAAAGCAACGCTCCTAATACCACAAAAGCGTTTCCGACATGTACCTTTGTACCAGAAGCACTGATTGCCGGAAAGAACGCATATCCTACATAACAAAGCGCAGCCATAAGACCGGCATAGGCCAATTTAATTACTTTTTTGTTTTTCATATTTTTCACCTCGATTCCGTGTATCCAATATAGCATTCATGTGGTAATATAAAAACAACCAAATTTAGTTAATTTTGTATAACCAGATAGGGCATAATATGAACAAACGTTATCTTGAAATTTATGAAGCAGTTAAAGAAGACATCATTAAAGGCCGCTACAAATCAGGCTCAAAGCTCCCTTCAAAGCGTGTAATGGCAGAAGGCTGCGGTGTAAGCGTAATTACTGTTGAACGTGCCTACGACCTTTTAGAAGAAGAAGGTTATATTCAGCCAAAAGAAAAAAGCGGCTATTTCATAATTTATGACAGTGAAAATTTATACAGTTCAGCGCCTGCAAAAGCAACTAAAATTCCTTTAATTCCTTTAGGAACCCCTTCAGACTCTCACGATTTTTCTTTCTCCATATATGCAAAAACCGCTCGCAGGGTATTAAGTGAATACGGAGAAAAAGTGCTTGAAAAATCTCCAGGAAACGGCACTCTTATTTTGCGCTCCGCAATTTCAGAATACCTTTCAAGAAGCCGCAAAATGGATGTGGATCCAGAACAGATTATTATAGGTGCCGGCGCCGAATATCTTTACGGCCTCATTGTGGAAGCCTTCGGCCGTAAGTGTCTTTACGGGGTTGAAAGCCCTTCCTATCAAAAAATAGCCAAGGTCTACAGCGCAGGCGGTGCAACCCTAGAATTGCTTAAATTATCTTCAGACGGAATAGACAGCGACGCTCTTTGGAAAAGTAATGCAAACGTTTTACACATTACTCCCTACCGAAGCTTTCCAAGCGGAGTTACCGCTTCCGCTGGAAAAAAACGTGAATATTTAAAATGGGCAATAAGCAAAAATGCTTACATTGTGGAAGACGACTTTGAATCTGAATTTACTCCAAGTAAAAAACCTGAAGAAACGCTTTTTTCAATCGATTCTTCAGGCCATGTCATATACGTTAACACGTTTACCCGCACTGTAAGCCCTTCAATTCGAATTGCCTACATGGTAATTCCTGCTTCTTTATTTGACTTGTTTAAAGAAAAAACCGGATTCTATTCCTGCCCCGTTCCTACGCTTGAACAGCTAATTTTATCAGAGCTTATAAATAACGGAGATTTCGAACGACACATTAATCGTGTAAGGCGTCTGAATCGTATGAAATAATAAAGCTTCTTTATTATTTAAAGCTTAATTTTTTACAAATTTCTTTCTGCTCTTTGGCTTCTGCATCATGAGGAGTCCATAGCATCTTCTGATTGTCGCTTTTAAATCTAGGAATCACATGAAGATGATAGTGAAGTACCGACTGTCCGGCAGCTTCTTTGTTATTCTGGATAATATTGATGCCGTCACACTTTAATACTTCCATTTGTTTTGTGGCAATTTTCTTTGCAAGAATCATTGCCTTTCCTAAAGTTTCTTCATCAATTTCAAATACATCCGTGTAGTGCTCCTTAGGTAATATAAGTGCATGTCCTTCGTTTGCCGGAGAGGCATCAAGTATTACGTTAAAGGTGTCATCCTCATAGATTGAATTTGTGGGAAATACTCCGTTTGCAAGCTTACAAAAAATACAATCATCTTTTTTCATATTTATGCTCCTTATGCAAATACAAATAGTGTGTCTAATGATCTTAACGCCTTAAAGTCACCCTTCATCTTCATATCCCCTGCCATGAAGGCTCTCTGGAAGGTCATATTTCCTTTAGTGATGGCTAAAAGCTTGTCGTGGTCAATTGCTATTTCCACATCTGCCTTTGGTGCTTCCTTGTACATACACTTAAGCTCTGGACCTTCTACAAGAATGTAGAGCGGAAGTTTCTTTCCTTCGATAGTAAAAATATATGAAGCATCTGTGCCTGCCTCTGCATGGAAGGCTTCTTCAAATTCCTTAATAAACTCGGTAGTATCGTCCTTTTCTCCCTTGCCCATTAAGTCTCTGAACATATTGGCAAGTTCTGAAATATCTTCCTTCTGCTGCTGTACATAAGCATCATCCGAAGCATATTTTGAAAGCTGTTCCGTTTCCTGTGGTGTAAGGTCTGCGTTCTTTGTCATGTTAACCTTCTGCTTGACTGCCTGATTGGAGGCAGGAAGTGAAGGCACCTTCTGATTGATGGTGCGATACATATTCTCTGCCTTCTTTTCTATCAGGCGAATGTAGTCATCGTTTTCCAAAAGTTCCACATCCTCGATATAACCGCATATACCACTGCAGGGAAGACCGCCTAAAATTTCCCAGGCGTTTGCAAGATTTAATTTACCTTCTCTTTCGCCATAGGTTGTAGCCATTACAATTGGACACATATATATTTTTGATAGTTTTTCTTTATCCGCATAAAGCCAGCAGGCATCCAGAAATGACTGCATGTATCCGCCTATGCCAAACCATTCAACCGTTGTCGCCAAAATTACACCGTCAGCGCTCTTTAAAGTCTGGGGAAGTGTTGTAATAGTGTTCTTTAATTCATGGAGATTAAATCTTTCAACAGTCACGTGAAGCTCTTTGAGCACCGCCTGCATTTTATTAACGACAAAAAGCGTAGGGTCGTCTATTAAGCCCCTTCCGCCATAATAAATATTAATCTTCATTTACATTCCCCTTTCCTTTTTGGTTACTGTGAACAAGGCAAAACACCACTCCGGCAACAAAGCCTGTTAAGACGCCTCCGATGTGGGCATAATTTGCAACGTTAACCTGCGTAAAGCCTTCGTAAACAGAAAATACAATTACCAAAAGCACACGGCTTAAATGCATCGTCTTTCTGTTGATTTTTTTAAATAACACAAGCGCTAAAAGGCCTCCCATAATTCCGAACACCGCACCGCTTGCTCCTATTATCACTACATACTCGCCTGTAAGGATTTCACTTATAAAGGTTGCAATACAGCCGCCGATTCCCGACAGAAAATAAATAATCAAAAAGCGTACCGGCTTTATTTCCCTTTCAACAATTTCTCCCAGGAAATATAAAAGCACCATATTGCTGAAAATGTGCGTAATATCCGCATGTAGAAACATGCTGGAAAATATGCGGTACCATTCGCCTGTACCATCAATTAATTTAATTCCCACACCGCCTTTATTATACAGCAAGGTCCCCGTGAAAGTACATATAATATAGACTAAGATGTTTATTAAAATAAGTGCTGTTGTTGCCCTTGGAAGATTTTTTATACCTGTAAAAAAGTCCTTAAAGCTTTTCTTCTTTTCTTCTATTTCTTCTTCGGTTTTTTCTTTATCTATGTAAAGCTCTGCCCTTTCAAGAATTCCCTTCAGCCCATAGAAATCCTCGGTCTGGCCTTCATAAATAATAAGCTGCTTTTGCGCTTCATCATAAATCCAGGAAAAGCTGTCTTCTGCACAAAGCTGCCTCGCAACTCCCATTTCTTCAACGTAATCTTCACTCTTTGAATCAACACATATAACACTAAAATAATGAGGCGAAAGATTTAGCCTTTCCATCTCCTTATTCATGCTTTCCTTAAAACTTTTTAAAAGATTATCCTTAAAAGCCTTGGCGTCCACAAAAATAACCGTGTTTACTATTGTCCTAATGTTTTCATAGTAAATACGGTATCCTATATCCTCTCCAGTTGACTGCATCTCTCTGTAGCCACTGTCTATTAATGCTTCATCCAAATATTTTGTCATGAAAAAATGCCTCTGGTAAATATCACTGATAACATTTTACCAAGAGCGCATTCCTTTTTCAATTATCTTCTATCCCTGACTTAGTAGCTTATAGCAGTTCTTTTATTTTCTGTTCTGCTTCTTCATATTTTCTGCTTTCCATCAGAAAATCCCAGACACTGTTTCTTTCTTTGAGAATATCATTGACAAAAGAAGTTTTTCGGCGGGCCGGGTCAGATTCCGCCCGCCGTTTTTACGTGTCGCTCACGGCACATACTCACAGACTTACCGCATCAAAGCCACGATAAATACAGATTCACCCCTACAAGTACGATTCCAGATATGCATAAGGCTAACGCCAAAATCTCTTTCAGACCCGGAATATATGAAGAAAATTTCTTTTCCTCATATTCCTTTTCAACAGGCGCCTCTTCTTCCTCCTCCTCTACTCTTGTTTCTTCAACAAAGAATTCGTAGACTAAGGAAAATTTAGGCTTGCCTGTTTCATACATATCATTTATTTGGTACATTGTATTGACTAAGCTTTCGTCATTTTCATTAATGTGCATCAAAAGAAAATGCATTAAAGCCTTCATCCCTTCATTTAAAGAATTTTCTTCTTCAATAAGCGGAATACAGATAAATTCGTAATCTCCCGTTGTGAGATTTTTAAAAATCATTTCAGGACGCATTATTACGTCCGTTTCTCCGATTAAAAATCTCTGCATTTCACCGGATATTAAATATATTGAATCAAATAATTCTTTTATGTCTTCCGTTCCTGCCCGCCTTACATTCATTAAATTAAGCAGGCTTTCTTTACCGGTTACATCTATATAGATTCTTTTTTCATTGTTTATGCGCCTGAATTCTAAAGGCAGTAACCCTTTTATGACATTAGCAGAAAGCATTTTGTATCGAAAATCTTCACATTTTTCTATCTCTTCACCGCTCACCACCATATAGGTGTGATTAAGTTCATACATCATCTGAATCTGCATTTAATCCTCCCAATAATCCTTTTATATTTTCTGTTGTATACATTGTTCCTACAGGATTAAAGCTGTTTATGTCCCTCGAATAACTTATGCTTGTATTAAAGGTGCTCCATACAGGAACCTTAAATTCTCCAGTAAGAGTTATTGTTTTTGTGTTTACTCCCGATTCCTTAAAGCTTAATTCCAGATTGTCAAGTGCCATATAAGGATGTTCGTCCTTTATAATCAAAAATTCGCTGTTTAAAACTTCATTTACACTTTTACCAGCAAGTTCATTTTCATCACGTATCATTGCAATAATGCCGTTTACATCCTGCGTCATAAGAGTTTTGTCATATACGTAAATCATGAAATAAATAATCGTCATGGTAACAAGTATCAAAAACGGCACCAGCACTGCTCCCTCAACCGTAAACGAGCCCTTAAGCTTTTTCATATAAGTCCTCCCGCCAGCACTCCCAGCGAAAGAAAGGGCAAGAAAGGAATTTCCGTATTTCTTTTTACTTTTTTAAATACATATAAAAGCAGACAGATAAGCCCTGATGACATCACGGAAAACACAAGCATTGCAAGCACTGAATATACCCCCACCACACTTCCAATAAAAAGTATTACAAGAGCATCTCCAGATCCAAACACTCCCGCCGTGCATTTTGAAAAGAGCAAAAAAAACAGTCCGGGAAACAAATCAAAAATAAGCTCATATTCCTTATCATTACAAAAATTAAGTCTTATAATCATCGCAAATAAAGTTGCCACCAGACATATATATCCGTTTATATGCCTGTATCTCATATCCTTTATTGTCATGGGCAGTAAAATCACCATCAGCAATAACCATTGCCACATATCCAGGTTTCCCTTACTTAATTGCAAAAATAACATTGTCTTCTCTCTCCTTTTTCGCTTATTGGTATTTTATAAACGTTAATCTTTAATTTGCTGCAGTCACTTTTATAATGGTATCTGTTGCCATAAGGGGTATAATATAAAACCCCTGTATTATCGGCCTTTTTACATTTTTCACATTCATAATATTTAGCTCCGTCTTTGTTCCTTTTTTCTTTTATTTTTGAATAAAGACAGCTCTCTATCGTAGTCTTTATTGCGGCACAGTCTGTAGACGTATGATACACTTCAGTGCCATGAGTAATATATACATATTCATCCTCACCCTCTAATTTTGAATATCCAGTAAAGGTCTTTGAATAAAAGGAATTGGTTAAATATATTTCTTCAAAATCAAGAATTTTTAAGGGTGAGTTTACGCAATAGGTTGCAATTATCTTTATTTCATCTTCACTTCCCGTTAAGGATAAAAGGCATGTAAGTCTTTCAATTTTATCTCCGACATCACTTTTGTTTATAAGGCCTTTTACATATCCTTCACTGTAAGCAACCGTTTCCACTAAATTTAAAAGATTTTCTTTGGTTGAATCAGCCTCACCCGCAGCTGTATCTTTAACAGCCTCCAGTGCATAAGAATAATTTACTATCTTATTTCCTGCTTCATTTACAATCGCCCCCACTGCTGAATGAATTCTTAAAAGCTCCAAAATCCACATCATCGTATAAATAAAGGTAAAGGCAATCGGCAAAATTAAAAGAGCTTCAACCGTTGCAGATGCTTTTGCTTTTTTCATTTTTTTAAAGGGTAACAGCGATATCTTTCTCTGGGATGGGAGAGTGTGATTACCTGATATGTCCGGGAGAAATAATCCTTTCCTTTTATAGTCGTCTGCTATATAAAGAAATCACAATGTTTTTTTGAGAAAGACATCGCTGTTACCCCTTATTAATCTCCTATAATATAATTTCGCTTTATCTGATAGCTGTAGCCGTAATCACTCACCACGTAGGCAGTCATTTCAACGGCGTCAAAGCAGTTGTCTAAAGAAAAATGTGTATTTTTTGAAATTTTTCTTACATCCATGTCCACTACATTTAAAAACCTTTTAAGCAGAGTATCCGTATCGCTAAAATATAAAAGCACTCTTAAATACGCTTTATAATCAAGTCCTGCACCATAATTTTCAGACTTATTTTTATTTGATCCAAATATTCCCGTACGCCATTCATCGTGGCTTTTAATTAAAGGTACCTTACCTCCAAACATTATCGTCTTTACGTCACTTATACTTTCAAAATAACTCCAGACAGCCACAACCAGAGCCGTTAAAGCAGGTGCCAGTTCCGGCAGCGTCAAAAGTGCCATGGCAGTTTCCACAATCGCATTAATTTCATTGATTCTTTCCGTATCCAGATACAAAGAAATCATGTTGGCAGCTTCCCTTATCAGTAAAATTTTATTTACTACCGCCTCTAAATTATGGGAATCATTTAAATTTCCCTTTATTAAATACTCAACCTCATAGGATAAAGCCCTGTCATCGCTTTTATTAATGTAATTACTGCAGTAATTAAGAACGTATTCTTTAAAGAAAAGCTGGTCTGTAAGGGCTTTTTCAAGCTCTGAATTTTCAAAATTTCCTTCATTTATTTCACGATTTTCAAGTAAAGAATCTTCATTTAAAACTGTTTTTGATACATCCTCAACGCTGTCCAATACAAGCCGTAATGTAGATAAGAAGGACAGCTCTTTTTCAGACAAAACCGAATCATCTATTTCCTCAGTCCAGGGCTTAAATACCGGCGCAATTATTTCATCCAGATCTTCTTTCGTTTCCCTAACCAAAGATTCCACCGATTCACTGTTAATAAGTGTTTCCATTTCAGATGAAGCTGCCGTTTCATATAAAGAATTAATATATTCAATCCCGTATTTATATTTCATACAGGTAACCGCCTGATTAAAAACAGCCGCTCCGGAATTATCCGTTGCAAATCTCACTCTGTCAGTTTCTGCATTCACGCAGGATAGCTTAAGTAAATCCTTTCCGTTAATTAAGCCAAGTTTTTCTTCATCAAAATTATGGTTTAAAAAGCCTATGTAATGTTCTTCCGTTAAGGCAAGAGAATCGGCATTATATCCGTATCCAGAATCCACAAATATAAGATTAAATTCCTGCCACAGTTCCTTCTGATATTCAGCCATTACACTTTTAATCGATACCGCGGCTGCCTCTTTTGTCTTTTCCCTTAAAGCATTTTCTCTTGCTCCGTATATAAGACCAATTATCAATGAAAGACATAAGGATAAAGCGATTGTAAAAAAAACAGTTACATATCCAGGCTTATAACGCATCTGTCTGGGTTGTGATTTTATCAAACAAGGAATTTACAATTACAGTAATCTGAGACTTAAAAATAACTACAAGGGCCACAAGCACAACTATTATCAGGATTACTTCCACTGTCCCCATACCTCTTTCGTCCTTAAAAAACGCTTTGATTTTGTTCATTATCTTTCCTCCTTATTTCTATAGGCTAAAAAAAGCCGGAACCATTATCATAATTAATACATCTATCAATAAAAGCATCATGGGAAGTAAAAGCTTCGTGCCTGCTTCTTCTCCAAGCTTTATTGCTCTCTGTTTTCTATTCGTATAGGCTTTATCCAATTCTTCACTCAGTAAATCCTTTAATTTACTGCTTCCCTTTTTAAGGTTCTGACTCAAAAGTGCTGTGAATCGAATAAGCTCATTCACTCCAGTCCGTTCTCCAAAATGCTTGTACACAAGCCCTTCAGACACCCCGCTGTGAAGCTCGTTAACCGATACTCCCATTTCCCTGTATAAAGGATTATCTATTTCTTTTTTTATGAGTCCTTCTTCATAAATCCGTATAAAAATATTTCTAAGGGTCATGCCGGTAGCAAGATACAGGCTCATCTTTGACACAAGCACCGGATATTCAGTTAAAATCTGTTTCTTCCTTTTTTCGGATTTCTTTATTTCATCCCGTTTGTTTCCAAGTATCAGCAATACTGACGCAGCAGGGCCCAATAATAAAATCAATGGATTTCTTTCTTTGGCCGGTACCCTGTAACTGACACTTTTTCCATCTACTTCCCTAGGAAGTGTAACCCCGTCGTCAGTTACATTTTCATCGGCTCCAAGCATAGCCTGGATTTCCGATTTATATACTCTGGCCTTTACACTTAAGTCCGCATCCACTCGGACTTTTATCGAAAATGAATTTGAAAATTCGTAATAGGAATATTTTATTTTTATCGTTTCGATAAATTCATTGGCATTAAGTATTTCTCCAGTGTCTGAAAGATTTCCCTTTCCTTTAGTTTCGTATGAAAAGGCAAAGGGATAACCATCAATTTTTTCAGGAAAACTTAAATCCTTTGAAACCTTTGTAAGATCGGTATTTTGATTAAGGAGACACTTTATTAAAGCTTCTCTTACCGTCTTTTCAAATTCCTTTATTTCAGCATCCGTATATTTCCTTTCATTAACAGTTACCTCTATATCCTGAATCAAAACTCCCTCTATACAGGCGTCAAGCCTTTCGCTTGTCTTTCCTTCCCCAGGCTCTGCAAAAGAAAAAGAATAGTCATCCATTTCCTTTGCATCCGAGCCTGACAGGAAATATAGAGTAAAAGTTAGAACAAGTAACAACATTATTTCTTTAAACAGTTTGCTCTTATAAAACTTCATACCTTTATTTTTATTATCTTTTCTCCAATGACTGCTGCCCCTATGTAAATTAAGAGGCAGACAGTCATGAAGATCCTCCCTTTGACGCCAGCGTACAGGGCGTCAAAATATCCTTCAGAGGTAACCTCCAAATAAAGCAGTATTATAAAAGGCATGCCTTCCATAACCCTCAACTCCAGCTTCTTTTCTGATAAAATCACATCAATTTCCTTGTCAACACAAATCGATGAGCGAATTCTTTCTGCTGTATTTATCAGTACCTCTGTGATATTTCCACCGTTTCGTTTAGCCGATTTTAAAACCTCACTAAACATTAAAATTTCCTTTTCCCTGCTTCTTTTTGCAAGGTCTTCCATAAGCTCTTCAATTGTAAGGTTTATATCAAGCCCTTTTTTTATTCGCATTATTTCAGACGCCATTAGGCTTTCCTCTCCATAAAAAAGCTTTATGTCTTTATAGCTTTCAATAAAGGCATTTTCAAGTGAATATCCGGACTTCATGTTTATACTTACGCTTAAAAGAGTCTCAGAAAATTCCTCGGTAAGCTTCTTTTTTCTTTTGCCTATAAGATTTTTTGTGTAAAGCTCTTTATATAAAAGAAAAAGCGGAAGCGTTATTATAAACATCTTTACTGACCTGTAGAAAAAATATGAAAAAGCGATAGTCAGTATCAAATATGTTCCTATGCATTTAACAAAATCCAGTACTTTGAACTTATATTTTTCATAGTCCATTTCCGCTTTCCCAATCCTTTAATTTTCTTAAATCCTGAAGATCCCCTGTTTTAACAAGGCAATCTCCCTGCCATTTATATAAAGTATTTAATTTAATTTCACCCTCTGACATTTCCCCTACTTCGGTTATTTCAAGCACCACTCTTTTTTTGTTTCTAAGACGCCCTAAATGAATAAAAATGTCTATTGCACTTGCTATCTGGCCTCTTACCGCAGAAAGCGGTATATCCATACCCGTAAGCACCATGGTCTCAAGTCGTGAAATCATATCCTTTGGAGAATTCCCATGTCCCGTTGATAAAGAACCGTCATGGCCTGTGTTCATGGCCTGGAGCATATCTACCGCTTCGGCCCCTCTTACTTCTCCCACAATTACTCTGTCAGGGCGCATACGTAGAGCCGTTTTAATCAAATCCCGTATTTCTATTGGGTCGCAGCCCTCCGAATTTTTGTTTCTTGTTTCAAGCTTTACTATGTTAAGGGCATCCAAAAGCTGAAGCTCAGCCGAATCCTCGATTGTAATAATGCGTTCATCCTTTGGAATGTACTGTGACAGTGCATTTAAAAAGGTTGTTTTCCCAGAGCCCGTTCCTCCCGAAATAAAAATGTTATATTTAGCCGCCACCAGCTCCTTTAGAAAATCCGCCGCCTCTTTTGAAAGGGTTTTTAGCTCCACAAGACGGGTCATTGTTATAGGTGTGTTAGGGAAGCGGCGGATTGTTACAATCGGACCGTTAATTGCAACAGGTGGAAGTACGATATTTACTCTTTCCCCGGTTGCAAGCCTTGCATCCTGTATGGGGCTTGCTTCATTAACCGTTCGATTACAGCCTGCCACAATTGCCTGAATTACGTCCTCAAGCTTTTCTTTTGACTCAAAGGTTTTATCTGACTGGGTAATTACACCATTCTTTTCGATAAACAACGAATCTTTTCCATTAATCATGATTTCCGTTACGGATTCATCTTCCAAATATTCCTGAATAACATCGAATTTCTTAAGTGAATTAAAAACTTCGCTACGTAAGAGAATTGTTTCCTGAAAGGAAAGGCTTTCCCTTTCCTTTAAATTTATTAATGCGCTGTCGATTGCTTCGTATATTTCTTCTTCCGAAAGCTCCCTTTCATAATCAAGAGACTCCACAACGCTTTTATTTAACATATGCTTAACTTCTTCAAACCGGTCATTCATTTTCACCACCGCTTTCAAAATTAAGTATCTTTCTTATATAATCCGCAAGCTCAGAATAAGGAAGCATTTCAAAATCCTTTGGAATCTCCTTAAACCTTGGGAGCTTTAAATTTTCCGTCTTATCAAGTATTTCTTCATAAGCATAAGCTCTTAACAGATTTTCATACTGGGCTACCTTCGCTGCCGCCGTTCGGTCTTCATCCATAAGTGTGTAAATATGGCTGCACATTTTTAAAATGTCCAAAAGCCCGTTTACCTGCTCCGATAAATCAAGGATTATGTATTCATAGTCCGTTTTCTTTAAAAGATTAATAAAAAGTTTCTTCCACTGTTCCTTGCTCACTTCCGAACATTTAATATAGGTCTTGACAGGAGATACATAGTCTAAATTTCCTATCTTTTCCTTCATGGCATCGATTCTCATGGAAAGCCTTGCTTCATTGCACTCACTGAAATACACTAAATCAAGCAGATCCGTCTGCTCTAGGGAGCGACACAGGGTTTCAAAACCCGAAAAGCATTCAAAATTCAAATATAAAACCTTCTTTTCTTTTGCAAGAATCTGTCCAAGTGTTAAAGCAAAGGTTGTCTGAAAGCATCTTTTAACCGGTGTATATACACCTATCAGCCTGCAGCTTTCGTTTTCTTTATCTGTATCTTCCTTTACGCCCTCCTCCATGCACATAGCTAAAATTTCTTTTAAAATTCGGTCACATGACTGATACTTATAAATTGCTGATTCTTTATTTTCCTCCGAAAGAAAAATTTTCCTTCCGATATTTTTATTTTCCCCGTACTCAAAGTCTTCTTCCATCAGGGCTATATCTGCCCTTGTGCCTTTTAGAAAATCCTTAAAAGCCCTGCTTTCCGTAAAAAGAAAAATCGAATAACCCGATTCAAGTTCCTTAAGCACGTACTCATACATTCGCTTAATATATGCAGAATCATTCCCGCATAAAGCCAGTACACCCTTGTTCATTCAATCTCCTTACTGCTGATTCCGTAATTGGAAAAAAGTATCTGACCCATCGTCAGAAGAGTGTTCGTTAAAACGAACATTCTTTAGCCGCTTGTCTTCCGGCGTTTAAATTTCTCATAACCGTGTTCGGTTGTTGTTTGTGATTCTAAGACCTATTTCCTGATTTGTAAATACTTATTTCTTCAAAAAATTATTTTTGTTAAAATTTCTGAATTTTAAAAAATCAAGCGGCTTTCAAAGACTCAAACCGCTTGATTTTACTGAAGTTTTAAATGTCAAAAGAAAATTTGTTCATCTTTTTTCTTTCTTATGTTTATGTTATATCAAAATTCCCCTGTTTAATTCCTTATTCGATACGTTGTTTACCTGACTGTTGCGTCCGTAGGTGAAGCCGTTATAAACAGTTTCCGTATGCTCCATAACAGGTCCTGAAGTGTCCCTTTTAGCTACCTCTCTATAGGCATCCCTCAACTTTGATAATATACTTTCTACGTGATAAAGACATCCCTTATCGTAGTCAAGAAAGGCTTTTGTAAGCTCGCCGCTGCAGAAAATGTAAAGCTTTAAAAGATTGTGACCTATTTCAGTTGAGGTATCAAGAGAATCCATAAGCTCCTTTAGGGTGTCTCTTATTCTTCCGATTTCGATTCTTGCACCCTTAAAGTCTGCGCCTTCAATGCAGGCAATGGCATCCTTTATATAGACAATGCCTATGTCGTAAAGCACCACAACCATTTCAGTTTTGTTTGCAGCTGCTACTCTCTGAGTAAAATCCTGTATGCATTCTTTAGTCATAAATCACCTACTGTAATAACTGAAGTACTGAAGAAGGTCTTTCATTTGCCTGAGCAACCATGCTGGTGCTGGCCTGTACCAAAACCTGATAGGTTGTGTACTCAGTCATTTCATCTGCCATGTCAACGTCCATAATACGTGAATATGCTGCTGTCATGTTTTCTTCAGAAATATCAAGTGTGCTTACAGTATGTTCAAATCTGTTCTGATATGCGCCAAGACGGCTTCTTGCTTCGTTTATATAATTTAAGGCATCTCCCATCTGTCCTAAAAATTCCTCCGAATTTTCAAGAGTAGTGCAGTCAAGCTTTTCGATACCAAGAGTACGTAAGCTGATGGTAGCAATTCTTACTCCAAGCTCCTGTCCGGTGCTTGTACCTATCTGTACGTTCATGGCACCAAGACCTGTAATGTCTATTTTGATTTCAGTCTGGGAAGTAATGCTGTCCTTTACCTGAAACTCCATTTCAAAGCCGTTAGGTGCAGTTACAATAATGCTGTCCTTTTTAACTTTTGCTTCACTTCCTGTAGGGAAATTGTCTCCAAAAGAAACCTTAAAGCTCGCTTCATCGATGTTTCCGTCCGCATCCAAAGTAGCAGTTAATGAATTAAATACATAATCACCGCTTCTTACATCATCGCTGTAGGTAGAAACCTTTAAATTAATGTTGTCTGTATAACCTCTTACGTCAAAATTTCCGTTTAATAAAACAGAACCGTTATACATTGTGGTATCTGCCACTCTTTCAATTTCCGCCTTAAGCTGTGTAATTTCGGCATCAATCATGGAACGGTCGCTGTCATCAAGGGTGCCGTTGCAGGCCTTTGTTGCAAGCTGGTTCATTCTCTGAAGCATTTCTTCGATTTCAGTCAAAGCACCTTCTGCAATTTCAATTACCGAAATGCCTTCATTTGAATTTTCATTTGCCACATCAAGGCTTCTGATCTGGGCGTTCATTCTCTTTGCCATTGCAAGACCTGAAGCATTGTCCTTGGCATGATTAATCTTTAAGCCCGAAGACAGTCTTTCGATTGAATTCGTAAGCTTATTATCGTTTTTATTAAGAGTGTTGTTTGCAATCATTGCCGAAACGTTATAATTAATTCTCATATATTATCCTTTCAGTTCCTTTAAAAACTTTTTAGCCGTTTCATAAAGTTCCTTTGACGATATTTCCTCGCTGTTTTCTCTCATGGGAATTCTTGAAAGACTTAAAGGAGTATCAAAGTTTTCGGAAAGCACTACGCTTATCCTGTCACTTAATTTATCGGCTACTTTTTGCATTTTACTAACTGTTTCTTTTAAATTGCAGGCAATATATCCGGTTATCTCATTATTTTCAGTCACGTAAAGGCGGGCACTTATTCTTCCTAATTCCTCAGTTTCCATTGAAATCACTACGTTACTGTCTTCATGTGAATTATGCACAAGCTTTACGTTTACACTGGTCACTTGTCCACCTATTTCCATTGGTACTTCGTAGTTTTCACACTCCGAATATCCAAGCGCCACGCTTAACTGTCTGTGTACTAACTGTAAAGCCCTAACGTCTATAAATGTGTCCTGATTTAAGCTTTCCTTATATACGCTTTCTTTACAATCGACAATAGTGTCACAATATTTTTCCTGTGTTGATTCCTTGTCTTCAAAAGAATCCAAAACGGATAAAGCCTTTTCTTTTGAAGCACCTTTATTTACATTAACCGCGGTTTTAAAGGCTTTTCCGCGCTCTTTTCTTAACAAAAGAGCTGCTTCAAGATTTTCTACTGATATCGGCACATTGCTCTCTATCAGCTCTGTAACTGTTTCTTCTGGAGCCTTCAAGGCTTCAAGCATTTCCTTATATTTTGCTGCGTTATATGCTCTTGAAATTTCATCATCGGTTTCTGTGACAAGCGTGTCATATACCTCTCCCACAGTAACGTCCATACCCTTATATTTAACGGTTTTTGCGGCAACCTTTAAATCTTTCATGGTAAGGTCTCTACCCTGAATTAAGACAGCCCCCACTGCCGCATCCTCGGTTTTTTCAAGCTGATGGAAAAATCTGTATACTTCTATATAATCCTTTCTTTCGCTTTCGGATATCTCTTCGGTGCGCTCAAGCCGATATAAAAACTTTGAATATTTTTCTATTTCCTCTTTGTCAGTCTCTGTCTTTTCATCAAGATATTCGTTTAATTCCTTAATACTCATATTAATGGGTGATGAGCCTTTTCTGATTAAAGAAAGAGTATCTGCCGGAGTAAGCCTTGTGATAACTCTTTGAAGCTTTCTGTCGGCTTCCTTTATTTCATCTATATTTTCTTTTGTAATTTCCGTAGAATTATATCCCAAAATTCTTACAGCCTTTTCGTTTTCCTCTGAAGCCTCCATTCCTAAAGAAGCTAGAATTTCAGGCACATTTCTAAAGGCCTTTTTAATGGAATCTCCAAGGTCTTTTCGTACTTCAGTGTACATTTCTTCATAGGCTATTTCTGCCTTCTTAAGTCTTTCTTTAACAGGCATTCCCGTAACTATTATTTCGTCTAAAGAAACCGTGTCGATTTTTACCGATAAAGGCTTTAAGATTGCTGCAGGAAGGGTCTTTACCGTTTCAATTGCTTCCTTCGTCTTTACAATTTCACTTATCCCTTTATACTCATCGGTGCTTTCAATTTCTTTTAATTTTTCTACATAGTCTTCTAAATCCTTTGTATTAATGTAAACGTCACTTTTTAATAACAAAAGATTTGCTTCTGCAGTCATCCTAAGGCGGGTTTCCTCAAGTATTCTCGTTTCCTTTACAAAGCCGGAATTTAACACCTTTTCAAATTCCCTTGTTAAATTAACTGCCAGTTTGTAAACAGATTCTTCCTTTGTAAGGTCAGCTTCTTTTGCAGACTTACCCTCTGAAATAGCAGCTGCAATTATTTTTGAAGTCTTTTCATCTGATAATGGTAAAGAAACCGAATTTATCAAGGATAGCTTCTCTATATTCTCTTTTGTAACAGGTACTGAATTTTCAATAAGCCAGATGCTTTCACTGACAGTTTCCTCATTAACCTCACAGTCAATGTTTGTTAAAAGGTTTTCTATCTCTTTATTTAAAGCATCACCTGTATTGGCTTCGCCCTTTTTCACAAGGTATCCCTTTGCTTCAATTGAAAAATAATCAGAGCCCTGCGTCTTTGTGTCTGAAAGGCTTGAATGTTTGGCAAGGTATAGATTGTCTATTGTAAGGTCCTTATTCTGACCTAATAAAAATTTCTTTATGCCGTCCGTAATCTTTGTTACTTCTTTTAATTCACTGACAGCCTCCCCTATTTCTTCACACGTTTCTTCGTCTAAAGTAATGTCTTCCTGTGAAGCAGCAGTTGAAATCTGTTCTAAGCCTGTCAGCTCCTTAATTGTTTCTTTGTCTAAAGTATCGGTAAAGCCCTTTATATCCTGTCCCGACTTTGCTACGTATAATTTAATTTTATCCATTATGGTTACAGTGTCTTTTACTTCAACTGAACCGATTTCTCCACCCTCTTTAATAAGCTCGTTAAAATCTTCTTCCGAAAGACAGTTAGACATAACTGTCATGTAGTCCTGAGTGGCCTGCACGTCAACCGCTTTAAGGGAATCCTTAAAGTCGTTTATACTCCATCTTGCACCTTCATATGTGTTATTGTCTTCGTTTGTTTTGGAAATTGCACAAAAAGAACCGATTCCCTTTATATTTGATAAGGTGTCGGTATTATATGCTGTAGTGGCATTTTGCAATCTTACTAAACTCTGGTTGTCAAAATTAATCTTCATGGATGCTCCCTAAAGGCTTCCCTGCATGTAAATGATATTCGCAATCCGCTTCTCTACTTGCTCATATAAAAGGGGTTTTCTTGCGAAACTAAAGCGCCAAACGTGGTCGCTAAGGCGACATATTTCTTATGCGCGAGCACGCATCATTGGCACGTAGTGCCTTTTTTAGCATATATGGAATTGCAACGCAATTTTCTATATTGAAAAAAGGTAAGCGATTCCTTTCGCTTACCTTTTATTTCGGCATTATTTTTCTTTTTCTTTATACACCTAAAATTCAAATATAAGGGCTGTATAAGGCGGAATATCCAGAGAAATTGAATAATCCTTATAATCACAGTAATCCTTAACGGCGGTTATTTCTTTCAAAACTTCATTGCCGTTTCCGCCATATTCTGTATCATCACTGTTAAGTATAAGCTTGTATTTTCCTGCCTTTGGAACGCCAAGCTTGTATCCTTCCCACTTCATGGGAGTTAAATTATGAATAAAGAGAAGGCATTTTGGATCTTTTTCCGTACGACGTATAAAACTATAGGTGCTTCTGTCCTTATCATCTGCGTTTATCCATTCAAAGCCCTTCCAGGAATTATCATCCGTATACATACAGGGGTATTTTCTGTATATTTCAAGAAGCCTGCCCACATAGTCCTTCATTCCTTTATTTAATGGATTTTCAAGCAGGAACCAGTCAAGCTCCCTTTCTTCGCTCCACTCTCTTTCCTGGCCAAAGTCCTGGCCCATGAATAAAAGCTTCTTACCGCAATGGCCGAACATGAAAGTATAACCGACTCTTAAATTGGCATATTTATCAACCTTATAGCCAGGCATCTTTTCTACCATTGAACACTTTAAATGCACTACCTCATCGTGAGACAGTGGTAAAATGTAATTTTCGTATTCGTTATAGCTCATGGCAAAGGTCATGTTGTAGTGATTGTCTTTTCTAAAATACGGGTCAAGCTTCATGTATTCACAGAAGTCATGCATCCATCCCATATTCCATTTAAAAGAAAATCCCAGGCCATCATCCTCAACAGCTCCCGTCACCTTAGGCCATGCCGTCGATTCTTCGGCGATAGTCATAAAGCCCGGGTAATTTTTATGTACAATTGAATTTAAGTGCTTGAAAAATTCAATTGCATCAAGATTCTTATTGCCGCCGAATTTATTGGCAACCCACTGTCCGTCCTTTTTACCGTAATCAAGGTAAAGCATGGAGGCAACCGCATCAACTCTAATACCGTCAATGTGGAATTCTCTTATCCAATAGAAAACATTCGCAATAAGGAAGTTAATCACTTCTGTCTTTGAATAATTAAAAATCTTTGTGCCCCATTCCGGATGCTCTCCAAGTCTTGGATCCGGATGCTCGTAAACAGCGCCTCCGTCAAAATCTGCAAGACCGTGCGCGTCTTTTGCAAAATGGGCAGGCACCCAGTCTAAAATTACACCGATACCGTTTTTATGAAGAGTGTTTACCAGGTACATAAAGTCCTTAGGCTCTCCGTAACGTGAAGTAGGTGCATAATAGCCCGTTACCTGATACCCCCAGGAGCCGTCAAAAGGATGCTCGGCAATGCCCATAAGCTCTACATGGGTGTATTTCATTTCCTTACAATAATCAACTATTCTGTCTGCAAATTCTTTGTAGGAATAATAAGCTCCGTCTTCTCTGCCGGGATGCTTCATAAAGGAGCCTATCTGACATTCATAAATAGCCAGAGGCTCTTTAAACATATCCTTCTCTTCACGGGCCTTCATCCATTTTGAATCGCCCCATTTAAAGCCTTCAAGATTGTAAATTACAGAAGCCGTACCGGGACGCTTTTCTGCATAGTTGGCATAAGGGTCTGCCTTATAAAGCGTGCGTCCGTCAGAAGCCTTAATAAAGAATTTATAGTATTGATATTCTTTTGCACCTTCCACAAAGGCTGCCCAGATTCCACCAGGGCCTAATTTATTAAGCTTAGTCTCCCATTCCTTCCAGCCGTTAAAATCACCTACCACATAAACCTCTGCCGCATTAGGTGCGTATACGCTGAAATATACCCCCTCTTTTCCGTCAAAAGAACAGGGATGGGCTCCCATTTTCTTATATATTTCATAATTGGTGCCCTGCGCAAACAGGTATTCATCTGTTTCTGTAATTGCAATTGGGTTCACCTTATTTCCTCCTTAGTCACCCTACTCAATAAAGTCTTTTTCTTTTAACACAATCATTTCATTTTCATCGTATCTCTTGCCCACAAGCACATCAAAGAAATGCTTGGCATTTTTCTTTGTCGCCCTAACAATTGCATTTCCAACCATTTCCTTTACCTCTGAAATGGTGACGCAATGTTCATTGGTCTGCTTTGATTCGATTCGTGTGTGAAGGGCAAGCATACCCATTTCATCAATGGCATAGGCCTTTGAATAAGCGTAGGCCTTTGCATATTTTGCAAGCTCCTTGTTGCTTAATGCTTCCACATCCATTGTGACTGTAAAGCTTTCAAGCATATCTCTGTTGTCGTTAATAAAACGGTTTTTGTTTCTTGTGGTAGTAGTAAGTGCTATAAAGAGTTGTTTTTCAGGATCTAAAGTGATTCTTCTGATTGCATCTAAAGTTTCTCTGCGCAATTCATTGGCATCCTGAATAATTAAAGCACCATTTTCCATTTTTAAAAGAGTTTCAAAAGCGTCCTTGGCATTTAAGGTGCTGGCCTTAATTTTAGCAACCTTTCCTGTAATAGGCTCTCTTGATGTAAGCTCCATAATTACAGCTTTTGCAAGTTCAATGGAACCGTCCTTGTCTTCACTTGAAATTATAATGTTGCCAAAAGCCGAGCGCATTGAAATGCCTTCAAGTATTCCCTTTATCTGTTCTCTTCCGCTTTCAGTCTGAATATAGCTTTCAAATCTTTCTTCCTGCTCTTTGGTAAAGCCTGAAGGTCTGATTTCAGACTCTGTCTTTGTTTCAGATTCTTCCTTCGTTTCAGGCTCCTCTATATCCTTGGGTTCTTCCTTTGTTTCACAAGCCTCTTTCGCTTCAGGCTCTTCTATATCCTTAGGTTCACTCTCGGTTTCACTAACCTCTTTCGCTTCAGGCGCCTCTATATCCTTGGGTTCTTCCTTTGTTTCTCTATCCTCTTTCGCTTCAGGCTCCTCTATATCCTTGGGTTCTTCCAGGGGTTTGCCATCTTCTTTCGCTTCAGGCTCTTCTATATCCTCTTGTTCTTCCTTTGTTTCACAAGCCTCTTTCGCTTCAGACTCTTCCTCTGTCTCAGCTTCTTCTACTTCAGATTCCTCTTTCACTACATTCATTAAAGCCTTATCCACCAAGTCTCTTTCTTCGCTTGCTTCCGCAAAAGCCATAAGATAGTCAAGACCTGTCACATCAGGCATAAGTCCTGTGTTATCTTCTGCGTAGGGTTCAGGCTCATTTGAAGTAATTTCAGGCTTCGTCTCTATTTCAATTTCCCTTATTTCAGAAGCGCTTTCTTCTGCCATAAAGGGCGTTCTGTCAAAGAAAAGTTCCTCTCTTGCAGGCTCTTCTGTAATTACAGCTTCTTTAGCCTCTTTAAATTCTTCCGGTTCTTTAGGCTCGTCTTCATCCTCTATAACAATTTCTCTTATATCGGAAATCGGCTCTTCTGTCACTTCTTTAAGCACAATTCCTATTTCAGGCTCTGATTCAGATTCAGAAATCCTTATGCCTTCTTCAGGCTTTGTCTCAATAACAGGCTCTAAATCCGATTCTTCTTCAATGTCTATACATAAGCCACCTGCTGTACGGGATTCTTCAAGAAGCTTTTCTCTTTCTTCCCTGGTAAGCTCAATATTTTCGCTTTCCTCAACTTCCGATTCAAGTTTTTCTAAAAGCCCGTCTTTTGCGGTTGCCTCAAAGTCCTTAAACAAACCATCAGTCTGCTTTAACACCTTACGGCGCATGTCGTCACGCCACTTTCTTTCGTTGGCATTCTTCATGCGTTCCCACTCAGCCTGAACATCTGCAATACTTATCTGGCCTGTAATCTGCTTGTCAACAATTTCCTCGTCGGGAAGGTTAAAGCTTATCTGTCCGTCACCTTCCATGTACACCATGTCGTCATAATTAGGAAATATAATTGCAGGATTACCAGAAGACTTGGGCATCACTTCGTGCATTTCATCAAAGGGTCTCGGTACAATTACTTCCTTAACTGCAGCATTCTTATTTAAGCCTGCTTCCACATCCTTTGCATTAAATATTCTTGTTTCAAAAGAAACCTGTTTTTTAGGCTCCTCTTTCATAGTCGAAGAAGGAATTTCCTTCGTTGTAAATTCATCACTGTCAGCTGCTTTTTCTACAGTATTCGAAACAGCCTTAGGTTCTAACTCAGCTTCAGGCTCTGTAACAGGAATATTTACAATAGTATTTTCAGAAGCCTGTTTTTCTGTCTTTAACGCTTCTTTTGCCTGAGTATCATCAAAGAGTACTTCTGCTAAAGAATTGGCAAGCTCCTTCTGTAGGTCTATGGTGTTATATTTACTTACATCCATATCCTTAACTAAAATGTCATTTTCCTTAGGACCTGTTAAACGGCGGTAAATAACATCCTGCTCGTAGGAAAGAGGCTCGTGAAGCGCCTTTAATTCAAGAGCCTTCACCACATATTTTCCTTCGCCAAAATATATAACTATCTGATTACATTCTTCTACACATTTATCGCCATAGCCCTGCATATGATATAAATATGCAAGCTCGTACATCCATTTTTCTTTACATTCATACTGCTGTAATTCTTCTAGCACACCAATTCTTTCATCAAGGCCTACTTCACATGCGGTGTAGAGCTTGTAGCGCAGCACAAATCTGCCTGTATCTCTTGGAGCCACCTGCACAAATTCTTTAAAATATTCGTTTGCGTTTACTACGTCGCCAAGCTTGATGGAAAGCTCGCACAGAGAATAGAGGATCATTCTTCCACCGGGATTCCTCTGGTATGCTAACATCAAAACGTCTCTACTGTCTTCAAAACGTTTACACATTTTATAAAGGTCGCTTATTGTACATAGCATTACATTGTTGCGGACGTTCTTCCAATCAATAGTGTCTGCTATTTCCACGGCCTCTTTGTATTTCTTTTCAGAAATAAGATTCTTTATTTCATTAACTCGAATTTTATATTCGTATTTATCCAACTTACTCACCCTTGTGTCAATGATATTCGCAATTCGCTACGGCTCTACTAAAAGCTGCACTACGTGCCTTACGAGGAACTGGGCTTGTAACCCGGCGCCTCGCGGGGAGCACCCACCACCTAAAGTCAGTTGGTTTTCCTAAGCTTTTATAAACTAGGTATACTCCCCCTATAATATAAAAAGTGTATCACATCATATAGACAAAGTCAAAAGAAAAGACCACAAAATCTTGTGGTCTTTTTAGTACTTTAGTATTATACTTTTTCTCCTGTTTAATGGAATGAGAAAGTTGTCACGCCTGCTGTTTTATTCATACCTTTTATTTCAGGCTTCTTTATTGTATTGTTCAAAAATGATAACATCTTCGTATTTTCCATCAAGAAAAGCATCCTTTTCTTTTACGAGATATTTTGTAAAGCCGACCCTTTCATGCATTTTAATGCTTGCAATGTTATAACCTAACACCGTTGCATAAATGCGGTTAAGATGAAGCATTTTAAAACCGTATTCTATGTTTAAAAGACGCGCGCCTTCTTCTCCAAGTCCAAGCCCTGAAGGCATCTTAGGGCTTGTAAAGATTCCTGACTCTGCTTCATTTTTTTCTTCATCAAAATGCTGAATATAAACCGACCCTATAGGCTCGTCCCCGTCTATCATACACATAATAAACTGGTGAACTAAGCCCTTAAACACCTTTGTTTCAAGCCAATTTGTATGTTCGTCAACCGTTATTGGCTTTCTGTAAAAAAAATTTTTAACAGTCTTTTCGCTGTTGCGCCAGTAAAGCACCATTTCGGTATCTTCTTTAGTGATGGGGCGAAGATAAATCCTATCTCCCATTATTTTTAAATTCTTATCAAAAGGATACATAAAAACCTCCAGGCAAAACTTTCATTTAAACGCCAACTGTCACAATAATTATCCTATAACCGTTGCCTCCGTTATACCAAACAATATAAGTAGTGCAAGCGTCAATGATATTCGCAATCCGCTTCGCTACGGCTCTACTAAAAGCGGCACTACGTGCCTTACGAGGTACTGGGCTTGTAACCTGGCACCTCGTTCAAGAGCACCCACTGCCTAAAGGCAGTGGGTTTTCTTGAGCTTTTATAAAATTTTCAATTGCTTTCGTACTTTCATAAACCCAAATCTCTTATTAAAAGTTAAAGTATAACGCTGTCAACCACAAAACCAGCTTATGGAACATAAAGAAGCTTATTCAAAAAGGCATCGCTATTTATAGTCCTTTTAATTTTTTGTGGATTATACGAACACCCTTTGGTGCCACAGTCAAAAGCAGCAGATATATACGGTTTTTCCCTGTAAGATAATTATTCGTAATAGTCTCTGTTACATGTTTTCTTAAATATTTTACAATATTTTTATACTGAACATTGTCTTTATTCATCTGAGATACCGGAATATGCAGCAAATATTCCAGTCTTTGATATAAGCCAAAACGCATTGATATTTTAATTAACCCAGGAAAAGACTTTTTAACAATGCCTTCTACCATATCTGCGTTATCCACACTGTCTAAATATACCCTTGAGAAGGTGTTTTTATCTTCTTTTCTTGAATTACTACCCAATCTGTAGAATACATGATATGCGTATCCAGGCTTACTCAACACACCTTTTATTTCCGTAAGCAGGTTTACAAGAAGATAAAAATCTTCATTTAATATGCCTTCCGGAAAGCGATTTTTGGGATTATCAAACATTTTTTTTGAAATTATTTTCGTGCAGAAGGAGCAGTCACCCTTATGCAGCAAAAGTTCCCTCATAAAGCTTTCACTATCGTAAAAAGTGTCTTCTTTAGGAGGAATGCATATATCTGGTAAAATGCTTCCTTCCACATCAATTTCATTTCTTCCTATTTGTATTATCTCTGCCGGAGCACCCTCGATAAGTCTTTCATACATAAAAGGTTCCACATAATCGTCACTGTCCACAAAGCCTATATAATCCCCGTGAGCCATGGAAATACCGGCATTTCTTGCGCTTGAGGACCCTCCGTTTTCTTTATGTATCACAACAATTCTTGAATCCTTTGCCGCCAGTTCATCGCATAATGCTCCGCTTGCGTCTGTCGAACCGTCATCCACCAATATAATCTCAAGATTCTCATAGGTCTGAGATATTAAAGAATTAACGCATTTATTCAAATATTCCTTTGTGTTATATACAGGCACAATTATTGTTATAAGCTTCATTCATATTTTCCCGTCTCATATTTTTGATATCAGTTAAAGTATCTCACATTTAATTAAACAATGCACTATTTTAATGCAACATTCTAACATACAGCCATTTTTACGCTGACCTTCAGTCACAGTCAATACTCGATTTTAAGTTCTGTGTAGCTTTGGTCTTTTAATGCCTTTTCGCGGTCATTACAGGCTGTTTCGTCTGATTCTACATACAAGCTCAGAAAAAAAGACCCGATGCTACGCTATCAATCATCGTCATATGGTATTCTGAAATAGTCCAGATACTTCTTGAATCTGTCCTGCGCGGACAAGCAGGTGTCACGCAGATAACCTCGTTCGTTACTCCATTCTTTCAAGCCGCGGTAATAGAACATCTTGATGTCGTCTTCGATGATGAATGGCACAATATTGTTGCGCAGGCATTCCTTAAAAAGAAGCAGACGTCCGACTCTGCCGTTTCCGTCCTGGAACGGATGTATACGCTCAAAACGATAGTTAAAGTCAAACAAATCATCAGATGATTTATAAAAGCTCAAGAAAACCCACTGCCTTTAGGCAGTGGGTTTTCTTGAGCTTTTATAAAATGTACACCCTTTGAATAAAAATTTAATTAAAATAAAAAAGAGTTTCGCTTGCGAAACTCTCGCGCCGAGCGTGGTTGCGCAGGCGACATATTCCTTACGCGCGAGTGCACATCATTGGCACGCAGTGCCTTTTTTACAATATATGGAATTGCAACGCAATTTCCTATATCATAAAAAAGCCGCAAACCTGCACTCAGCTAAGCTTACGACTAATGAATGCGCCTTCAGGGGCTCGAACCCTGGACACCCTGATTAAGAGTCAGGTGCTCTACCAACTGAGCTAAAGGCGCGTATCTGTTTCACAACGCAAGTAAGAATATAACACAGAGAATTTATTTTTTCAACCCCTTTTCTTAAAAAAGTTTTATTTTTTTTTTATCTGTGCTAAAATGTTACGAAAACACGTAATTAGTGAGGAAATACAATGATTTTTGATTCGCACTCCCACTACGACGATGACGCCTTTAACGAAGATAGAGATTTGCTCCTGTCTACTTTAAAGGATAAAGGCGTCGGAGACATTATCTGCGCGGGCAGCAGCTTTGACTCTATTTATAAAATCGTAGACATATGCAATAAATATCCCTTTGCCCACATGACTTTCGGAATCCACCCTGAAGACATTAAGGATCTGCCTTTAGAAAGACGTCCAGAGTTCGAAGCCTTAATCGATAAATATAAGCCTGTTGCCATTGGTGAAATCGGTCTTGATTATCATTATGAGTACTACGACCCAGAAGCTCAAAAGGAACTTTTTATTTACCAGCTTGAGCTTGCAAAAGAAAAAAATCTCCCTGTTATGATACATTCAAGAGATGCGGCAGAAGAAACCTTTGAAATAATCATGAATCACATGCCCGAAAGGAAAGGCGTCATTCACTGCTTTTCTTCTTCCTTTGAAATGGCAACGCAGTACATTAACAAGGGCTTCTATATAGGAATCGGCGGAGTAGTCACCTTTAAAAATTCTAAAAAGCTTAAAGATGTGGCTGCAAGAATTCCGCTTTCTTCTATATTAATAGAAACAGACTGCCCCTACCTTGCACCAACCCCCTTCAGAGGCCAGCGTAACGATTCTTCCTATTTAACATATGTAGCAAAAGAAATTGCAGACCTGCGCGGCATTACCTCAAATGAAGTAATCAATGCAACCGAAAATAATGCACGCACGCTTTTTAACTTATAAAAGCTCAAGAATACCTACTGCCTTTAGGCGGTGGGTGTTCTAGAACGATGTGCCAGGTTACAAGCCCAGCACCTCTCAAGGCACGTAGTGCCGCTTTTAGTAGAGTCGTAGCGAAGCGGATTACGAATATAATTAACAAGGAAAAACTATGGCAAATTTAGGTATTATGGGAAACACTTTGGAAGTGCTTCAAAAATACAATTTTAATTTTCAAAAGAAATACGGTCAGAATTTTTTAATTGATACAAATATTTTAGAGGGCATTATAAGAGGCGCCGAAATTACAAATGAGGATTGTGTGCTTGAAATCGGTCCAGGCATCGGCACCATGACACAGTACCTGTGTGAAAGTGCCAAATTTGTAATCGCCGTAGAAATCGATAAAAACCTTATACCGATTTTAAATGATACACTTTCTTTCTATGATAATAAAATTATCATTAACGAAGACGTTTTAAAGGTTGATATAAACGAGCTTGCGCAAAAATACAATAACGGAAAACCTATAAAGGTGGTTGCAAACCTTCCTTATTATATTACTACCCCCATCATCATGGGTTTGTTTGAAAGCCACGTGCCTCTTGAGAGCATTACCGTTATGGTGCAAAAGGAAGTAGCAGACAGAATGCAGGAAGGCCCGGGCTCTAAGGATTACGGTGCACTTTCTTTGGCTGTACAGTATTATTCAAAGCCTGAGGTTTTGATGATTGTATCTGCAAACTGCTTTATCCCCCGCCCTAATGTAGACAGCGCAGTTATAAGGCTTACAAGTCACAAGGAAAATCCCGTAAGCGTTAAAGATGAAGCTTTCATGTTTTCTTTAATAAGAGCTTCCTTTAATCAGCGCAGAAAGACCTTAGTCAACGGTCTTACCAATGCAGGTATTAACGGTGTAGCAAAAGAAAACATTTTTAAAGCCCTTGAAAAAATGGACCTTCCCGCAACTGTCCGCGGTGAAACCCTTACTCTTACACAGTTTGCGCTTCTTTCAGACCTTTTAAAGCCTTAAAATTTTTCTTTTTGCGGCTTATCACATTGACTTTTATTTTGAATAAGAAGATAATGTTTTTTAGAGTTTAGCGACTTAAATCGTTAAAGAGTATTAAGGAGGAAGCAATAATGGAAAAGGCAAATATTGACTGGGCTAATATCGGCTTTGGCTATATTCCTACAGCAAAGAGATATGTGTCCAATTTTAAAGATGGAGCATGGGACGAGGGCGTTCTTACAGAAGATGACAAGGTAGTCATCAATGAATGTGCCGGAGTGCTTCAGTATGCACAGACCTGTTTTGAAGGATTAAAAGCATATACAACAGAGGATGGTCATATCGTGTGCTTCCGTCCCGACTTAAACGCAGACAGAATGATTGATTCCTGCAAGCGTTTGGAAATGCCTGTATTTCCCAAGGATCGTTTTATCCAGGCAGTTTACGATGTAGTAGCAGCCAATGAAGCATATGTACCCCCCTACGGCTTTGGTGCTACACTTTATATCAGACCTTATATGTTTGGTTCTTCACCTGTTATCGGTGTTAAGCCCGCAGCAGAATATCAGTTCAGAATGTTTGCTACCCCTGTAGGTCCTTACTTTAAGGGCGGCGCAAAGCCTATTACAATTCGCGTATGTGACTACGACAGAGCTGCACCTCATGGCACAGGCCACATTAAAGCAGGTCTTAACTATGCAATGAGCTTGTATGCAATCTCAGATGCTCACAGACAGGGCTTTGATGAAAACATGTACCTTGATGCTGCTACTCGCACAAAGGTGGAAGAAACAGGCGGTGCAAACTTCATGTTCATCACAAAGGATGGCAAATTCGTAACACCTAAGTCATCTACAATCCTTCCCTCCATTACCCGTCGTTCTCTTATGGTAGTTGCCAAGGAATATTTAGGACTTGAAGTTGAAGAAAGAGAAGTTTACTTCGACGAAGTTAAGGATATGGCTGAATGCGGTCTCTGCGGTACTGCAGCAGTTATCTCTCCAGTTGGCAAGATTGTTGACCACGGCAAGGAAATCTGCATTCCTGCAGGTATGGAAGAAATGGGACCAATCACCAGAAAATTATACGATACTTTAACCGGTATCCAGATGGGTCGTATTGAAGCTCCTAAGGGTTGGATTCATGTAATCAAATAAGTAACATCAAAAGACCCGCGTAAAATACGGGTCTTTTTTCATATTGACAATTTTAAATTAAAGGTTTAAATTTTATTTTGTTAAATAAATATTTAGCTAGGGGAGCAACTGCTGAGATTGAAGCTTTAAGCTTCTTGACCCTCATCACTTGAACCGGGTAATGCCGGCGTAAGGAAGCATTCTTTACAGTCCCCTCCTATAATTATCTCAGGAGGTTTTTTTATGTCAAAAATCACAACCAAAAAAATCGTTTTCAGTGCGGTTTCAATCGCCCTGGCAACCGTAATTGCCAACTACATTAAACTCCCGAGTCTTCCTTTCGGAGGCTCCTCCACTCTTTTCAGTATGCTGTTCGTGACGCTCCCCGGATACTTTTTCGGTCCCGTAACCGGCCTTGCTGCTGCCATCGCTCACGGCATCATTCAGTTTATTTCAAATCCCTATGTAGTGCATCCACTTCAGGTGCTTTTAGACTATCCCTTAGCCTTCGGCGCCCTTGGTCTTTCAGGCTTCTTCTATAAAAAGAAGCATGCACTCATCATCGGTTATTCCGTTGGAGTGTTCGGAAGATTTGTTGTTGCTTCAATTTCAGGTCTTATTTTCTTTACCGAATACGTAGGCTCCCTTTCAGGCAACATGGCTGCAGCCTGGGCAAGCATCGCCTACAACCTTTCATACATTCTGCCTGAGTTCATTCTTACCTGCGTAATTTTATTATTACCTCCCGTTAAGAATGCAATAGGCTATGTTAAAAAGTTTACGCTTGAATAATTTACGGCAGGAGAAAATCTCCTGCCGCTTTTTTTACCTGTTAGTTCTTCTTAATTGTAAGTACCTTGTTTGTAATAATACCAAGAATTAATGCACATGCAACCGATGTGATGGTTACTGAGCCAAAGCTTACTACCATACCACCGATACCTGCGATTAAGATGGCAGATACGGTGAAAAGGTTTGCGTTGTCATCAAGATCAACCTTCTGAATCATCTTAAGACCTGATACTGCGATGAAGCCGTAAAGAGCTACACACACACCACCCATTACGCAGCCTGGAATTGTAGCAAGGAATGTTACGAAGGGAGCAAAGAAGGATGCTACGATAGCAAGGATAGCTGTTGCTAAAATTGTTACAACTGAAGCGTTACCGGAAATAGCTACGCAAGCAACTGATTCGCCGTATGTTGTGTTAGGGCAGCCACCAAAGAATGCACCTACCATTGAACCAACTCCGTCACCAAGTAAGGTTCTGTGAAGACCAGGCTCTTCTAAAAGTTCGGATTCTATGATTGAAGATAAGTTCTTGTGGTCGGCAATATGCTCTGCAAATACTACGAATGCTACAGGAACATACGCTGCTGCAACTGTACCAATGTAAGCGGGGGTTACTTCTGAAAAGCCCTTGAAAGCTGTTACGAAAGTGAAATCAGGAACCCACTTCATTGATGAGAAAGCTGAGAAATCAACGACTACTAAAGCTGCGTTTCCTGTTGCATTACCGATAAGTGTAAAGATTGTAGCTACAATGTAGCCTGCGCAAATACCGATGATGAAAGGAATCATCTTCATCATCTTCTTACCGAATACAGAACAAAGCATTGTTACGAAAAGTGTTACAAGACCACAAATGATGCATACATAAGTAGACGCTGTTGAGGGTGAACCTGTTAAATCACCGATTGCATTTCCTGCAAGTGAAAGGCCAATGATTGCAACTGTCGGTCCGACTACTACTGCAGGCATAAGCTTGTTAATCCAGTTAACACCAACGCACTTAACGATGATAGCGATAATTACATATACAAGGCCTGCAAAGAAAGCACCGAAGATGATACCTACATAGCCGGCAGCGGTTGAAGCAGCGGTTGCAAATGCTGCAAACATTGAGCCGATGAAAGCAAAGGATGAACCTAAGAAAACAGGGCTCTTAAACTTTGTAAATAAAAGATAAACGATTGTACCAACGCCTGCACCAAATAATGCAGCGGATGTTGACATATCGTTTCCGATGATTGCCGGTACCGCGATTGTTGCGGCAAGGATTGCAAGTAACTGCTGAAGAGCAAATACTAAAACTTTGCCGAAGCCGGGCTTGTCTTTTACGCCATAAGTAAGTTTCATATTAAATTTTCCTCCATATTCTGCACACACCGGTGCAATTTAATATTTATATAGTGAAAGGCATAAGTGCCTTAGTACTACCCAAAAAGTTCAACGGCTCTTATTTCTTCAAAAGGCTGTATTCTTACGCTTATGCGCTCAGTCTTGGAGGTCGGAACGTTTTTACCAACATAATCGCCTCTTATGGGAAGCTCTCTGTGACCTCTGTCCACAAGCACCGCAAGCTGAATCTGAGAGGCTCTTCCATGTCTTAACACTGCCTCCATCGCTGCTCTTGCAGTACGTCCCGTGTAAAGCACGTCATCTACTAGAATTACCGTTTTTCCTTCTATATCAAAAGTAATCTGCGATTCATGTATAACAGGCTCGCTTGAATCCCGTTCAAGGTCGTCTCTGTAATAGGTAATGTCTAAGGTTCCAAGTGGAACCTCCTGTCCTTCTATTTCAAGGATGTTTTTTGCTATTTCCGTAGCAATTGGCACGCCTCTTCTTTTAATACCTATGATGCAGAGATTTTCGCATCCGCCGTTTCTTTCTAAAATTTCATGAGCAATTCGTTTTAAAGCTCTTCCGATTGCTGCATCATCCATTAATGTTGCTTTGTAAACAGCCATTAATCCACCTTAACCTTTAAAAACCATAAAGCAAAAAACGCCATGCACCTTAAGCGCATGGCGATATTTACACAATCAAGCCTGTTTTTTCAGACGTCGCAATATGTTATACCTTGCCGGCCTCTCTGTGCCACGCTTAAAGGAACTTTAATTTTGTACATTATTACACACTAAATAGGGTTTGTAAAGTGGATTTTTAAAATCCCTTATTTTCCGCCAAAAAGCGTGCTCATAATACCTCTTCCAAGGCTTGCTCCTACGTTGCCGCCCAGAGTCTTACCAAAGGATCCGCCGATGGAGCCACCTAACGTCTTACCTACCTGACGGCCGATAGTACCGGCTGTTGTCTTTGCAACACTCTTAACTGCATTATTGGTGGCCTTCTTTCGTGCGGCAATTTCTTTTTCTTTCTGCTTTGTAAGGCTTAACTGCTCCGCTTCTTTAACTGCAGTCTCCTGTACTTCTGCCTCTCTTCTCTGTAAAAATTCATAAGCTGAATCTCTGTCAACCGCATTTGAATATCTTGAATAGAGTAAGCAGTTATTAATCATTGAATTACGGGTACCATCATCAAGCGTATCCATATTGCTCTGAGGAGGACAGATTTTTGTCTTCTTTACAACTGTAGGCACACCGGCTTCATCAAGAACAGAGACTAAAGCTTCACCCGTTCCAAGCTCCTGCAATACTGTGTATGTATCAAATTCAGGGTTGGCTCTGAAAGCCATTGCTGCTGCCTTGACACCCTTTTGCTCGGCAGGAGTATATGCATGGAGCGCATGCTGTACCTTATTTGAAAGCTGTGCAAGCACGCCGTCCGGAATATCCTTTGGGTTCTGTGTGATAAAATAAATGCCTACTCCTTTTGAGCGGATAAGCTTTACTACCTGTTCAATCTTTTCAAGCAGCACCCTTGATGCTGAGTCAAAAAGCATATGTGCTTCGTCAAAGAAAAATACCATCCTGGGCTTTTCTAAATCCCCCACTTCAGGTAAAATTTCAAAAAGCTCTGACAGCATCCAAAGTAAGAAGGTTGAATACATCTTAGGATGCATAATAAGCTTCTGACAGTCTAAAATCTGAATCATGCCCTTGCCGTTTGAATCTGTGCACAGCCAGTCAGTGATGCTTAAAGCAGGCTCTCCAAAGAACTGGTCGGCGCCCTCAGATTCCATTGCTACAATCCCTCTTGTAATTGCATTTAAGGAAGCCGCAGCAATATTGCCGTACTGAGCCGAATATTCCTTGGAATTTTCTCCTACATACTGCACCATACTCTTTAAGTCTTTTGTGTCGATTAATAAAAGACCTTCGTCATCGGCAATCTTAAAGATGATATTTAAAATATCAGACTGAATGTCGTTAAGTCCCATAATACGGCTTAAGAGTAACGGACCCATTTCTGAAATGGTGGTACGAAGAGGCATACCCTTTTCCGCATACACATCCCAGAAGTTAACAGGATATGACTGATATTCAAAGCCTGCATCCTGCAATCCCATTTTCTCTATTCTTGAGGTGACGTTTTCGTTTGCCTGCCCTACCTTGCATAAAGGAGCAAGGTCTCCCTTAACGTCTGCCAAAAATACCGGCACACCCATATTTGAAAAGGATTCAGCCATTACCTTTAAAGTAACGGTTTTGCCGGTACCTGTTGCCCCTGCAATCATACCGTGACGATTAGCCATTTTAGGATAAATAAAAATTTCTTCATCCCCTGCTTTTCCGATTAAAATCTTTCCATCTTTTACCATAAAAAATTCCTCTCTTTATAATTTCTTATTTGATTTTTCAAGCTCTGCTGCCACTCTTATTATTTCACCCACACTCCAGGCCTGTGTATAGCAGCCATGACTTATAAACGGTGCATCACCATCAAATACCTCTGCAATGCCTCCTATGCATCCGTCATCCAAATGCTTCTCCATAGGCTTTAAAAGCTCTCCTGCTGTTTTGTAAGCTTCTTTTGAATATTCATTTACCTTAAGATAAGCACTTATTAAACCGCCCAATGGGAATGCCCAGGCTGTTCCCTGATGATAAGCCATGTCTCTGTCGTGAAGTGCGCCTTCATAACGCCCATGATAATCAGGATCGTCTACGGGAAGCGTTCGTAAACCAAAATCCGTGTAAAGCTTTTTTAGCACCACCTTTACGACCGACCTTTCAACATCACAATCAAGCATTGTATGAGGTAAAGAAACTGCCCATATCTGATTTGGTCTGATGGCTCCATTATCCTTAATCGTCACTCCGTCTATTAAGGTTTCATCCACCACATCATATAAGCATCCCGTATTTTCATTATAAAACCTTTCATTAAAGGATGTCTTTACTTTTTTAGATAATTCTGCAATCTTTTCTTTATACTCGTAATCCTTAAATTTATCGGCAAGTTCTTCCATAACCTTTAAGGCATTGTACCAAAGCGCATTTATTTCAACAGGCTTACCGTGACGCGGCGTCACCACATACCCGTTAACCCTCACATCCATCCAGGTCACTTGATCTAAATCTGAGCCTGCGTGAATAAGATAATCCTTATCCATATAAATCGAAAAATCCGTGCCGTTTTTATATGCCTTAATTACTTTTTTAAGGCAGGGATAAACTTTTGTTTCTATAAAATCAAAGGCTTCTTTGGTATTTACATATTTTAAATATTGTTCTACACAATAAAAATACCAAAGCGATGCATCCACCGTGTTATATAACGGATCTATGCCGTTATCCGGAAACATATTGGGAAGTATTCCGTTCCTTTCATATTTTGTAAAGGTTTCTAAAATGCTCTTTGCATCGTCATATCTTTTCGTTTCAAGGGTAAGTCCCGTAAAGGCAATCATTGTATCTCTGCCCCAGTCCGTAAACCACGGAAGACCTGCCAAAACTGTTTTACCGCCCGTTGACGTTCTCTTTACTATAAAATTATCAGCATTTACTGTAAGGCGTTTTAAAAATTCCGATTTAACGCCTGCCTTTTTAATAAGCTCCTCTGCCCGCTTTCTTGAAGCCTTAACAGTTTTAAAGCCGTCCTTTTCAAAGTCTCCTTCGATAGTGCAGACAAAAGAAAACTTCCTTTTTGCACCCTTCTTTAAGCCAAGCTCTATATGATATGGCTTAAACCCTGCATCTAAAGCCGACATTCCCGTATCAATTTCAGTCTGAAGCTCAAGCTTTAAATCATACATTTCTTCAGGCTCTGACGGATAGATAACCCCTTCACTTACATAAAACCTAATTATTTCATCGCTGTTTTTAGGTTCCAAAATAATAGTGTCTTTTGTGTTAAAGGTATTAAATTTAAGGCTGCTCTTTTTAGAGCCTTCGTTATGGTCTCTGTAATTAAACACAGGAGTAAAGCAAAGCGCTGCAGAGTCGCCTTCATTTGTGATTTCATAGGTAACCGCTACTGTGTTTTTCTCCCACTCCATCGCTACAGTCTTTTTAATAAGACATCCGTTAATGAAATATGTAAAGGTAGGTACTGCGTCAAAAGAAAAATCAGTCTGGTACAAATACCCTTCTTCATACTTTTTTCCTTTTCTTTGTACACTGGAGAAAGAAAAAGACCTTCCGTTTACAATCAGTTCTTCATTAATTCTGTTTAAAATTACCCGCCTTTTTGTAGGTGCATGTAAGGATGCAATTAAAAGTCCGTGATGCTTTCTTGTGTTTGCTCCTATTAAAGAGCTTCCCGCATATCCGCCAATACCGTTAGTAATGACCCATTCACGTCGGATTGCTTCCTTAAAGCTTCTTGTATATTCTCTTCCAAAATCCTTTACTACTAAATTATTCATTCTTTTCCGTTATTTCCTTAATCTGAGTGCATTTAATACTACAAACAGTGAGCTTACACTCATACATGCTGCCGAAATTACAGGTGTTAAGGATATTCCAAAGGGCACAAACAGTACTCCTGCCGCAAGAGGAATTCCAAGACAGTTATAAAACAGCGCCCAGAAAAGATTTTCCTTTATTATTTTAAGTGTACGACGGCTTAATTTAAACAAATATGACACATCACTTAATTTATTATTTATCAAAATAAAATCTGCTGAATCAATTGCTATCTTTGTTCCGTTTCCGATGGCAATTCCGATATCTGCCTTTACCAGAGCAGCCGCATCGTTAATTCCGTCTCCCACCATTGCAACCTTTTCACCCGTTGCCTTGATTTTATCCACAACATTGCCTTTATCTTCTGGAAGAACTTCACTTATTATGTTTTCTATCCCCACTTCTTTAGAAATGGCTTCAGCCGTTTCCTTATTGTCTCCTGTCACAAGAAACACCTTAAGCCCCTGCTTCTTTAATTTATTAATTGCTTCCTTGCTGTCATCCCTTACTTTATCAGCAATTGCAATAATACCTCTTAATCTGTCATCTCCAAAGAATAAAACCGTTTTTCCCTGACGGCTTAATTCTTCGTATTTTTCTTTTAAAGGTAAAATGCTTATACCGTTTTCTTCCATTAATAGGGCATTACCCGCATAATAAACGCCACCGTCAATAATTCCCTTTATACCTCTGCCATCTATGTTTTCAACACTCTCTAAATTGTGTTCCATTATCCTTTTAGGGTTATAATAATCAAGGGCTTCATTGCGAATGGCATTGGCGTAAGGATGATTTGATGAGGCTTCAAGCACTGCTGCCATAAGAAGTAAATTTTCTTTTGACGTATCAGACGCCTCATAAATATCTGTAACTGTAAGTTCTCCTTCCGTTACGGTTCCTGTTTTATCAAGTAATACTGTCGTGACATTTCTAGCTGTTTCAAGGCATTCAGCCGAACGGATTAGTATACCGTGTGTAGCTGCATTTCCGGTTCCTGCCATTACCGCCGTGGGGGTCGCAAGTCCTAACGCACAGGGACAGGAAATTACAATAACGCTTATTGACATTTTTAAGGCAAAATCAAAATCCGCTCCAGTAAGCATCCATATTATAAAGGTTATTAAGCTTATGCTTAATACTATCGGCACAAAAACACCGCTTATTCTATCTGCAAGTCTTTCTATCGGCGTCTTTTTCAAAGTCGCCTCACGCACCATTTCTATAATGTGAGATAACGTTGTGTCCTTACCTGTTTTTAAAGCTTCTATATAAAGAAAACCGTCTAAGCATACAGAGCCTGAGATTATTTCATTTCCTTCACATACCTCCATCGGAAGGCTCTCTCCGGTAAGTGCGGATTTATCAATTAATCCTTTGCCCTTTACGACTTTACCGTCTACCGGCACATTATCACCTTTTCTGATTATTACAATATCCAGTGGCTTTAATTCGTTTTCTTTTACTGTAAGCTCATCGTTTCCCTTTAAAATTCTTACAGTGTCCGGCACAAGCTGTGACAGAGCATTTATTGCATCCATTGTGTGGGCTTTTGAATTGGCTTCAAGTGCTTTACCTAAGGTAATAAGCGTAAAAATCATGCCTGCTGATTCAAAGAAATACATTTCGCCTTTATTAAAAATCAACAGATACACACTGTAAATAAAGGAAATGCCCGCGCCAATTGAAATAAGGGCATCCATGCCGGGTGCCCTGTGAATTATGCTTTTATATGCTTTTATGAAATAGTTTCCGTTAATTAAAAGTATAGTCAGAGAAAGCGCGCACTGAATAAGGCCGTTAACCTTCCAGGGTAAAAAATTCCCTTTTAAATTTAAATATACTAACGGAATTAAACAGATTAAAGAAGGTAAAAACCTGGTTAAAAGAACAGTCTTTTTTTTTTCGGTTTTTCTTCTTCCTTAACGCTGTCTTTTAATGAAGCGCCATACCCGGCGGCCGTTACAGCCTCGATTATTTTATCAACAGAAAGTTTGCTTTCATCAAAATCGACAGTCATGGCATTTTCAATAAGGCTCACGCTTACTTCCGTAATGCCTTCAAGTGCTTTTACAGCTCTCTCTACAGCTGCCACACAGGCGCTGCAGCCCATTCCTGTTACATTAAAATCTGCTTTCATTTTTTCTCCTTTAATTTCACTACCAATATTTTAACAAATCAATCCTGCAAGAGCAAATATAAAGGGTGAATTCCAGTAAATTGTTATTTCGTTTAAGGAATAGCAGGCGACGTCGTCAAGGTAGCACTTCATAGCCGGCAAATCCCTTGATAATTCTCTTGCCTTTTCATCCTGAAGTCCTATGTTTGGACCGCCTGATACAAGACCGGGCCAGGGCTCTTCAATTCCGTCAACAGCCGTAGGACGTAAGTGTGGATTTTTATAGGCATGCTCTCCGTTGCCTGTTACATAGCTTACATCCATTGAATTGCACCCAAGCAAATAATCAAAACCATTTTCTATAGCCGTTCTGTATTTTTCTTTACCCTCTAAAGCAAAAGCCACGGAAAGAATCATTAAATATTTTCCAAGCTCCATGTTGCTGCCCCAGATAAAGTCCTTCTTTTCCATACAAAGATAAAAGCCGTTTTTCTTACTGTTTTTACACAGTCTGTCAGCTTCCTCAATAAAGGCTTCCTTTGTAAATGTATATAATTCGTTTTCTTCCTTATTTAGTAAAACCGACAATCCGCCAAGGCCTGCTACCTCTGCCCAGCCTAAGCATGTAAACACATTACCCTGATATCCCTTAAAGGAAACAGTTTTATTAAATTCAATAAGTCTTTCCTTTTGCTTAAGAGCATCCTGTAAATATGCTTTTTCCTTTGTCGCATCATATAAAGCTGCTGCCGCCCAGAATCTGTTTGAAATGTCCTCTGCCTCGTCATATTCACCGGTATTTGATTCTTTAGGATTATGGAATAATAATTCTTTAGGATTTTGCAAGAGCCATTCATAGGCTTTTTCAGCCAAAGAAAGTAAATTTTCGGCATATGCTTTATCGTAATCCTTATAAACCGTGTAGCTTAAAGCACACATTGCCGCAAAATCTGCCGTTGCAATTGAAGAAACCGGAAATAAATATAAATCGGAAGTATCTTCTTCAGGCATAATGAAATCTGCATGGCGCATGGTTGTAACCTTGTGATAGCAGCTTCCGTCTTCCTTTTGAAGCTTCCTTAAAAATTCTATTTCAACCTTTACTTCCGTAAGTATATCTGGAAGTCCTTTTTCTTTCGGAATATTAAATTCAATATCCTTTAAGCCTTTATAAAATCTAAAGCCGTAAAGTAAATGTGCAACCGCCACGCAGCCTGCAGTCATGTAACGACCGTAATCTCCTGCATCGTGCCAGCCACCTGTTACCTCTACCTTTGTGTCTTCATCTCCGTATACCTTTGCAAGGCCTAAGTGACAGGGCTTATGTGTATATTCCCCTGCATATTTTTCTTCAAGCTCTGCACCGCATCGTAAGAAATAATAAGTCTTAAGCAAATCCTGCATAAGCTTATCGTAGACACCATCTGAAATTGTAAACAAAGGGCTCTTAACACCCTCTGCATCTATATAATAGGTACCCTCATCCTTTAATGCGTCAAATTCTGCATTGTAAACATCTTCTCCCGAAATTTCATCGGTTCCGAAATGACTCACAAGACCTGAATAAACCTTCTTACCAAGACAGTCATAAACCCCAAAGCTTTCTGCCTTAAAGTTAAGCGCTGCCTTCTTTTTCTGATCCTTTAAAAACCCAACTTCATTAATAAAAATTTTATTCATTGTTTTACTCTCCTTTAAAAATACTTAAAAAGAAGTATCCGCGTCATTCTCTCAGATGCATACATAACAATTATAAACCAAAGCATGGAAAATAACCACAGGTTAATGCGTTTACTAACCTTCAGTCCTGAAAATACGAACGATAACACCTTTTTCCCAGGATTCTATTGTTCCTTTAAGAGCAGAAGTTTCAAGATATTCAAGAGCCTTTGAATCTGTTGTCACTGAAGGAATTGTGATTAATTGCTCACCTGTTTTGACTTCTCCGTTATTCTCTATAAAGATTTTGCAGGGATTTCCTTCAAAATCGGTACCCTCAAGTATATATCTTGCCGAAAGAAATGTTTTGCCGTCGTCAATTTTCTGGGTATCAACTCCGCCATCAAGGATTTTCCCTTTAAAGTTTTTACAGTCTGCTTCTCCCGTAAAATGTATCATTCTTCGTGTGCCTGCGTTGCCGACTACTTCATCCGTTGCAGTGCAGATTACCGTTATTGTAAGTTCTTCTTCAATCACTTTTGCCTTCTTATTCTTAAGCTTATTTTTCTTCATATTTTGTTGAACTTGCACCATTTTTGCTGGCCGTTTAAGTCAAGGCTTTCAACCTTTTTAATCCAGTATCTGTTTATGCATTTACGTAGAAATCGCAATGCTTCATTGCATATACATCGTATATCTTTCTGCTATCTGCGTATATACACTCCTGACTGCTACGAGTCTGCATCGCCCTTTATCATACACAGAAATTTCCAACCGTACTCTGTTTCATTACTCGGATAATTATTCTTTCATTCCAGATAAGCTTCCGTTTCACATATTTTCTCCTGCATCAATAGCAGTCAGAAACCTTGACAACTAATGTTCCGTTATAATTTACAATCGACCCCTCCAGTGGAAACTGGGGCATCCGTGCCACAAAATCCTGCGATATTATGTCATTATAATCATCATCTCCGCATAAATTGAGGCTCATTCCAAGGAAACTTCTTAGAACACCGTCATATGTGACCCTTGAGTTTCTGGCATCAGTACTAAAATATCCAAATTTGGCATAATCATTAGCCATCGAATAAGCATTGCTATGAGAAAACAAAAAGTTATCCACAGGTCTGCCCACAAATGCAACGCTTTTATAGTCTTCCAAATAATCATCCTCGCATAAGGCCGTAACGATGTTTTGAACCAATGTAGTTGTGGCTGTTTTTCCTTCCTTCAGGGCAATTTGATCATTTACAGCTGCCGAAAGCTGGAACCACAAGAAAGGCACCAGCATCAGCGTAACACTTCTTCTGACAACCGTCGTTGAAGCTACAGTCTCATCAATCAAAGTCGGAATCGCAACAAGACTTAAAATATATCCATACGACATCAGTTCCGACATGGAATTTCCGACTGCAATCAGTATTACGAAACCACTTGCAACCGGAATTAACAAGGATAAAAGGAAGCAGACCACTCCCTTTATTATATGTTTCTTCGCAGTTTTGATTGATATTAAGACAATTACAAGCAATTCTATCAAGGCAATAAGTAAAAGATAAAAATTAATAAACTCAAGATTTGAATATGTCTTGTAAACAAACAAATAATTATAAAAAGAAACAAAAGCATTCTTCATAGACGCAGGCAAATTCTTCAAAATTACAATCGGATTAACCCCCGAAGCTCCTTTGTATGAAGCAAGCTCTATACCGGCTCTAAGTAGTAATGCTTTTGTAATAAGCAAATATATTGCCCCCCCTAGAACGCATGTTCCCATGCATTCTTCGGCATAACTTATCACCTGTTTATTTCTTTCAGCAGAACGAATTTTCTTTATGCAAAATAAAAGCATAAGAAGAACCGTAACTGAAATATACGCCTGATAAAATGCCATGGATACAGCGAAAAATACAGAAGAGGCAATGACCTTAAAAATGATTTTCCTTTTACTTAAGTCCTCATTGCACAGTACCGCAAATGAAGAAACCGCAAATACAAAGGCAAGTCCAAAGTTTGGTGACATGTAGCTATATGAAAGAATATCGCAGATAATTGGATTCGCAATTAAAATAACCGAAGCCAAAATTCTAAAAGATTTTCTTTTTACGTCAAAGCACTTCATAAAAATGTTAATACCAATCGAAAAAAGAAATACAGTAATCATTGAATTAAAGGCATCGGAAACAATTCCGAAGCGTGCTCTGTCCGCGTACCTCTGTAAACCTCTTCCAAGAGAAATTTCCCAATCTCCGGCTATAAAATTAGATGGGTGCCAAATGCCATCATAGTTATTGACAAGTCCCTCTGACATCATTGTAAAGTATGCAAGAACACCGACAGCAAAGGTAACAATAATCCATTTCCATTGTTCCTCTGCAAATTTTTTCAGTTCGTTCAAAGCCTTCATTAATTCACCTCTTAACATGTATACCTACTGGATGAATAAAATCATTTTGATTATACTCTCTCAGAGGCTGCGGGAAAAGAAACAAAATAAAAGGGAAGAGCCGCATAAATAAAGAAAATGTACCTGACCTGAGCAACCGGACCCAGGAAAACGGTAAGGAGACCCATTCCGATAAGTACATGCACTTCTGTCCTGAGTTTGTTTTTCTTTATAATGTCAAAAAATACACTGCCAAGCCACAGAAATAAATACCAGGCTGGATTCATCAGCAAAGTGCATGGCAATAAGCTTCCCACTTTGTAGTAGACCGAAATCTTTCTAAAATACTCATGATGCTTAGGAAGAATCACCTTCTCATCTCCTGGTGCATCTACGAAATAGGAATAATAATTGCTTTCGTTTGTTGAAAGTCCGTATACTCCCTTATATCCGTCAAATATCGCAAGCGGATACCAGTAGTCATGTGTCATCACCATAAACGAAGCTAAATAAGACTTTGGATGTTTGATACCGTTTTTTATCCATACCTTTATAAATCGAAACGCGTTGTCTTTAAATGCCTCGTTATCAAACTAATACAAAAATATGGAAGCTTAAAGGTGAAGACTCACTCACGAGTCTATGGCTAGGGATTCTAACCTGTTTTAGCTAACGTAAACATTTTCGAATCTACGCACATCAAAGCTTCTTTTCTATCTTAACATTCTATTATTTTGTTTACAACAAATGGATAGAAATGGATTAAGTAGAAAAACTTGCCGTCCGTTCAAGTCACTAAATTGAGTATCACAACAATAATCAGCATATGCGCCGGATAAAAGCCGTAGCAGAAATACTTAAATGACCTGCTGCTATAGCCCTTACGGCCGCGATAGAGCCATATTGGAATCAGCGCCAGCATTGCCAGACCCTGCTGACAAAGCTCAAGCTTTCGTCCAAACAGCTCTATAGGATACATCAGTCCTCCCAGCAGTTCCACGTTGATCCAGTAGAGGCCGATTAGTTGTCCAAGCAGGCACCACCATTTACGCCCTCTAAAGAAATAAAAGACAAATACTGTAAGCACACCTGCGCCGTAGTAATCCACCATGCACAGTGTTCCGAGTACACCTCCGGCAATAATTGAAATAGCTGCCACTGGTATGTAAAGCCAAAGCTTGCCTTTTGCGCGCACACTCTCCATTATATGTATGAAAATAAGGCTCATGAGCAGAGTCCAGATAACATTCTGATGCACAGGATAGAACCAGGTACCTCCATACATTAAATCAAATGGAATTTCAGAAATAATTGCAAATATAAGCATTCTCAAAGCATATTTTTGGAAGCTGTGGGTATGAAAATACCCCTCAACCGCCATAAAGGAAAATATAGGAAAGGCCACCCTTCCAGCACAGGTAAGCCATTCCTGTGCAGGTAAAAGTGTTGCCCAAAGATGATCCATAAGCATGAGTGCCATAGCAATAATATGAAGCATTGCCACGCTAATATCAAAGCTTATAGAATTATTAGAATTTGTATTATTAATCTCCATGTGACTGTCCCTTCAGCGATATACTGTTCATAATAATTCTTCCCTAAACTAAGTAAATTTTTTACCTATATGGAATTGTAACGCAATTTCTTACAGGTAAAAAAATTTCTCTTGCAAAACTAAAGCGCCGGACGCAGTCGCTAAAGCGACATATTCCTTTAGCGCGAGTGCGCATCATTAACTTGTAAAGTCTTTAACCATTCTTTATAATGATACCACATAAACAAACTCATTGCATATCTATAGGAACAGTCATGATAAGAAACGATATTTTTGTGTTAGCCCAAATTAACGGTGACAATTTAATCCTTCCCTCAGGGCAGGCAGTTGTTGATTTTGTCGATATTCTTGAAATAAATAAAACGGGGGCTTTTGTTTGGGAACTTTTAAAGAATGATTTGGCTTTTAGCGAATTAATTGAAAAACTATATGAAAAATTTGATGTTGAAGCTTCCCAAAAATATGTCTTTGAGAAAGAAGTTTTTAGCTTCATATGTGCTTTAAAATCAAGAGGAATGATATTAGACAATGAAAGAACTCTTCAAGGTGAATCTTGCATAAATCTTAAAATAGCAGGCTTAAAGGTCAGGCTCTTTTGTCCTTTAGAATACATAAATGACAATCTTCTTGCCTTCAGGTATGAGGATGGCAGCTGCGAATTCTCTTCTTCAGCACTTGAAATTTATATTTTAAATGTGAAAAAATTCTCGTCCGAAAAATTAACCTGCCTATTAAAAAATAAGGACCTCGTCGTCCTTGAAAGCAGCAAAGAATATGTCTTAATTTATCCTCAATTTGATTGCATAAAAGAAGTACACATCAATAAAGAAAATCACAAAACTTACATTTACCTTAAAAGCTCTACATCCTTATCTTCACTTAGGGAGGAGATCTTTTTGTGTCTCCGCACACCCTTCCTGTTCTTTGCGGAAAGTAAAAATTATTTCATGCTTCATTCAGTTTCCGCTCTATATAAGGGGAAGGCTTATCTTTTTTCGGCCAAATCCGGAGGTGGAAAAACAACAATAGGAAATTTTTTTTCAAAAGAATTTGATGCCCCAATCATAAACGGTGACTTAAATCTACTTAACTGTAATAATGACGAAATTTTCGTCTCTGGGACACCCTGGTGCGGAACCTCAAATGTCTATTCCAATGAAACCTATCCCTTGGGCGGTATTTTCTTTATAGAAAAATCAACCGTTCCTTCGGCCGTTAAATTAGGCGAAAAAGAAGCCGCAATTTTTCTTTATAAGGCAAATATCATGCCGGGCTATACTCAGATTGAGGTTTCAAAAAACCTTAAGAAAGCGATTCTTCTTTCAAAAAAGATTACTTGTGTACGTTTCAATACAATAAACAGTGTCAAAACCTTAAAGGCAATAGAGGAATACATCTGATTATGAAGGAAGTTTAGTTGCGATTGAAAATTTTCGGCTGGCTATCATAGTAAGCAAAAACCGCTTCCTATAATCGATGCACTGTGCATTTCATGTACCTTTACCCGAATTTGCTTCGCAACTTCGGATAAGTTATTTATCTTCGGTTTTTTATAACAGAATACGCATTAAACATAAATCCCGCAAAATTCGGACTTATATTAAACAGCAATAGTCCAAGCTTTAGTAGGATGCCCTTTTTTTCGGCATCTTTTTCTTTTTCTCTGATAAAACCAACAGTCTCTTTCCATTCCTTTATATATTTCTTTTTTCCGAGTTTTTTTATCTTTCCGAGTAAATAAAAACCAAAGTTAAGAGAGATGTCTAAAGACAGCCCATAAAGCATGGGGTAATTGTTTTTGTAAAATTCATCGCATTTATTCCTTGCTTTAATGCCGTCCATATGATTGGTAATTTTTGATGAAAAAACAATAGAATTGTTCCTGAATATATAATAATAAACCGGCTCTTCAATAGAAGCAAAGCAAGTGGCATTTTCAAAAATCTGAGCTGTTACATATATGTCCCCATAGCACATTCCCTTAGGAAATTCAATGTTATCAAACAATTCTCTCTTATAGAGCCTTCCCCAGACATAGCACCTGTTTCTGTCCTCTGTCAGTTGGTATCTGTGCATTTTTTCCTTTGTTTCGGACATAAATGCATTTGTAAGAACTTTCTTTTTTTCGGAAGGAACCCCTTCCTTACAGACATAATATCCGGCACTTACGAGGTCCGCCCCATATAAAGCAACGGCTTCAAACATTTTGGAAACTGCATCCAGAGTCAAAGCATCATCGCTGTCAAGGAAAGCGATATACTCCCCCGCGGCTTTACTTAACAAGGTATTGCGCCCTTCGGATACACCTTTACCTTTATTATCTATGAGTTTTATTCGACTGTCCCTATTCATAAATTTCCTGACAATTTTTTTAGATGAGTCCACAGAGTCATCGTCGCAAAGAATAATTTCAAGATTTTGATAGGTCTGATTTATGCAGGATATTAGTGCTCTTTCTAATGTATCTTCCGCATCTTTAAAGGGTATTAAAATACTTATTAAGGGATTATTCACTTAAAAGGATCTCCTTATCTTTAATGGTGTAGACCCTGTCGCAGATATCCATAACGGCCGGCCTGTGCGTAGTAACTATTATTGTTCTCGGCGTCTTGTCGTTATTGATATTCATAAGAAGACGTCTCTCTGTTTCCAAATCAAGAGCAGAAGTTGCCTCGTCGAGTAAAAGTATCGGCGACTTTCTCAAAAGAGCCCTGGCGATTGACAATCTTTGAGCCTGTCCTTCGGAGAATCCCCCACCTCTTTCTTTTATCTCGGAATCTAAACCATCCGGAAGTTTACATACAAATTCCCAGGCGCAGGCAAGTTTTAATGCTTCAACCATTTCCTCATCCGTCGCATCTTCTTTTACATTCAGCATGTTTTCCTTTATGGTGCCGGAAAACATTGTGTTTCCCTGAGGGACATATGAAAAAAGCATTCTGGCAGAAGCAGTCAGTTCAAGGCATCCCTCGCCTGTCTCAGGATTAGCCCGGTCGCAGCATATATAGCCCTTCCCGTTCTGCCCTCTTACAAGTGAAAGCAGTACCCTCAACATGGTAGTCTTTCCTTCCCCTGACGGACCTATTAGGGCAACTATTTCATTTGGATGAGCATCAAAGCTTGCATCTTCAAAAACTTCAGTTCCTGTCATATACCTGTAGGAAAGGTTACGAAGGCTTACTCCTATACCTTTTTCCTTGTTTTTTTCGTAAAAAGCCTTAACTTCTGTTTCATGAGAAAAATCTTCCTTCGGAAGTGAAAGCAAATTCATTACTCTTTTTGCCGAATTTGTAAGGCTTATCGCATTAGGCAAAAGGCCAAGCAAGCTCTGAGTAGTTCCTGAAAGAGTGGCTGAAAGAGCCAAAAACATTGTCATGGTACCGTAGGAAATCTGACCGGACCAAACTTTATAAACGCCGAAGCCATAGGTAGAATAGGTTACAAAAAGAGAGGTAAGAGTCACCAGGATTGAATTTATGGATGAAACCTTCTGGTAACTGAGGCGTACCTCGGTATTTTCTTTCTGCAATATTCTTAGACGCTTTGAATAAAGCGGAACCATATTAAGAGCCTTAAGAATCTGCGTGTTTGAAAAAGACTCCGTTGTGAAGGAACTCATTTTGGCACCGCTTTTCATGCTTCCCATGCTGTTCTTCTTCATACGCTTCATGTTTGTTTTTTGTGTTATAAGTGATATGGGAACACCCGCCAGAGCAAATATTGCAAAAGAAGCATCATATCTGCAGACCATGATTAGAGCCGATACAAATTTAAAGGTATAAATAATCAGATTTGGAATAAAATTAAGAAGTCCCTGTGAAACAAGGGACACATCTCCGCCCCACCTTGACTGGAGCTCTCCAGAATGAAAGCTTGTAAGGGCTTCCCATTCGGTAGTCATTATTTCATCATAGACATCTGCCTTAAGAGAATTGTCTATGGCTAAATTTATCTTTGAGGAAACATAAAGAGAGAGCTGGCTTACTGCCATGCCGACAAGCTGAGCCGCTATGATGCTTATGAAAGTTTTTAAAAGTTCCCCTGTTTGATGACCGGTAATGATATCTACCAAGTCTCTTGAGACAAGACTTGAAAAAAGTGCCACGACCGTTGAAGTCATTCCAAGGGCAGTATAAAAAGCTATGGAAAGAACATGCCTCTTTCCATAGCCATATATCCATTTGATTTCTTCTCTTACTTCTTTTAATCTGCCATTTTTGATTGCAGCTAAATATCCTTTAATATTTATAGGCATTTTAACAGTAACTTATTGTAGCCGTAAATTCACTGGCAACCATATGCGTATTGGTTCCGGAAGGATAATAAGAGCCTATTCCGCCTTCATATTGAGATTCAGAAAATCTGATATCATCAATCATAAATGCAATTCTTTCACTTTGATTATAATGCTCTTGCCTATAAATTTCTATGACATCACCATTTCTTGTATAGCTTGAGACATTTGTAATACTTCTAATAGATTCTATATGCCCTTTTCCAATAAAAGTAAGGGTAATATGCAAGGATTCTCCTGGCTTTCCGGCAGTTTCCGTCGCAATAACCTGTACCTCGGAATGAGATCCTGAATTATGGCCTTCCCACTTTACCTCGACACTAAAGCTTGGTTTATCCTCCGATCCGCTTTGTACAAAAGGCCCTTCTACCGTTCCATATACATTAGATACATTTGGACTGTCATTTAAGCTCATAAGTTTACCTCCGCTTTTAAGTCAAAAACCATATAAGCCATAAACATCTTAACTAAAACTATAGCTAATCTATTTACTAAATATTAACAATTTTTTTCATAAACGTCAATCAATTCAATACGAAAGTATATTTTTATTTCCAAAGCCGCATCGTATTAATCATCCTTCCGCGCTCTCCCGCAGCCTTCAAAACACTCGCAGCTGAAGTATTTCTGGTTTTATTATTTGAAATAAAGGTAATAAATGTCATGACCCAAAGCAGAGGCCAGAGTAAGTGATATCTTGAAGATTTCTTATATTTAACCTTCATCTGATGATGAAATTCTGACAAATACCCTTTTAAAGAAACCTCCGTAACCGTACTTATCCTTGCATTATCCTGCCTTCCGAAGCTCTCCGAGCAAAGCACGTCCTTTAAAAATGCTTCCGTATATAATGTGATATTTACAGAAAGGTAACTGTCATATTCTTTATCTAATCCAAGATATTTTATACAAGACTGTATTACGCAGCATGCGAAGCCTTCCGTTTTGGATGAAAAAACAAATTCCTTAAACCTTTCCTTGGTGTCCTCTTCCAATCCGTTATTTAAAAGAAGCGTAAAATCTACCAGAAACTTAACTCCCATTCCGGCACTTAGGAAATGCTCAAGCATATGTAAATACGTGCTTACAAGAGTAGCATATTCCGAAAATTTCGGCTTTAGCTCATGTTCCCTTTCAGCCCTCTTAAATTCATCCCTCAGCAAATCCTCTGCCAGCTCATTAATCCTTTTATAGGCAAAGGCTTCTGTGAAATCTGTATGTATTTCTGCTTTAATGGCTTTTATGCTTAATACAACGTGATGATTCCAGTATTGTTTTTCCTTCTTGTCAAAGCCAAATCCACATAGAAGATTTATTGTTCTGTCAAGATCTTCACTTTTTACAACTATATCCACATCTCCAAAGCTTCTGTGAGAAGGAACTGGGTAAAAGACTGCAAGCATCGGGCCTTTGTATATAAATGAAACTATATTATTTTCCGCAAGCGTATCCTGTATATCATATGCAAGCTTAGTAAGAATATCATAATTTTTCTCAGTTCTAACGGCAAATCTTTTAAATGCCTCACCGTCATTTTCAAAAACATCTGAAATAAATGCAGTAAGATTACACTCTATACTTTTTGATAGAAGTTCTTTTTCCTCAAGGTTTCCTAACGGTTCTTCTATTTTTTCAGAAAGATTTGCCTTCCTGAGTGCATTTAAAAATATAATATCTTTTTTCGAAAGAGTGTCACCCTGAAGCTTATTTTCTTTCATTTTGCTTAAATCTTTAAGCTTTCTTAAAAGAAGCTTGAACTCGGGAGTATTAAAGTAAACCAAAAGATAAACGAAGTTAACGACAAAAACACAAATCAGAAGCTTTAAAATGATTCCTCCAAAGCCTGCTACAGTCACCTTTTTACATAGGAAATCCACAAGATAAAGCAATCCAAATGTAACAAGTGAATATATCGCATATCTTAAAAAATATGACCTTACCCTGCTTTCAAGCTTAAATTTATAGAATATAAAAGGTTCAATCCAAAGTGATGTAAGAACTGTACTCACAAGCGTTCCGATAAAAATACCTATAGTACCCATTTTAATTCCAAGGATTATTGAAACCGTGAGATTAATGAGTACCTCCGGAATTGCCTTATATTTATCATATACAAACAGTCCCATCGAATCTCTGAATACCAAAGTAGCCTGTCTCATACCTCTTACATAAAAATTAATGCAAAGTATCAAGGTAACACTTATCGGGAATACATAGCTTCTACCGAATGAAAGTCCCACAAACGGATTTAAAAGTTCAAAGAGTGTAATGGCTGCAAATCCAAATATCCATTGTCCAAGGAAAAAACTAGCTTCAAAAATCTTCTTTATCCTTTTTTTATCGCAGGAAACGCCCAGATTCCCTACACTTGCTGAAATTCCGTTAAAGACCTGTCCCAAAAGCTGATCGACCGATCCGATTACAAGCCAGTAATTAGAATACATCCCTGCTGCAATTACATTAACTATACCGGACAGAAGGATGTTATCCGTGTTGTTTATAAGGACATTTCCTACCTTATGAAACATCATTGCACTTATATTCTTAAGAATGTCTTTTTTTTCTTTTTCTGGGATTAATGCAGCCGGTTCTTTAATAAACGGATATAATTTATCCGCCTTTTTTGATATCAGAATGTTGCTTACAATCGTTGAAAGCATCCATACTGCAAGATACAAGTAAAAATTGCCTGTAAGTAAGAGCACAAGCATCTGAAGTAAGCTTTGAATTACCCAGGACGAGGTCTGGATTGCGGTGGAAATATATCCTAACTGATGCGCGTCTATAAGTGTTTTTTTATAAATGAGCAGGTAAGACAGGCAGGTATTTATCAGATATATCAGGTAAATTAAAGTGATATTCTTAACATCGATATCATCTTTTATGATAACCCCCATAAATGGAATCATCATAAGTCCAAGCAAAAAAACAGTTAATGCCACCAGCCTGTAAAGCTTCTTAAAAAGGCTCATTAAGGATTTTTGTTTTTCAAGGTTGCCTTCTGCTATGGGCTTATAAAGAGCAAAGGAAATTGCCGTTGAAATTCCAAGTTCCGAAAGACTCAAAACATTTAAAATATCAGTGAAAAGGCCGTTTATGCCGACATAATCCGCACTTAATCTATGTGTAAAAACAACCCTGTTAAAAAAGCCTGCCAAAATAGCGGTTACCCTGCATAACATGGCAACCGACATATTAACAGCCGAATATTCAGTTCTGGATTTTTGTTCAGCCATTAACCGTACCTATATAAAAGCCTCTGAAGTGCGTGTATATGTTACTTTTTTCATTGGCAAATTTGATAATCCCGCTGTTTGCTTTCATTGAAGTATAAAGATATATATCTCCGTATATCCTATCAGTAATGCAGGTAAAGGTTCGCGTTTCTCCCGAAGCAATTTGATAAAAAGGAAGTCCGTCGCTTATATCAAGGCTTAAATCCTTTCCCATTTCATCAAAGCCGCTTAATACAGACGTAGTTTCGAAAAAGACTCTTGCGAAACCAATATTTTCAAAGGTGAATTCCCATCTTAAAAACTCCGGGTCCGAATCTAGTACCACACAGGCAATATTTCTGATTACCAGCCTATAACCCAAATGTCTTTCGATATAATCGTATCCGTTCATCCCCCAAAAGACATCCATACCCCTCCAGGTTTCGGACTTTAATCTGTCTATAAATCGATTATCATATACTCTGTTTAGATAAGTAACATGAAGCAAACTAAAATATTTTGCAATGCCCCTTAATGAACCTCTTACGTGACTTAAGGAATCCTTTTCATCACTCCATAAAGCCTCTCCGCCGTAGGGTACCCTGTCACCCAAATCCGATATGTATTCAAGCTCTTCTTTTGGGAACTTGGCTTTGCCTGCCTTTGTCTCCGAATCAGCTATACTTGCAAAAGTTCCTAAGTGTGTGGGAGATGCTAAAATCGCATCATCAAAAACTCCGACTCGTCTTTGCCTTTGATCCTCTCCTTCCGGAAACAAAATTCTTACATAGGCAGGTCTTCTTACAGCAAAGAAAGAAACATCCTTCAAAGCATCAAGAAATATTCCGGATAACTTTTTCAGTCTCGAAGGGCTTATAAATTTTGATGAATGCATTTCACCCCAGTTTCCAATTAGTATTCCCTGATAGACAAAGATAATATCCGCATATTCCCTTAAAATCTGAGCAAGCTGGTGAATATGTGATAAAACCACCCCTTCCTCCACAGGCTCGTTCTGCTCACACTTTCCTTCGGTATCATATGTGACTCTTAATATGACATTCAGTCTGTATTTCTTAAAGAAATCTAAAATATCCCGTAAATCATCCAATGCAATTTCGTCTAGTAACTGATCCTTATATTTAGAAATATCCACAAGCAAAAAGGCAAGGGTATCTCTATTATTTAATGTATATTCTCTGTCGCTAAGGGAAATATCACTTCCCAGTTTAAATGTATGAATCTGATAAAATCCTCTTTGAGGATTGGAAATAAAAGACGAAATTTCCTTGAACCTGGCGCTTTTAAATTTAATTTTTCTATAAGTTTTTTTCGTATTCAAGAGCGTCCAATGCTCCTTTATCAATCTTTAATAATTTGACTCTTATAAATACCGCAGCTATTGAGGCTGTCATTCTTACCATGTAAATCGCCGGCTTAAGAATTCCCGAATGCATACTTTCTCCATCGCTTCTTAAGTACATAATTGCAGGAATCTCCTTTACTGAATAACCAAGCATCAACATCTGCATAAGCATGTTTGCATCCGGATATTTATCATCAAAGTATGAATATTTCGAATAATAAATAAAGGTACGTCTGCTAAGTCCCTGAAGGCCGGATGTTGGGTCCGTGATTTTCCGTCCAGTACCAATCTTTATAAGGCTCCTGAATAAACAAAACGCTATTTTTTTTGTGACAGGCACCTTAAAGGAAACCGCTCCCTCAACAAATCTTGAACCTATTACAATGTCCGGAGTATTTCCTTTTTCATCAGGAGTCTTCAAAGCCTCATATATTTTTAAGACGTTCCTGGTATCATGCTGTCCGTCTGAATCCATCTGGATTACATATTTATATTTTCTGCGGGTAGCATATTTGTACCCGCTCTGTAATCCCGAACCATATCCCAAATTAAATACGTGGGAAACAACTCTGGCTCCTTTATCCCGTGCAATATACTTTGTTGCATCCTTTGATGCGTCATTGATTACGAGCACATCACAAATACTTGAAATTTCCGGGCAGTTCAAGGCATCAAGCACATTCCCGATTTGCTTTTCTTCATTATATGCCGGAATAATTAAAAGAACTTCTTTTTGATTCATCGTAAAAGCTCCGTCAACTTAAATAAATCGCTCTCTGAACATTCTTCTGTCATGCTGATTCTTGCGTTTTCACCAAGGAATGCCGATAATTTTTCATCTGTCAAAAGTCTTACAAGCATTTTTGAAATTGCTTCTGCCTGTAAAGGTACAAGCACTCCCGATTTCATATTATCCACCTGTTCCCTGTTTCCAGGGACATCGGTTAACACAATAGCCTTACCTAAAATTTTTGCTTCTGCAACTGCTATACTTTTTCCCTCAAATTTGGTGCAATGTGCAAAGATATCACATTGTTTAATAAACGGATAGGGATTCGAAACATTACCGCAAAGAAAAAAAGCATCAGTAAGCTTAAGCTCTTTGATTTTATCTTCCAAAGCCTGCCTTTCATCGCCCTCGCCGAGTACATACCATCTTACCGGAAAATCAACTTTTTCCTTTATAAGTGCCATTGCATCTATTGAAAGCTGAAAGAATTTTTGCTTGTTTAATCTTCCTACGGAAAGAATTCTCTTTCCTTTAAATCCATCCTCAAAGCCGCTTCCTTCTGCTGCTTTCTCTTCAATTCTTTTTGGATTTATTATATTCCTAAATATTTCAGTTTTATGTTTGTATTCCGGATAGAGCGAAATAAAAGCTTCTCTAACCTCATTTGAAACGGTAAAAATTTTATCAAAGCATTCATAACAGCCTTTATCAAGTTCCCTTGTATATCCCGCTTCGACTACGTCAACATGTATAAAGCAAGCCTTCTTTTTTGCTTTTACATAATCACTGACATAATAAGCCGAACCGCCCTCGATATACGATACGGCAAGGTCGTATTCCTCATCAGGCTTCATTCCGGCTTTAGCAACTGTTCGCCACAAAAGCTTATCAATTTTAAGATCCTTCTTTTTCAACATCCTGAAGGTATTTTTAAAAATATAAAATAAGTTTCTAAGAATACTCGCATTTCTAAATAAGCTCTTTAAAACGAATCGCTTTAGGTGTTTTTTTCCTTCTTTACCGTGTATCGGAGTTTTATCAAAATTTGAATTTAAAAGACGAACGCTTGAAGGCAGCTCGCATACAAGCTCTCCTTGATTTAAGAGCACATATAAGCTTACCTCAAGCTCCACAGGCATGGATTTTATAAGTTCTAGAAACGCCCTTTCCGCTCCAGCGGTGCCAAGAGTATTTATTACAAAAAGAACACTTTTCTTTTTCAAATCGACGCTCCTAAACATCCCTTTCATCAACATCAAGCAAGGAACTTAATCTCGTGATAATTCTTTCATTTTCAGAATTCAATAAAGAAATCTGAATCGCAAGCTCCTGATTTTTCCTCATAAGCTCGGATATTTTAATGCTTGTGAAATACGCGGCACAAATAAAAGTAAAAAAAATAAGACAAATTAAAACCATTCCTATTTTGCTTACATATTTTGAGCATTCCGAAGGATTAAGAATAAAACCTGCAACAATGATTGCAACACTGACCACATTCCATGCAAGACAAAAGGTCTCGTTCATGACTCTTTTTGCAAGGCTAAAAATCGTTATGACCAAAAGAACAGCTCCAGTAATTACAAATATCAACCTAAGTATTAAGCCGGCTTCCATTATATGCCCCTTTCATAAACTTTATTATACGGTCTTCTTCCATGCCCCTTCTTTAATATATTTCCGTTGCAGAAAATATGCACATCAAGTGTTTTTTCAATATGTCTTACTCTGAAATAAGCAACCGTAAAGCTTATAAAAGCGCCCATTACAAGACCCAAACCGTACCAGACAATAGTCAGATGTGTTGCTATAAATGCTCCGATTACAGTGAACGTAAGAAAAGTCACGGACACAAGCAGGGCACCGCTAAAGTCGTAGTAATAATACAAAAACAGCATAATGGCATACATCAGATACATTATATAATAACCTACTGCAAGGCACGGATAGATTTTTAAGGTCTGTCCACCGAGTCCGAATCTCGGAAGAATAATCATACAGATAAAGAACGTTACGGCACTCACGATGAACTGAATTCTCGTAAGATTAATGATTTCATCAATAAGACATTTAAACATTCTGTTTTTGGCGGTAATGATATCGATTCTTCTTCCGCCGATTACAGCCTCGGAATAATCCCTGTATTTCTCATGGAAATTCATTTCGACTCTCGTTAGAAATATTACACTTGAGCTTATGTTTGTAAACATTGCAATGCAGCTTGCCATATCATAAGGCTGAACGCAGACAAAGCTTTTCACCACAACCATTCTCATGTCAGTGGTCCAGAATATAAAGTTGTGTGCATAAAGACCAAGTGTATAGCAAAAGTTGGTAATTACAAGCGAAAAATGTTTTTTAAAATATGCAAACACTCCGAAATAGTTTCCGGAATTTTTTTTGAAATAACGTCTAAACTGAGCATATTCAAGAGATGCGATAATTATCAATCCGATATCAAGCGCATAAAGCATCGCCCTGCCACAGTCAAGCTTACATATGAAATACAAAAACAAAGACACTATATAGGTAATAACCATTCCGTAAATATAGAATCTTGATATTTTGCCATATTCCTTACACAAGGAAAGATATGTCTGAATATAATATGTGACCGTAAGTCCCATAAATCCCACAAAGCCCGCAAAGACATACCAGATATCAACTCCGCCAACCATCCATTCATGAATACAAAATATTATTGCAGGGATAAACGAAACAAATATATTTAATACAAGAACTGTGTAAAAGCAGGGAGGAATGTCGTCATACCTGTCCTCATATATGAGATCGGACATGTATCTTGAAAGCAATGCATTATATGGACTTGACAATAAGAAACCGAAAATAAATATATAAAGAACCGTGCATGAATACAATTCTCTCGACGTATAGTCAAGCTTTGAAAACCCAAGTGTAAGCTGCATCAAAACGATAACGGCGATTACAATAAGCATGGGCGCTATGGTAATAACTATCGAATAGCCAAAGCCTGCAAGATTTGCAGTCAGCGTATTTTTATTAAATATTTTATTGAGTCTAATTCCTATTCCCGCCACTTGTTAATTTTTCTCCATCAATTCATCGTATATAATCCTGTAATTTTCTTTCATCTGATCGACCGTGAAAAGATTAATCACACGATTATATCCGGCTTCACCCATTTTCTTTGTTTCTTCTTCATGTCGAGACATTTCAATCAAGGCCTCGGCAATTTCAGACACATTCATAATATGTGTAAGTATTCCGGCTGTTCCGAAGTCATCCCCCGGTTCACCGTATATCAGCTCTCTGCAGTTTCCCACATCTGTTGCAATAACCGGCAAATGTGCCGCAAAGCCTTCAAGAATTGTAAGCGGCTGTCCTTCTGAAATACTTGTTAATATGGTACAGTTCATTCTACCAAGATAGTCCGTAACATTAATTCTTCCGGTAAAGACAACATCCTTTACTCCCAATGCATCTACAAGCTCATAACACTCATCTGCATATTCTTCATCTTCGTTTGTAGGTCCCATTATCCAAAGCTTGAGATTACTTTGCCTTTCCTTGGCAAACGCAAAGGCCTGAATCATGGTTTTTATATCCTTTATCGGAGTTACTCTCAAAACAGCTCCGATATTAAAGAATCCCTCATCCTCGGAAAGTCTGCCCGAAATGTTTTCAAATCTCTTGGTATCTATTCCGTTAGGCGTAATTTTGATTTTCTCTTCCCTGCAGCCCAACTCTATCTGAAGCTTTTTTGCACGATCATAAAGGCTTGTGACAATTGTTGCCTTGTCATAGGCTACCCTGCTCATCTTTTTGAATTGGTCAATCCAAATGTTTTTGTATATTCCCTTAACCCAGGTTGCCTTTAAGATTTCTTCTTCTCTCTCTCTTGTATAAATTCCGTGTTCAGAAATAAGCAACCTCGACCCGTATATGCGATTTGCCATTGCTCCCAATATGCCAGCATACCCGGTTGCAACGCAATGGTATACGTCCGCCTTTGGAAGATTGGTCTTTAGCATCAGGAACATCGGAAGATATATCGACCTCATAGTCCAAAGAAAATCCGAAAATACTATCTGCGGAAAATTCTCATCATAGTATTCCTGAACAATCTTCAAAAAATCAGCACCCATTAAAAGATCGTCTATGGAAAAATTCTTTTTGTGAAAAAGATCGAAAATCCCGTCCCAATCAACCCTTCTGTTCATTATAAGACTTCTTAATGCCCTATATTCGGTCTTTGAAAACCTTGTACGTTTTCCGCTTTTTTTCTTTTTCCCCCAATCGAAATCATCAAGATATGCTTCATAAACCGCCTCAACGTTTTCTGGAAGTTCATACTCAAACTTACCACTTCCCTTTCTGTTTGCAATAATTGCAAGAATCACAAAGGTAGAATCCGGAAATGATTTTATCAGGCTGTGAATCCAACCGGAAACGCCACCCACCACATAAGGGTAACAGCCTTCGGCAACTATACATATTTTCATTTCGTCCTCCGTCTCGTAAGGATTAAACCCTACTGAATTTTAGCGGCATTTTTATCCATCTTAACATAAATCCTTACCGTTTCCTCATCTGCAGAAATCAGGTAAGCATAATCTTCTATTTTTTCGTAGGTTCCGCCTTCAATGCTTTCAATCAGGTCGCCGTGAGTTCTTAAAATAAAATACGCCGTGTCCGTTCCCTTACCCTCAATGTCTAAGGTTATTTCGTCTCCGTTTACGGAAGAACTGCTATTAAGGTTTAAAAAGGTTCTGACCCTCTTGTCGCTTTCTGTAAGCGTTGTCTGATCAAATACTCTGAAAGGCTTCCAATACGTACTCAGTGAAGAAGACATATCGTTGTATACCACTTCCCATCGATCAAAATCATCTTCCGGCCAAAGAATCTCTCCGATATTAAGCTCGGCATTGTCATATCCCAGTGCCGTTTCAACGCTTTTAAGGCACAAATCTCTTGAATAAAAGAAATCCTTTGTGTTGCTTGTAAGGCTTTGTAAGGTAATATCCTCCGTCAGATAGGAAAGAATCGGTATCCTTACATTTTCATTGCAGGCAATGGTTCTGATATTCTTCAGATAAGAAGTATCCAAAACATCCTTGATGTCATCCAAATCTTCCAGATAAATAAAGGCCGATGTGTATGTGTATTTTAAATTAAGCTTGTCGTAATATTCCTGATCCGACAAAACTTTTTCATTCAGATTCGTACTTCCCTCTTTATATTGAAGAGAAGCTCCCACCTCTGCCTTTTCTTCATTGAACAATTTCAGGAAACTCGGATAATAGTCGAAGGAAGTCTCTCCGTCACACTCGTAATTGTATTTTGGTGAAAGCAAACAAGTATATTTAAGATTGTTCTTTTCGCGAAATCCTATCAGTGTAGGCCATATAACCTCACTTTGAAAGGCATTTGAATGACGCGAATAAAGTTCTAACATCTCTTCACTGTTTTCATCCGTCAAGACAGGGAAGCTTGCAAGCAAAGTATTCTGAGCATTCACAATCGGATAAAGCTGATAGGAAGAAAGCTCATAGATGCATGCACTTAAAATACCGATTCCCATCGTGTCCGAAAGATAGTCTCCGTTTATACAGAAAATCTGTCCGTCTCCTTTACTGTTGCGCCAAATTACCGCAGGATACATGTCATTTTTGTATTCATAGTCTTCATCAAAGTAGTCATCTAGGATTCCGACCATATACGTCTTTGTTCCTCCGGACAATGAATACCAGGGCATCGTAAGGTCAAGGTCCTGTCTCTTTTCTTCGCTTTCCTTTGTAGGTTCATATATGACTTCGCCGCCAAGCAGGAAGCCAGAAAAAAGCTTTATTCCGTCTACTGTTATGCAATCCTCCAGCACAACGGAAATACCGAAAAAGTCTCTCAGTTCCTTGTTGTCCTTTATGGTTTGCGTATCCGGCAGATTTGCAAATACCATGCTGACACCACTGTCTATAAAGGCTTTAAAACAGTCTAAATCCTTGTCAAAATCAACCGATGACGAATCGATAATTACAAACTCCGGTACTCCGTTCTTTTCTATGGAAAATTCCTTAATATCCGGGCATTCCATAAAGTTCCTCTTGGAATAGAGTGCCCACTGACTGACAATGCTTCCTGTATCGGAATCCGTTTCTCCGACAAAGACAATAAAATCACCATCTTCATAGCTGTTTTCAACAGTTCCGTTTTCCGGTATGAAAACCGAATTTTCAGGAATTGTAACCTGCTCATAGTGATTAATCTCATAATCATTTTCAGCGTCCTTAGCCACCTCACTGAATTGAAACAGAAAGAAAATGACCGTTATTAATATAAAAATTACCGCATAACTTCTTCGTGATACCATTCAGCTTACTCCTAATTGGTGCCGTAGCCTGCCGTATTATAACCATAATCTATCGAAAAATTAAATACTCTGTACGGATTTTGCTCACAACGATAACAGATAAAATTATCCGTCTCATAAAAAATCTTCATTTCATTCGGGTAAAGTTCCCTAAAGGCTTCTGCCCAGGCATACATCTTTGACATAAGTATCCATCTGTATTTTCCCTGATAAATGCCAAGCCCTGACGATCTTGGAAAGAACGATGCAGCTCCCTCTTCAGATATTGATTGTCCACTGTCCTCGTAGACGATTCCGTAATCAACAGGTATTTTTTCTATAAAAAAATATACCGTTTCAGTCGGGATCCTTACCTGTGCATACTCCGGTGCGCCCTGCATTTCCCGTAGGAAATCATAAATTTCATAGTGATATCCGTGACCGTAAACCATACGGCTCTCATCATTTGCCGAGATAATGGTCCAAGAATAGTCAGGATCTGTCTTAATAATATCTGTTATGCATATTATAGCTTCGTTCGTACCCATCGAATCCGCTTGATAAGGAGTTCTTGAAACATCGCAAAAATACGTCAAAAAAACGGCCATTGCAAGTATCGCCAGTGAAACCGGCTGGTAAAAATAATTTTTTAAAAGGGTTAAAAGACCTAAAAAATAAATTGCTCCGTCCGCTAAAAACGAAAAAAGTACAGGTGCACTATAGGCAAAATACACACTTGCTCTTGCGGGATCCATAAGCGTGGGAAGCCCTAATTTTCCGGCACTTAACAAAATGGCCATAAAGAACATGTAAAGGGCTGTTGAAATTAAAACAGAACCGTAAACCCTGTCTGCACCCGGCAATACTAAAAAAAACAATCCCATTATTCCCAATATAGCTATCAGGTAAATAAAGATACCTGAAAGAAATGAAAAGTCATCATTTAAGATAAACTCTTTTAGCATACTTTCTATATATTGGGGGCTGTTAATAATTTTATCCTTTATGGATATCTTCTCATCTCTCTCTTCTGATTCGTCCCCTTCATTTGTTTCGGCCTTCGAAGCATCCACGTATTCATTCTCGTAATAAACCTTATCGGAGTCATTATTTACGCTGACGGATCCGAAGCTTCTTCCCGTTATTACCGAAAGTCCCCAGTCAAGAGAACCCTGTAATTTAGTGCCGGTCATAAATGCAACAAGCATTGGTAGTATTGCAATTACAAGGCTTAACAAAAAAGTGCACATTACTCTCTTAAAGTACGGTCTCTTAAGCAGACTAAATAAAAATCCTAATGCCATTGAAGCGGAAAACAATCCGGCAACCATGGTTCCGTAAAAATGTACCGTAAGAGTAAGAGAAAAGCTCATGGCAAAGCCCGAAAGGTAAAGCTTACATTTATCGTTTTTTTGTCCTCTAAGCTCCCTTTTCTGAGACCTAAAGTACATAAAACCACAGTATATGGCAGGAAGAATAAAAATCATTCCATATTCCTGCGGAAGGGTCGCATAAAACCTGCTATACGTATTACTTCTGAATATTCCGACTCCCACCGAAAGAAAGGCACCGAAAAATGGAATAAACTTACTTTTACAAAGAAGCTTTAAAAAACACAAAAGTATTAAATAAATCCATAAATCCTGTACGAAGGATTCAATTCTTAATAATACATATGCATCAAAACGAAAGATTGCATGCAGGTAATAAAGCATATTGTGGAAGCCGTATGGATAAACTCCGTTGACAAAAATATCATTTTCATTAAGGGCGTTAATCCACCAATTATGCACTACCAGATCGCTTTGCTTATAACCGTAGCTTTCAAAAAGATTTACACCGTATTGGTAAAATACAAGAGCTATAAATAAGCATACCAATATTGCTTCCGAAAGCCCCTTCACATAAACCTTATTAAAATGCGAAATAATCCCTTTAAATCTGCCCCTTACTAAAGGCTTGCGATTTATCCAATAGGTTTTAAAGCCAAGTTCACCTGCCACAAGTCTTCTAAAGGTCTTATAACTGTTTGCAAGGTTTTCTAAAAAGGGTATTCCTTCAAGCCTAATCTTTATAAATAAACATGGAACGACTGTAAAAAGAATCAGTGTTACCGGATGCGATATGTGAAGAAGTTCAAGCAGATATACTAGATTTATCACATAAAAATTACCGATAACCGTATAACACAAAAACTTTTCATACCTATTCTTAAGATGAATGGTTTTCCCCAGCACAAATTCCGGCAAAAAAACAGTAATCAATAAATAAGCAAGCAAAAGACCTATTAATTGAAAAAATGTTATGACATTCATTGACATGTCTATACCCTCTACTGGAATGCCCTTATTAATTCAAGAGTTTCTTTATCTATAATAATATCCGATGCCTTAAGTTCCTTAAGCTCAGCGAAAAACTTTTCCTTGTTATCGCTGTTAAAATAATATTTAAGAGCACACGTATATGAAGAAAGTTCATTCGGAAATAAACTTTTACTCCTCATACACCATTTTTCGCAATTTTCAAAATCAGCGACTTCAAGCAGCCTCAAAGATACGGTTTCACATATATCTGGTGTGATTCCAGCTTTTGAATCCTCATAGATAATCGACGCAACATCCTCCATTATTTCAACAAAGGCTTTCTGTTCCACATCCTTAAAAACATGCTGAATCAAGAATTTATTCATGTAAGTAATCAAATCGGTGGCTTTTTTTAAATAATCGTCTTTACGAGCCTTAATCTCACCATATTCTTTCGAAACCTTATATCTGAAATTATTAAGTGCATCCTGTAAGACCGAAGCGGCATAATGTGCCGTCTCTGTATCTTCGCAATTAAGAGCCAGAGAAATTGCCGCAAGTGATTCTTCATAATCGCCCTGTGCAATATTCATAACCAATTTCCTAAGTTCACTCTTATCGGTGATTTCAATTGCCTCTTCCAAAGGAACCACATTTCTGTCCATTTCCTCATTTGCCATTGATCTTTCCTGACTTCTCTCCTTACTGAAAATAACGTCTGAAAGATCGACATCCTTGATAAAAACAAATTTATACCCAAGGAATGCCAAAAACAGGATTATAAGCCCAACTCCCGGGACAAGAAGGCAAAAGAAAAACAAAAAAAGCGCCCTTTTTCTTTGTCTCTTTGTAATAATCAGACTTATCAGCAAATATGCAAGGCTCAAGAGCACGTTGATAATTATGAAAGCAAGAAATATCTTTTCCCTTACGTTCATAGGCTTATATCCTCGATGATATTTGCAAAAATGTTCTTTTGTGCGAATCGTTCCGTTACAAAGCCTGCATCCTTATGGTTTGTATTCGAAAGAAGTATGTACAATTCCCCATCAGAAAGCTCTCCGTAATAATCGCTTTGGCGAAGACCCTTTTCTACTGCCGCAGCCAGTTCCGTTTTTGAAAGATTATCTGCTGTGGCCTTTAAAAGAGTACATTCCGTAAGTCCCTTTTCACAAGCCTTAAAGAACGCCTTCACGATACCCTTAAACGCATCGGTGTCAAGCATTCTGGTGCCTTCTATATATCTCTCCCTTTCCAAAGCCGCCATATACCTGTCTGCACGTAAAACAGCATCCTGAATAAGCGATGAAACAACGACCAACTGATTTGCCTGCGAAAGGTTCATATTTTCCCATGAAAGACCCCAGACAAAGACAAGCAATTTAAGCTTTTCATTTTCGAAAATACCCTTTGCCATAAGCGGATACCTTGTATCCATGCTTCTGTTTATATAAACCTTATTTGCCGCAATCTCTTTGTAAATTTCTTCAAGCTCATGGTATTTTATGGAATTACCAAGGCTCTTTGCTTTCTTTGAGGTATAAGAAAACAGTCTTGCATAATCAGCATTGGAAACCATATAAATTGCCACGTCATTGCTTTTTATAAGCTTTCCGACAGTTTCCGCAGCATAGAAAAGGACCTCCTCGGGCGAGTATTGATCGAGCGACGAAGTTATTGCATAAATCTTCCCAACCGAATCTGACTGATTTACAATCTGTGTTTCCAATACGTCCTTTATGCGGACATTTGTTGCATTAATGTCCGAAATATCCTTAAGCTGCACTCTCAAATACTTGTTTTCTTCTTCCAGATCGTATTTTTTCCTAAGAATCTGATCCTTCAAATATCCGACGGAAAGTCCTACTATAAAGAGTTCTGCAACCCAAACATAGGTATTTGCATCCAGAAGCAGTTCAAATCCGGATCTTTCATATGTCTGTCTGAAGAAATAACCCGCAACAGACAAAAGTGCTGAGACGGTTGCCTGCTGCTGTCCGTAGACAATTGCAAACAACAATACATACAAAAGATAAATATCAAGCCTGTCAAAATATTTGCTACCCACTGCTCTGTTATAAAGCATAAATGCCGCAATAAATACAACAAGATTCTCAAGGAATGGGAAAACCATTTTAAAGAACCAGCCCACGTCGTCCTTAATCCTTTTGGTCATGGGAACGTCTACCGCCTCCCCGCTCAGGAAGACATAGGGTTTCTTTTTCATCTCGTTGACAATTTTCTTTATAATTTCTGTATGACTTTTAAAATTCAGCTTTCCATACAGGCTCTCATACAGATTGTTTGAAAGCACAACGCTTGCCGAATTTGTCTTATAATCCGTTTCAAGCACAGCCTCCGAATCCATATCATCTCTTACGATTTCCGCAAGCTCTTCTTCCGTGATAAGCATTGATGATGATATATTAATAATCGGAGCTTCCTGTTTTCCGCCTTCTATTACCCTGTGAATTGCCTCTACGGCATCATTTTCAAAGAGTAAAGAAAGTGTATTGTTTGGGGAATAGGTAATGGATTTGTTTTCGAGGCAATCCAAACACATCTTTTCAGGAACGCCATAGACATCGGATGTCTTTTGCGGTATTCCGTAAAGATGATCGAGACGAAGGATGGTAATGTCCTTATTCATGTTCTTTCTGTAATTTTCACAATAGCTTTCGGCATTTGATAAGGCTACACCCTTAACGCCATGCGGACAGGTTAACTTATCTTCGGTAATCAATCCGTATTCATCATACTCGCCAAATACTTCATGAGAAGACAGATAGATAAATCTTCCCTTAGAGAGCATCGCATAATTCAGCATAACATTTGCAAGAGCCGTCTGATAGTGCACCGAACAGGGCTCAGCGTTCTTCCAGTCAAAGTTACTGTCAAAAGCGCCCATAAACAGCGTCACATCCGGTCTTACACTGTCAATTATTTCATTTACGCATTGAGCTTCATAAGGGAATTTATATAATTCAAAATATTTGGAATAGTCGTGCTTGTTTGTATATCTGTCACCGGTCAAAACCGACACCCTGTGCCCCTCCTTGTGGCACTTCACAAGGAGCGTGTTCACAAAGTTGCTCGGCCCGCCAACTATAAGTATGTTCATTTAAAATATTTCCTTCCCCTTTATATAAAAAAATATTTCAGTTTATTTTATCAAAGTTTTCAAAAATTAACAATGAATTGGGCATCTTTGATGAAATTTACTTTTACATGTGGAATTCAGCTATTAATTCAACGACTCCAATGGCGGCACAATCCGCATTTTACAACAGAATTTCTTTGCAAAGTCAAAAGCAAGGGATGATATTGGCAGACTAATAAAGAGTTATCATGGCACCAAAGAATCTGGCTTTAACGTATTAAACAACAATTATTCAGTTATTTAAATTACAGGTTATCTTTAGGCATTTTCATTTGATATTTTGTCAAGTCAACCTTGCCGTTTACAACCTCAACACCCTCCGCAATAAGGAGCTTTGCTTGTGCTTCTTCCTTTCCGAAAGCAAATTCGGAGGCAAGTTCGCCCTTGGCGTTTACGACTCTAAAGCATGGAATATTATCCGGATCCGGATTCTTATGAAGCGCGTTACCGACGGCGCGCGCCATTTTTTTGTTTCCGGCAAGCATTGCTACCTGACTGTAGGTCGCAACGTGCCCCTTAGGTATAGCCTTTACCGCTTCATAGATAAGCTTTGTCGGATTATATGTCACAAGGTCGTAACTTTCGGCAATCATTCGCTTAACCTCTTCATCCGGTATGGTGCCGTCTAAAATAATTGTATTCCAATGTTCTTTATTCTGGTGATAGCCCGGAAGCACAGAAGCATAGGTACTGCGCCAAAAATCTCTCCAATATATGTCTGTCTTTACATTTAAATTAATCAGTCCGTTTCTTTCATAGGTCCACAAAAAAGCTTTTTTGTTTTCTTTAACCCTTATAAGTTGCCAGTTTGTGTCATGAAACGGTGCCTCCTGATAGGTATCAGGAAAAGAAAGTCCGTATTTTAATGCTTCCTCTCTCGTTGTCATCAGTAATTCCTATCCTTGTTTTATGTTAAAAGGTGTACCTTTAGCGGATCGTTCAATGTCAGTAAAGAGCAAAAGAAACCGGATATTTTCCTTTTGTCAATGATATTCGCAATTCGCTTCGCTACGGCTCTACTAAAAGCGTACAGTGCCAAAACAATAAAACAGGTGTAAATCGAGTAACACTGTCGCTAGTCCCGGTTCTTATTTTTCCTCAACCACCTGGAAAATCAAAAATTTAAGATAATAAGATTCCTCTGAAGCCCAAAGAATTGGATGGTCCGGGCCCTGAGTACGAAATTCAACCTGGCGCAAACGCTTATGTACAGATTTTGCTGCCTGGGAAATTATTTCTTTAAATAAATCCTCGGTCATAAAGTGTGAACAGGAACAGGTCGCAAGATAGCCTCCGTCTCTTACAAGCTTTAAGCCCTTCATGTTAATTTCTCTGTAGCCTTTAATTGCATTCCTGGTGGCTTCTTTAGATTTAGTAAAAGCAGGCGGGTCCAAAATTACCACATCATAGTCTTCTCCCTGTTCGTACAATTTAGGAAGCTCGTCAAGAACATCTGCCGCTCTGAATTTAACGGTGTCGCTTAAATTATTGCGACGGGCATTTTCAGTAGCCTGCATTACCGCATATTCTGATATATCAAGTCCCGTTACATCCTTTGCCCCTGCAATCCCTGCATTCAATGCGAAGGTTCCCATGTGAGTAAAGCAGTCCAACACCTTTTTATCCTTACAAATACGCTGTATGGCTTTTCTGTTATATTTCTGATCAAGAAAGAAACCCGTCTTCTGTCCGTTTACCACATCCACCATATAGCGAATTCCGTTTTCAACAATTTCTACGTTTGTATCAAATTCATCCCCGATAAAGCCTTTATAGAGAAGCATTCCTTCTTTTTTTCTGACAGGTGCATCTGAACGTTCATAGACACCCTTAATATTAATTCCGTCTTCCTTTAAAATCTTCTTTAAGGCATCAATAATGATAAGCTTTAAATTATCTGCACCAAGGGCCAGGGATTCTATTACCAGCACGTCATCATATTTATCAACTGTTATTCCCGGCAGCCAGTCAGCCTCTCCGAATATTACCCTGCAGCAGTTTAAATCCTTTTCTTCCATGACGGTTTTTCTGTATTCCCATGCATTTTTAACTCTCATATAAAGAAAAGCTTCATCTATATTTTCCTGTCTTCTTGAGAGCATGCGCACACGAATTTTAGAATTCTGGTTAATGAAACCCGCACCCATATAATAACCGTCAAAGTCATGAATTCTTACAATATCACCGTTTTTAAAGGTGCCTGTTATGGTGGCAACTTCATTATCGTATACCCAGGCACCGCCTGCCTTAAGACTTCTTCCTTCTCCCTTTTTAAGTGTCACAATTACGTTTTTTAGTAAATTTTCCATATGAATTTCCTTAATTAGTGTCAATGATATTTGCAATCTTCTTGCTACTTTCTCATGTCAATGATATTCTCAATCCACTTTATGAAAACCTATCCGAATGGGTGGGGAATTGAGATGAGAGCAGTGTTACTATTAGCAATATATTTCTAGAAAGGTGATTGAAAATTATGAAAAAACTATTATCTGTACTACTGACTGTTACAATGTTAGTATTACTTTGCGCCTGCGGCAAATCCACTCAGCAGGACAGTACATCTGCATCCGTAGAGGAACCCGAAACTAAAGCAGCATCAGTTTATGTTACTACGACGGATGACGACAACACGGTTACAGACGAGACCGCAATTGCCAGCACGGAGCCTGTATCCGTCGATTTAGGCGCCTATCATGTTACTATCCTTTCTGCGGAGCAGTTTAAGGATGACAATGAAAATGATTCTATTCGTTTCTATTATGACTTTACCAACAATTCCGACGAAGAGGTTTCAGCTTTCTTTGCGTGTGATACGGATGCATATCAGGAAGGTTATGAGCTTGTTGCAGCAAATTCTTTTTACGAAAAGGCTGCAGAGGCAGATAACTGCTACCATGATATTCTCCCTGGAATAACCATCCGTTGTATTGTTGAGTACAATTTCAAGCCTGACGGCGGTGATGTTGAGTTCTCATTGACCGAAAGTATCAGTGGCGACAGCGCAACAATGACTTTTGATCCTAAGGCCTTGCCTGGACGTCCGGCAGAAGACTATACAATCGAACCGTGCGGCAGCGATGCACTGGTAGGGGATAGTCCTTCAGAAGGCATTTATAATGAAAATTATTACATCAGTATCACGAAAAGCGAAGTAGTAGACGGTTGGGATGATGGAGAAAAGGTAATTCGTATATATTTTGACTTTACCAACAATTCAGAAGAAAAAACCACCTTCTGGGCCGGAGCAGGATCTGTTGTAGCAATGCAGGATGGAATCGGATTGGAGTCTTCCATGGCAAATGAATCTGTACCAGAGGATAATAACGGTTTTACAGATGTCCAGCCTGGAGAAACCATCACAGTTGCAACCTGCTATTCTCTTCACGATACAGGATCTGCTGTAGCAATTAGAGTGTTCGATTACTGGAGCGAAAGCAAAGTGGGCGCAATTTTTGATGTTCAGTAATTTAAAATTCTACAAGGGAGCCGCTTGCATAGCGGCTCCTTTTTTTCATATATGGTAAAAAGGCACTGCGTGCCATTGATGTGCACTCGCGCGTAAGTAGTAATCTTACATCTTCGCTAGCTCAGCTGCCGTTAATGCTGCAACCTTTGCATTGTTATATACAAGCTGAATATTTGATTCAAGTGAATCGCCGCCTGTAAGCTCCACAACTCTTGCAAGCAGGAAAGGTGTTGTAGCCTTACCCTTTATACCCTGCTCTACACTTTCTTTAATCGCCTGATCGATAGCCTTGTTTATAATCGTATCGTCCATGGCATATTCCTTTGGAATTGGATTTGTAACAAGCATGCCGCCTTTCATGTTTAAATCATATTTTGCCTTGAAGGCAGCGGCTACTTCCTTTGGTGTATCAAGTCTGTAATCTACCTTAAAGCCTGACTTTCTTGAGTAAAACGCAGGTAATTCTTCGGTACCGTAACCTATTACGGGCACACCCTTTGTTTCAAGATATTCTAATGTTAATCCTAAATCAAGAATTGCCTTTGCTCCTGCACACACTACAAGTACTGGAGTCTCTGAAAGTTCTTCAAGGTCGGCCGAAATATCCATTGTAGTTTCAGCACCTCTGTGCACGCCACCGATGCCGCCTGTAGCAAATACCTTAATGCCTGCCATTGCAGCAATAATCATTGTTGTAGCAACGGTTGTGGCACCATCCATTCCCTTTGCCACGATTACAGGCAAATCTCTTCTTGATACCTTTGTAACCTTCTGGCCTGTTTTACCTAAATATTCTATTTCTTCTTTTGAAAGACCTGCCTTAAGTCGGCCTCCTATAATTGCGATAGTAGCAGGAACCGCTCCGTTATCTCTTATTACCCTTTCTACGTTAAGAGCTGTTTCTACGTTTTTAGGATAGGGCATTCCGTGTGAAATAATTGTAGACTCAAGTGCTACCACAGGCTTACCTGCTGCAAGCGCTTCCCTTACCTCTAAAGCTACATCCAAATATTTGTTAAATTCCATTTTAAGTCCTTCTTTCATGATTTTAATTTTCAAGGCCGACTCTTTTTAAAACCGCCTCTTCACTCATTTTTTCATTGATCGTACCGCTGCCTTCCAAAGAAATGGCTGCTGCCGCAAGCCCTATTAAAGCTGTTTCCTTTAGAGACCTTCCGTTAACAAAAGCATATGCAAAGCCTGCCATCATTGCATCTCCTGCTCCTGTAGCATTTACGATTTTACAGGGTAAATTTCTTAAATGCATGCTTTCGTTTTTATCTGCCACATATACGCCGTCAGCCCCAAGAGAAATAAAAATTTTCTTTATGCCTGCCTCTAAAAATATCCTTACGGCATTTTCTAAGGCTTCCTCGCAATCCGGCTTTACACCCGTTAAAATTCTTGTTTCCAGGGAATTGGGAGTAACAGCATATAGACTTGAAAGAGAAGGTAATAATCTTGCAGCCTTTGTACAGGATACGGGATCTGCAAAAATAGGAACCTTACACTTTTTAGTCAAATAAGCAATGCTCTCTGTAGGAATGTTAGTGTCTATCACCACAAGCTTAGCCTTGTTTATTTCATTCATTCTTGTATCAAGATATTCAGGAGTAATGTTTTTATATATATTCATATCTGAAATTGCAATGGACATATCTCCGTCCTTATCTGCAATAAACAAATATGATGACGTAGCCTCATTAGGACAGCTGCAATATCCTGAAATATCAATTCCGAGATTTTTGCAGCTTTCTTTAATCCTCTTACCGTGTTCATCTTCACCAAGTGCCGTAATAAGATGAACATTAAGGCCTAAAAGCTTCATATTGTGAGCAATGTTTCTTCCTACCCCTCCAAGAGAAGTAAAAATTCTGCCGGGATTTGAATCCTTTGGAATTAAAGGGGCATCCGGCTTACCGCCTATGTCCACGTTAACTCCTCCTATAACTACGCAATAATCTTCCAAATTCATAAGCCACCTCTAAATTTTTATTATACCATAAAACTCTTATCAAAAGAAGAAAAAAGCCTGCGGTTGTATCCGCAGGCTTGAATACTTTTAGTCGTTTGTGTAGTTATCAAAGTAACCCTGAATAAGAATAATAGGTGTACCCTTATCACCGGAACCTGAAGTTAAATCACAAAGTGAACCTATAAGGTCTGTAAGCTGTCTGGGTGTTGTGCCCTGTGAAGCCATATTGCCCTTGAGATTTCCGTCCTTAGTTTTAATACTTTCGGAAATAGCCTGCTTTAATGCCTCGCCTGAAAGATTTGCAAAATCATTATCAGCAAGATATTTAAGCTTTAATTCATTGGGAGTGCCGATAAGTCCGTCCGTAAATGCAGGAGATACAACCGGATCTGCAAGTTCCCAGATCTTGCCCTGAGGATCCTTGAAGGCTCCGTCGCCGTATACCATAACTTCAACGTGCTTGCCGGTCTTCTTCATGATTTCTGACTGAATATCAAGAACAAGCTGCTTGCATTCCTTGGGGAATAATTTAATCTTATTTTCGGTAGACTTGTTTGAACCAAGTAAACCGTACTTTTCATTATAGCCGCTTCCGTCAATTGAGGAAGTCATAATATCATCAAGACCACATACAACCTTAGCACCGTTCTCTTTTAAAATTCTCTTGGTACGTACTCTTGTATGAATGTCACAGTTAATTACACAGTCTGTGTAGTTAAGAATTGTCTTAGCCTGGTTTGCAAATACTACTTCTACTTCAGCGCCTTCAGCCTTGATAATGTCTGAATAGTACTGAACATAGTCAACACCTGTAAACTCATGCTTATTTTCACCGAATAATTCTCTGTATTTTTCTAAGGAAAGAACGTCTGAATAGGGATTAACACCTGCTTCATCAAGCTGGTCATAGGTTAAAAGAGCGTTTCCTACTTCATCGCTGGGATAAGAAAGCATCAATACAATCTTCTTGCAGCCTCTTGCGATACCCTTTAAGTTAATCGCAAAACGGTTTCTTGAAAGAATAGGGAAGATAACACCAACGGTTTCTCCGCCAAGCTTTGCCTTAACATCCTTTGCAATATCATCAACAGAAGCATAATTACCCTGAGCTCTTGCAACGATTGATTCGGTAAGTGCTATAACATCTCTGTCGCGAAGTGAAAAGCCTTCACTCTCTGCAGCAGCAAGCACGCTGTCAACTGCAATCTTTACAAGATCATCCCCTTCTCTGATGATGGGACCTCTGATACCTCTCGAAACTGTTCCAACAAGTCTTTCCATTTTTTACTCCATTCTGCGCCATGGCGCCATTGTCTTAATTACAGACTTATTATAAAGGCAGTTTCTGCAGAAGAAAAGATATAATTACATTTTATTTATTTATATTTATTATAAGATTTGCTTATAAGTAATATTTCTTCATAAATGTTGAAAGCTTCCGGATAACCGAAAGCTTTCAACCCATACATTATTTAGTTTTGAATTTTTTTTTGGGCTTACATACATCATCGATGAATTCTTTCGTAACATGCGTCATGTGCATGATTTCTTCATCGGTAAATTTGCATGCCCTCATGTGCTGTACGACAACATCCAAGGTATTTTCATACCTTGAATCCGTCACGTACAACTCGCCGTCATCGGTAATAACATAAGGCGTTACCATGAGCTTTACCTCCTCAAGATGTACTAGGATAAAAATCCTGATAAAGTATACTCCCCTAATCGCCTTAAAAATTCCCTTTTAATCGGAGTGACGGGATTCGAACCCACGACCTCCACGTCCCGAACGTGGCGCTCTACCAACCTGAGCCACACCCCGATGGCTTTAAACTCCAAGTAAGAACGATTTTACCCTACAGCCCTGTTTTTGTCAATATCGCAAGTCTTTTAAAAGGCTACCACCCCTGTTAAATAAATACTTCCGTCTTCCCTTGTTTCTACCATTAGTTTACCACCGGGCTCTGAAAGCTCCATTGTTACAGATTTTGAAAGCTTTTTTGAAAAATATGCACCTACTGCTGTAGTACCACTGGCACAGGAACTTTCCCATACTAAGGTCTCTGGATTTTTAACATATACTAACGGTCTAAGGCTCTTTTTATCTTTACTTAACAGCATTAAGCCAACAGCACTTGTTTTTAAAGTATCGCACCACATTTTAATGCAGGCTTCCGGCATATATACAGGTACATCATCTTCAATAATAATATGAGAAATTCCATTAAAGCTTACTGTAGGATAAAAATAATTATGATTTTCAAAGACAAATTTTTCTTCCTTAATTCCTAAAGGCTTCGGCATTTCTATCGTGCCATAAAAATTTGAGTCTCTTTTTTCAATATCTACGTTTACTAAGCCTTTCGTATTTATAACCTTTACTTTAACAGACTTTTTTTCTATTCCATTTCTTTTGCAGTAATATGCTGCCGTTGACATAGTGGCGTTTCCGCAAAATTCACCACCCGCCATTTTTAAAGTAATATCAGAATCTTCCATTGAAGGCAAAAGAAAGCCTACCTGTTCGCAAGTAGGCTCTTTCTTTAATATCATATTGGCGATTTCTACATGCTTATCCTCTGACACATTTGTTTCCACCAACGCTGTAATGTTGCCTGTAGGATTACACATAATATACTTTACATCCATTACTGTTCATAACTCCTTAAAAACTGCTTTGTACGTTCCTGCTTTGGGTTACCAAAGACTTCCTCCGGATTTCCTTCTTCTACAATATATCCACCATCCATAAATACTACTCTGTTTGATACTGCTCTTGCAAATGACATTTCATGGGTAACAATTACCATAGTCATCTTTTCTTCTGCAAGCTGACGGATAATCTTGAGAACCTCTATAGTAAGCTCCGGATCTAAAGCTGATGTAGGCTCATCGAAAAATAAAATGTCTGGCTTTAAGGCAAGTGCTCTTGCAATTGCAACTCTCTGCTGCTGTCCTCCAGAAAGCTGGCAGGGATATGCCTCTGCCTTATCTTCGAGTCCCATTTTCTTTAACAGAGCATAAGCTTCCTGTTTTACCTCTTCTGAATCTCTTTTCTGAACATTTATTGGAGCATCGCATATGTTCTTTAAAATAGAATAATGAGGAAACAGATTAAACTGCTGAAACACAAGGCCGAAATAGCTCTTTACCTTTGTGATTTCCTTTTTAGGTAAATATACTGCCTTACCCTCTACTGTTTTTGCAACTTCTGTATCTAAATACTGAATAGAACCCTTATTAATCTTTTCAAGCAAGGTAGCACATCTTAAAAGCGTTGTTTTACCAGAACCCGAAGGACCGATAATACTTACTACTTCACCGCTGTCTACAAAAAGGCTTATATCATGAAGTACTTCACAGTCTTCAAAATGTTTTTCGATATTTTTCATTTCAAGAATCATGACTAAACCTCCTATTTATAATACTGCATGGACTTTTCTACCTTGCCCATGATAAAGTCTACTATCGCATTAAATACAAAATAGAAGACACCTGCTACTACAAAAGGCATAAAACTGGTCTGGGAATTTGCAATCTGTTTGCCGATTGTAAACATCTCCTGATAGGAAACCGTAAATGCCATTGATGTATCCTTAACCAGAGTAACCACTTCATTGGTGATACTCGGCATAATTCTCTTGATTACCTGAGGCAGAATGATTTTTAAAAAGGTCTGTGTTTTAGTATACCCTAAGACTTCTGCTGCCTCATACTGTCCCTTTGATATTGATTCAATACCGCCTCTGTAGATTTCTGCAAAATAGGCAGCATAGTTTATTGCAAATGCTATAACAACCGGAATAAGTTTGTTTCTTGCTACATTTATTTCAATAAAACCCAGGCTCTTTGAAATATAATAAGGACCATAGGTTACCGCAAGCAACTGAAGCATTAAGGGAGTGCCTCTTAAAACGGAAATAATAAAACGTGTAATCCCTGATACAATTTTGTTTTTGCTCATACGCAGCAAAGCTACGATAATACCTAAAGGAAGAGAAAAAATCAAAGTAAGGAAGAAAATTGCACAAGTTCTTCCCAGGCCTTCAGACATTTTCAATATCATTGTGATTAAAGACATAAATACCTCATTTTCTTGATTAAGGAAAGTGTTTCATTAATATACTTATTCCCGAAAGCGTATAATGCACCTCCGGGATGAGTTTTTAGTTCTTGATTATTGTCAATAATATTCGCATTCCACTTCGCTACCTGCTCATATAAAAGCGACACTGCGAGACTTACTTTTGCTCATGTGGTTAATACGCCATGTAAAACTGCTTATCTGCTTATAGACATGCCTTCTAAGAAAGCAGTTTTGCATGGCTTTAAATAGTTACAAATTATTTTAATAAAGAAAGGCTTGCTGAGTCAATATCGGGATATTTTGCAGCGATTTCTGCATAGGTGCCTTCTTTAACTAATTCAGCTACAGCGCCTTCGATTGCGTCGCAAAGAGCCTGATCTGTAGAACGGAAAGCAATACCGTACTGCTCACCACCAAGATTTTCATCGATGATTACGTAGCCTTCGTTTTCTGAAACATAAGAAGTAGCAACAGGATAGTCAACAAATACTGCATCAACAGCACCACCGCCTAATTCTGTAAAGCACTTTAAGAAGCTGTCACAGGTAACGGTATTGCTGAAGGTTGCAGACCAGTCAGCAAGGTCGTTATTAAGTAATTCTTCACCTGAAGTACCAAGCTGAACAGCTACTGCCTTGCCGGCAAGATCTGTAGAAGTTGTAATGCCTGCATCTGCCTTTACTACAAGTACCTGAGTATTGTCAAAATAAGGAGTAGAGATAACGTATCCTTCTTCCTTCATGGAATCAAGAATTGTCATACCTGACCATACGCAGTCACATTCATCAGCATCAAGCTGGATTAATTTTTCATCCCAGTTAACTGCAAAGATTTCGAATTCATAACCAAGCTTTTCACAAGCAGCCTTACAGATTTCTACGTCAAAACCTGTGTACTCACCATCATCGCCTAAATAGCTGAAGGGGGGATATTCAGGATCGATACCCATTACAAACTTAGTTGCTTCCTTGCTTGAACCGCAAGCTGTTAAGGATAAAACCATTAATGTGCTAAGTAAAATTGCTAAAAATTTTTTCATAATTATTTTCCTTTCATTGATTTAATGCTTTAGCATATTAGCACAATAAAATCATTTTGTAAAGTGCATTAATAATAAAAATCGCCTTGGCGACATATTCCTTACGCGCGAGTGCGCATCATTGGCACGTAGTGCCTTTTTTAACCTATATGGAATTGTAACGCAATTTCAATTTCATATAGGTTAAAAAAAATAGACCAAAAAATGGCCTATTTTTTAGGTTTTCTTTATTTATTCCTTAAAAAGATCTCTGTACCAGCGTAGTGCATCAAGATAAGCATCATATACATCCTTCATATCGATGCCCTCTAAAACCATCCTTCTTGAGATTTCCTCCCAGTTTGCTTTCTCGTACTGTTTTATAAAATCAAGTACTTCTGCAAAAGAACCCTTGTTACGTAGCAAGGCGTCTTCAATGGGTTTTGAAATCTTTACCATGGTTAAAGCTTCATTCATGGATTTATTTAAAATAATGTCAAGCACTGAGAAAAGTCCCATAAGGAAAAGTTCACTTGACTGTCCTGCCATCTCATAAATCGGTGCAAGGTTCTCTGCAAACTTTGCTCTTATTAGCGATACTCTTGTAATCTCGCTTGGCTTATCTTCACAAAGCTTTTCTGCTACAGCAGTGTTAATCCATTTTTTTAATTCACGCTGTCCTAACATTGCAGCTGCATGCCTGATAGTGGTAATGCCCTTGTTAACGGTCATTTTGTTTACCATCTTTAAAAGCAATACCACAAGTGCAGTATCTCTTCCTATTACGTCTGCAGCATCCGCAATATCGTAATCTTCTTTATTAACCGTATTTAAAAGCTCTATATAGGTTGCCTTAACGGGAGCAATTTTCTTATCTCCCTTTGTAACCGGAAGTCTGTAAAAGTCTCCTTCGTATAAAGAATAGCCACCGCTCTTTTTAAGCTTTTCATAAATTTCTACGCTTTCAATATTACCTGCCACAAGCTTTACATTAGGATAAAGCTTTGAAAAATAGATCTTTGCCTTTGAGATTTCTATTCTCTTATAATCTAAAAGAATAAAGTCCATCTTCTTAAGGATTTTTTTATAATCTTCAAAGTCTGCCACATACAACTTTCTTACAGCAAAGCGATATTTTTTCTTTCTTAGCTCGTCAATTCTCTTTAAATATGCTTCTTCGGGCTTAACGGATTTATCTATTAAAATAACAATTCTGTCGCTTTGTGCCTTACACTGTTCTTCAATGTCCGCAAAAAGCGAAATGTTATTAACCGGCACGAAAATGTCGGCATCCTCTGAAAGAGTCTCAATACCTGTATTTTCTATAACCTCTAAGCCACTTATTATACCGGCACCGTCATTCATTCCTGTACCTAATAAGCTTGGATTTAACAGCTGGTTTTCTTTCTGTGCAAATAAAGAAAACGCCTTAACTTCCATATTTTCATTAAACAAAGGTATTAATGTAGCAAGCATATTTTTTAATCTCCGTTTTGGGTTAAAATAATACACAATTAGCATATTACTATACAATTAACGAATTTTTAAAAATTATTATCTGTAGATAATATATTTACATATAGGATTTCCCATGGATGAAAACTTTTCTTCATATTCTGTCATAATGTTTCCTATTTTAAGGTTATCGTCATTATGAAGGTCGTAGGTTACCACCTTTGCTTTCCAGCCTGCTGGCTTAAGCTCCTCCAATGCAAAATCAAATAAAGCACGGTTATCTGTTTTAAATTCAAGGTCTCCCGTTTTCTTAAGTATCTTATCAAAGCGTCCTAAAAATTCTCTTGAAGGAAGACGTCTCTTGGCGTGTCTGTCCTTGGGCCAGGGATCAGAAAAATTTAAATAAATCTTGTCTACTTCGCCTTCCTCAAATACTTCCTCTATTTCAACAGCATCCATACATATGAATTTTAAATTAGACGGAGGCTTTTCTAAGGCATCCATTTTCTGAACAGCTCTTAAAAGTACACTTGTATATCTTTCTATTCCTATATAATTTCTATCTGGATTTTTAATGGCATTTTCTATTATGAATTTGCCCTTTCCCATACCTATTTCAATAAATATTGGATTTTCATTTAAAAATACGGTTTTCCAGTTTCCTTTTAAAACCTTAGGGTCATTAATGACGTATTCACTGCTTTCAATTACGTCTCCTGCTCCTCTTATGTTTCTAAGTCTCATAAAATACTTCCTTCACAAAAAAGAGTTTCGCTTGCGAAACTCTCGCACCGGGTGCGGTCATCTTAGCGACATATACCTTACGCGCGAGTGCGCATCATTGGCACGTAGTGCCTTTTTTTACCACATAGGGAATTGCAATGCAATTTCCTATGTGGTAAAAAAAATAAGCCGATGCTTTCGCATCGGCTTATTATATCACATTTATTTTTCGCTTTTCAATTTATCTAAATAAAGCTTTGTTTCGGAAGCAATTACACCGCTTAAAGCAATCAAAGCAACTAAGTTAGGAAGTGCCATCAGTCCGTTAAAGATATCGGCGATTGTCCAAACAGCAGATACTGTGAGGTAAGGACCTACAAAAACTGCTACAATGTATAACCACTTAAAGGTCATTAATGCACCCTTCTTGTTGCCAACCAGATATTCAAGACATCTTTCTGAATAATAATCCCAGCCAAGAATTGTGGTGAATGCAAAGAATATTAAACAAAGCATTAATATAAAGGAAGCCGTCTTTCCTGGTAAAAAGCTTAAACCGTTCTGGAATGCATAGTCTGTAACGGCTGCACCTGAAAGACCTGTATTCTGTGCTCCTGTAATAACAATTGATAAACCTGTCATGGTACATACGATTAATGTATCAATTATTGTACCTGTCATGGAGATAAGTCCCTGCTTTGCAGGAGACTCAATCTTTGCTGCACATGCGGCGATGGGAGCTGAACCTAAACCGGCTTCGTTTGAAAAGATACCTCTTGCAACACCCTTCTGCATGGCCATAAGCATCGCACCAAGAGCACCACCTGCTGCAGCTCTTAAGCCAAATGCACTTTCAAAAATTTCTTTGAAAGCAGCAGGAATTCTGCTTACGTTGCATCCTATTAATACAAGTGCTGCAACAATATAAATAACTGCCATAAAGGGAACAATAACTTCTGAAACCTTTGAAATTCTCTTTAAACCGCCGATTACTACCAAAGCAACACATACTGTTACAATTAATCCTACAATTACTGTAGACCAGGTATAATCCATACCACCGATGCGTAATGCAATATGTGACTGCTCTTCATCAAAGAAGTTTTCTGCTGCAGTTGTAATACCGTTAATCTGAGTAATAGTACCAATACCCATTAATCCTGCAAGTACACCAAAGAAGGCAAATAATTTAGCAAGCCATTTCCATTTTGAACCCATACCTTTTTCAATGTAGTAAAAGGGTCCGCCAAGTACATGACCATTTTCATCAACAGTTCTGAATTTTGTGGCAAGTAAACATTCTGCATATTTTGTAGCTGTACCAAGTAAAGCTGCAACCCACATCCAGAATAATGCACCCGGTCCACCTGCACAGATTGCAGTAGCGACTCCTACGATGTTACCTGTACCAATAGTAGCGGATAATGCAGTACATAATGCACCAAAACTGCTTACTTCGCCTTCCTCTTCAGTTTCCTGTTTTGAAAATGCAAATTTGAAAGCCTTAAAAAGCTTACGGAATTGAATTCCGCCGGATCTGATAGTAAGTAATAAACCTACTGCCATGATTAGGACGATTAACGGAACGCCCCATACAAAGTCATCGACTTTTCCTAAAATTGTGTTTAACATGTCTTTTCTCCTGTCCTTTTGCCTGAGAGATCGGTAAGTTTCACCTTACACCTTCGGCGCTCTAAAATTTCGAGTCTCTCCAGAATTTCGTGCTTTAACTATTTAAAGCCTCAAATTGAATGATACATAATCTTTTTTTCTCTGTCAACGAAAAAATGGTATAATGTCCTTAAATGTGAGGATTTTTATGAAAAAAGGCTTTTTAACAAGGGTTTTCAGCTTTTCTTTGGCTGCCGCAATAATATTCTCTCCGCTCTCTTCATATGCAATGGAAGCGGATATGACAGCTCAGAAGCTTTTACCCATTCAATCAAACGAAATTAACAACTGGCCGGTTGGTCCTTCTGTCAGTGCGTACTCAGCACTTTTAATGGATGCAGACACCGGAGTTATTTTATATGAAAAAAACGCTTATGAAAAAATGTATCCTGCAAGCACCACAAAGCTTTTGACCTGTCTGCTTGCAATGGAAAAAGAAGATGCTAATCTTAACGACCTTGTTTCTTTTTCCTACGATGCGGTCATGACAGTTCCATGGGATGCATCCAAAATGGGAATGGATGTGGGCGAAAAGATGACTCTTGAAGAATGTCTCTACGGAATCTTAGTAGTATCTGCCAATGAAGTTTCTAATGCAGTAGCAGAATACGTATCGGGAGATATTGATACCTTTGTTAAATTAATGAATAATCGGGCAAAAGAACTGGGGTGTACAGCCACTAATTTTACAAATGCCCACGGCTATACCGATGAAGATCACTACACAACCGCATATGATCTTACTTTAATAGCAAAGGAATTTTTTAAAAATGAGCTTTTATCAAAAATATGCCGTTCTACAGAATATCACTGGTATCCTACAGAATATCAGCCTGACGATATGTATTTAGGCTCCACCAATTATTTTTTAAAGGGAAGAAAATTCTGTGAAGGTTTAATTGGTTCAAAAACAGGCTACACGGATGAATCAAGAAATGTTTTGGTTACATGTGCAGAAAGAAACGGTATGAAATTAATAGCCGTTGTAATGATGGAAGAAACACCTTACCAGTATGATGACACAAACACCTTACTTGATTACGGCTTTTCAAACTTTGAAAAAATAAAGGTTTCTGAATACGAAAAAAAATACATAGTAACAGACGAAACCTTCTTTCATTCAGATTCAGCTGTTTTTGGTGACTGTTCAAGTGTTATTTCACTTGATTCAAACGCCACAGTTATTTTACCTAAGACACTTACCTTTAATGAATTATCTTCTTCTCTTTCTTTAAACACGAATGAATCGAATGATAATTTAATTGCCACCGTTAATTATTCCTATGATAATGTGTTTTTAGGTAAGGCAAATATTTATTTTTCAAAGAAAAACGATACAGCCTTCGTCTTTGATGAAACAAATCCTGAAATCGATGATTCAAAAGAATCAGAGGAAGAAACTGTATTTATTTATATTAATTACATTATTTACGGAGTAGTTGCTTTATTTATTTTAATACTTTTAATTACCCTTATTCGTAAGATTTTATCAAATTACCATTTCGCAGAAAGGCGCAAAGCTGCAATGCGCTGGAAAAAGCGTAAAAAATATGAACCTGGCCCTTCCTACAGAGCCACCAAGAAAAATAAAAAAAGAAAATCAAAAAAATGGAAAAAAAAGGATTTGTATTACTTTGATTTATAAAAGCGGCACTACGTGCCTTACTAGGTACTGGGCTTATAACCCAGCACCTAGTTAAAAAGCACCCTCTGCCTAAAGGCAGTTGGTGCTTTTTAGCTTCTGTCAATGATATTCGCAATTCGCTTCGCTACTTGCTCATATAAAAGCGGCACTACGTGCCTTACTAGGTACTGGGCTTATAACCCAGCACCTAGTTAAAAAGCACCCTCTGCCTAAAGGCAGTTGGTGCTTTTTAGCTTCTGTCAATGATATTCGCAATTCGCTTCGCTACTTGCTCATATAAAAGCGGCACTACGTGCCTTACTAGGTACTGGGCTTATAACCCAGCACCTAGTTAAAAAGCACCCTCTGCCTAAAGGCAGTTGGTGCTTTTTAGCTTTTATAAATATTTCTTTATTTCTTCTATAATTTTACTATATTCTTCATCAGTTAAAGTCTTCTGTTTAGGATCCATTAAAAATACGCCGCCCCATTCAAATTCATCTTTATATTTCGGTACAAGATGAAAATGAAGGTGATGACCTGTGTCACCGTATGCTCCGTAATTTACTTTATCAGGATTAAACGCCTTGTGAATTGCTTCAGATACATGATTTATATCTTCCATGTAGGCTGCTCTTTCTTTTGGAGTCAATTCAGTTATTTCACTTACATGCTTTTTATTGGCAACAATACATCTTCCTATATGACTCTGCTCCTTAAAAAGATAAACCTTTGATTCCTTAAGCTCGCATATTTTAATACCAAATTTTTCTACAAGTGCTCCTTCTGCACAATAGGAACAATTTTCATCAAACATAAAATACCTCCGTTTATTTAATTTCCCCGGTGCAATGCACCAGGGAAATTTTTTATTCTTCTTATTCTTCTTCATTAACTTCCGATTCATATTCCTCTTCAGAAGTATTTAAATCTTCAACTACGGATTCATCAAGACCAAGACCTGTTCTTACCTTTGCAATCTTAGCTATCTTTACTCCGTTTCTAAGTTCCATAAGCTTAACGCCTGAAGTGTTTCGGCTGATTTCTTTTAATTCACCCATTCTTATCTGAATAATGATACCCTGAGTTGTAATCATCATAATTTCGTGATTATCATTAACAGCCTTTACGCCTACAAGCTCACCGGTTCTTTCATTAATCTTATAGCACTTAAGACCTTTACCACCTCTGTGCTGAATTCTGAAATCTTCTATATTTGTACGCTTTCCAATACCGTTTTCAGATACAAAGAGTAATGAATCACCCTGGTGATCAAGCTGCATTCCGATTACATCATCGTCATCATCAAGTTCAATACCTTTAACACCTGTAGCCGCTCTGCTTAACGGACGTACTTCTTCTTCATTAAATTCAATACACATACCTTTTCTTGTGACAATAAATACTTTATCATCCTTAGAGGTAGTCTTAACTTCAATTAATCTGTCGTCTTCTCTTAAATTGATTGCATTTAATCCGTTTCTTCTTATATTCGCAAAATCAATTAAAGGAGTCTTCTTAACTATTCCCTTCTGTGTAACAAAGAAAAGACTTTTATCATCTGCAAAACTTTCTACAGGAATAATGGCATTAACCTTTTCTCCTGGACCTAACTGTAAAAGGTTCACCATTGCGGTACCTCTTGCAGTACGGCTTGCTTCCGGAATTTCATAAACCTTTAATCTGTAGGCTCTTCCTAAATTTGTAAGGAATAAAACGTAACCGTGAGTATTAGTCATAAGTAAATCTCTTATGAAATCTTCATCAATTGTATTCATTCCCTTAATACCGACGCCGCCACGATTCTGAGCTTTGAAATTGTCTACAGTCATACGCTTGATATAGCCTAAATTTGTGCAGGCAATTACTACATTTTCATCAGGAATCAAATCTTCATCTACAATGTCAAATTCATCCTGACCTATCTGTGAACGACGGTCGTCACCGTATTTATCGGAAATTTCCTGAATTTCTGTTTTAATTACACCGAGTAAAAGCTTTTCATCTGAAAGAATTGCTTTTAAGTGATCAATTAATTTTATTAATTCTTCATGCTCGGCATTCAACTTTTCTCTCTCTAAGCCTGTTAACGCTCTCAGTCTCATATCTACAATTGCCTGAGCCTGAGCATCAGTTAAAGAAAATCTCTGAATAAGATTATCCTTGGCTTCCAAAGTATTGGCACTTCCTCTTATAATTGTAATTACTTCGTCGATATTATCTAAAGCAATAAGTAAGCCCTGTAAAATATGGTCTCTCTCTTCTGCCTTATTTAATTCATATCTGGTACGACGGGTTACAACATCCTCCTGATGCTTAAGGTAATATTTAAGCATTTCAAGAAGATTTAATACCTTTGGTTCATTATTAACTAAGGCTAACATTATAACGCCAAAGGAATCCTGAAGCTGTGTATGCTTATAAAGCTTATTAAGCACTACATTTGCATTCACATCTCTTCTTAATTCGATTACGATTCTCATTCCTTCTCTTGAAGTTTCGTCCCGTAAATCTGTAATACCGTCAATTTTCTTTTCTTTTACAAGCTCAGCAATTTTTTCAATTAACCTGGCTTTATTTACAAGATATGGAAGCTCGGTTACGATAATTCTACTCTTGCCGTTAGGCATTTCTTCGATATCTGATACCGCTCTTACTTTTATTTTGCCACGACCTGTTCTGTATGCTTCTTCACAGCCTCTTGTACCTAAAATAACTGCACCTGTAGGAAAATCTGGAGCTTTTACAATTTGAAGCACTTCATCAATATCAGTATCTCTGTCTTCTTCGATACGATTATCAATAATTTTAACAACAGCTTTAATTACTTCTCTTAAATTATGAGGAGGAATATTGGTAGCCATACCTACTGCAATACCGGTAGTACCGTTTACCAAAAGGTTAGGGTAGCGGCTTGGTAAAACTGTAGGTTCTTTTTCGGTTTCATCAAAGTTTGGAACAAAATCAACCGTATCTTTATTAAGATCGGCAAGTAATTCCATTGAAATCTTCGAAAGTCTAGCTTCCGTGTATCGCATTGCTGCAGCACCGTCGCCATCCTCAGAACCAAAGTTACCATGACCGTCAATAAGAGGATATCTTAACGACCATTCTTGAGCCATGTATACCAAAGCACCGTAAATTGAAGAATCACCGTGTGGGTGATATTTACCCATTGTATCACCTACGATACGGGCACTTTTACGATGAGGCTTATCCGGACCGTTATTTAATTCAATCATAGAATAAAGAACACGTCTTTGAACAGGCTTTAAACCATCTCTTACATCAGGCAATGCTCTGGCAGCAATAACACTCATAGCATAGTCAATGTAGGATGACTCCATGGTTTTCTTTAAGTCAACCTCATGAATTTTGTCATATTCAGGTGCATTGTCAAAAATAGAATCGTCCATTTTTTCTCCCTAAAATCTTTAAAAAACTTAAATATCAAGGTTTTTAACAAATTTTGCATTTGCTTCGATGAAATCACGTCTTGGCTCTACCTTATCACCCATAAGAGTTGTAAAGGTTAAGTCTAATTCAGACTGAGATTCTTCATCCATATTTACTCTTAATAAAATTCTGTGTTCAGGATCCATTGTAGTATCCCAAAGCTGTTCAGCATCCATTTCACCAAGACCCTTATAACGCTGAATCTTGTTATTTGAATCTCTGCCTGCTTCATTAAGAATTTTATTTAATTCATCATCTGAGTATGCATACCAGACTTTATTATTTTTCTTTAACTGATATAGCGGAGGCTGTGCTAAATATACATGACCTGCCTTAATTAATCCCGGCATAAATCTGTATATAAAGGTAAGCAGTAAAGTTGCAATATGTGCTCCGTCAACATCGGCATCAGTCATGAGAATAATTTTGTGATATCTTAATTTTTCAATATCAAATTCATCATGAATACCCGTACCAAAAGCAGTAATCATTGCCTTAATTTCTGCATTATCATAAATTCTGTCAAGACGAGCTTTTTCAACATTTAAAATCTTACCTCTTAAAGGTAAAATTGCCTGAGTTGCTCTGTTTCTTGCTTTCTTTGCAGAGCCACCTGCAGAATCTCCTTCGACTATATAAATTTCACAGTTTTTAGGATCCTTATCGGAACAGTCTGCAAGCTTACCAGGTAAAGCTCCTACATCCAACGCCGTTTTTCTTCTGGTAAGTTCTCTTGCTTTTCTTGCTGCCTCTCTTGCTCGTGATGCAAGTATCGATTTATCACAAATTGTCTTACCTACCGCAGGATTCTGCTCTAAATAAATAGTAAGCTTTTCTGATAAAATACTGTCTACCGCACCTCTTGCTTCAGAGTTACCAAGCTTTTGCTTTGTCTGACCTTCAAACTGAGGATCTTCTATCTTAACGCTTACAATAGCAGTTAAACCTTCTCTTATATCTTCACCTGTAAGGTTCTGTTCATTATCCTTTAAAAGTTTTCCTCCTCTTGCATAATCGTTAAAGGTTTTTGTTAAGGCATTTCTAAAACCCTGTAAATGAGTACCTCCTTCAGGTGTATTAATATTATTTACATATGTGAAGATGCTTTCATTATAGGAATCGTTATGCTGCATTGCTATTTCAACATAAACACCGTTCTTTTCGCCTTCAAAATACAAAATATCAGAATATAAAGCTTCTTTACTTGTATTTAAATATTGAACATATTCCTTAATTCCGCCTTCATAGCAGAAAGAAACTTCCTTCTTTTCTTTCTTTTCTTCTAAAACGTCTGAAAAAGCTCTGTTTAAAAGCTTATCTATCTGTTCATCTCCGTCCTCTTTTCCAATAGCAGCTTCTTTTGCTTCTTCAATCATACTGTCGGTAACTAAAGAACGTGCATGTTCTTCAGTTCTGTCATCTCTTAAGGAAATACGTAAGCCTTTTGTTAAGAAAGCCATTTCACGAATTCTTGATTTAATAATATCAAAATCAAAAATTGTAGTTTCTGTAAAAATAAGCTTATCCGGCAGAAAAGTAACCTTTGTACCTGTTTCTTCTATAGGACAGGTGCCTATTTCTTTTAAAGCATAAACAGAATGTCCTCTTTCATAGCGCTGTTTATAAATCTTTCCACCCTGCTTAATTTCAACTTCAAGCCATTCAGACAATGCATTTACAACAGAAGCACCTACGCCGTGAAGACCACCTGATACCTTATATCCTCCACCACCAAATTTACCGCCTGCATGAAGAATGGTAAATACAACTTCAACAGCAGGTATACCTGCTTTTTTGTTTATACCAACAGGAATACCACGTCCATTATCAATAACACTAAGTGAATTATCGTCATTAATAATAACTTCAATATGTGTACAAAAGCCTGCCAAGGCTTCGTCTATTGAATTATCAATAATTTCATAAACCAAATGATGAAGACCACGGCTTGCAGTTGTACCTATATACATACCTGGTCTTTTTCTTACAGCTTCAAGTCCTTCCAATATCTGGATTTGATCGGCGCCATATTCTTTAACAGGTTCGTTTGCCATATTTTCTCCTATTTTTAAAAAGAAACTGTTCCTTTTACTACCTTAATTACTTTGTTAATCTTAAAATTATTATTTATAAAATCATCTAAACCGGTACAGGTAATTATTGTCTGTATATCACCTATTATATTTAAAAGATAATTCTGTCTTGAACTGTCAAGCTCTGACAATACATCATCCATTAATAAAACAGGTACGTGTCCGGTTACTTTTTTTACTATTTCTATTTCAGAAAGTTTTAAAGACAAAGCTGCTGTACGCTGCTGCCCCTGGGATCCGTATTTTCTTATGTCTATATTATTTACTAAAAAAGAAAAATCGTCTCTGTGAGGACCTGCTCCGGTAATCTTATATTTTATATCTTTTAAACGATTTTTATTTAAAACCTTTTCAAAATTTTCAGGCTCAACATCAGGTTCATAATGAATTTCAAGTTTTTCTTTGTTATCAGTAAGCTTTGAATGTACTTTACCTATTATTTCATTAAGCTCCTCTATAAATTTTCTTCTTTTTTCAATAATAAGTTTTCCATATGAAACAAGCTGCATGTCCCAAATACTAATGGTATCTATTAATTCATTATTTAAATATGAATCCTTTATAAGCTTATTTCTCTGTTCAACTATCTTATTATATTTAGATAAATTATATAAATATATACTGTCTAACTGACAAAGCTCCATATCTATAAAACGTCTTCTTTCAGAAGGACCGTTTTTTATAATACTTAAATCTTCAGGCGAAAATAAAACAACATTTAAAATACCTAATAATTCAGTTGCTTTTTTTATTTTACTTCCGTTGACAGCTACTATTTTTGATTTATCTTTTCTAAGCAGCATATCAATCTTTATTTCATCCCCAAATTTTTCAAGATAAAGAGTTATTTTAGCTTCATTCTCTTCAAAACCTATTACTTCTTTATCTTTTGCACCTTTATGGGATTTAGTAGTTGCACACATAAAAATAGATTCTAATATGTTTGTTTTACCTTGGGCATTATCCCCATATAAAATATTAGTGCCCTTATCAAAATAAACGATTACATTTTTATAATTTCTATAGCCGTTTAATTCAATTGATTTAATGTACATTTTCTTTACTTTTCAATTTTTATTTTATTTTCTTTAAAGGAAACAATATCTCCATCATAAAGCTTACGGCCACGGCGTGTGTCTACTTCATCATTAACATAGACATTACCTTCCTGTATTTCAATTTTAGCTTCAACGCCATCTTCAACAAAACCTGCAGCCTTCAATGCCTGCCCAAGCTTTATATAATCTTCTCTTAATTTAATAACTTCCATTTTTATTCCTTTATCTTATAAAATTAACAGGAAGAATGAAATATTTATATGTATCTTCTTCATTTCTAATAATGCATGGACTCTTTGCATTAATTAAATACATATCTATTTCATCTTCTTCAAGAACCTTTAATACATCAAGGAAAAATTTAGGTCTGAAAGCAATTGCAATATCCTTACCTGTTTTGTTGCAGTATACTTTTTCATTCATTTCACCAACCATTGTTCTGATTGATAAATTAATAAAACTATCACTTACATCAAAAACTATAGGCTTACTTTCACCTTCTCTTAACATTAAGGTACCTCTGTCAATACCTTCATAAAGATCCTTGCCTTTTATTTTAATTTTTGTTTCATAATCATTGTTGAGCATCTGCTCGTAATTAAAATACTGGCCTTCAACAAGTCTTGATACAATTGTTGTATTTTCAAGTTCAAAAAGAACATGATTTTTTTCAAAATACATTACAACTTCTTTATTTGCATCTCCTGTTAAAATTCTGCTTATTTCATTTAATGTTTTACCGGGAATAATAACCTTAATATCATTATAAGTATTCTTTAAATTAATTTTTCTGTAAGCAATTCTGTAACCATCCAAAGCTACAACCTTTAAGGTATCCTTACTTACTTCAAATAATTCAGAATTCATCATATGATTTGTATTATTATCCGCTAAACAAAATATTGTCTGTTTAATTACTTCTCTTAAAGCAAATTCACTTATTAAAATATTATCTGTTTTGTTTACCTTAGGAAGGCTTGGAAACT
>CAVIIX010000009.1:99440-99842 GCA_963643225.1 Lachnospiraceae bacterium
CATCTCCATCCTTACCAATTAAATTAATATTAGCCTGATCACAAATAATTTTAGTAACAAAATTATCATCAACATCTAAGGTAACATCATTTTCAGGAAGCTTTCTTACAATGTCAGAAAAGAATTTTGCATCTAATGCAACTTTACCTTCTCTTTCAATTTTACCTTCTAAAAATGTTTCAATACCAAGCTCTCCGTCATTAGCAGTCAAAGTAATTTTTCCTTTTTCTGCTTTAATTAAAATACATTGAAGAATAGACATTGAAGTTTTAGCAGGAACTGCTTTTGATACAATGTTAACACCATTCAAAAGATTATTTTTTGAAATTAAAAGTTTCATGTGTATAACTCCCTTTTTTTTAATCCTTGCGGATTTATTATTATTATTTATTAATATATTAA
>CAVIIX010000010.1:0-12777 GCA_963643225.1 Lachnospiraceae bacterium
AGTGCCGCTTTTATATGAGCAAGTAGCGAAGCAAATTGCGAATATCATTGACAAATTAAATAATTCACATAGCGCGCCCGGAAAGCTTTACGCTTTGTGTTTTATATAAGGGGTTATCCCGCAAAATCAAAGGAGGATTTTTACTATGAGAAAGCCTATGGCAAAAAAAGTATTAGCAGCTTCAATGGCAGCTGCTATGACCATGAGCGCAGCAGCTTGTGGCGACACAGCCAGCACTACCGAAACTTCTACTCAAGCTTCAACAGAAGCATCTGTAGTTGAATCTGTTACAGAGCCTGAAGAAGAAGTTAGCCCTTATACAGTTATTAAGGACGCTGACGGCAACACAGTTGACCTTGGCGGCATGGAAGTTATCATCCGTGACTGGTGGTCAGGTGATGGTTCTGCTTCTGAACCCAGCAATGATTACGAAGAAGCAAGACAGGAATACAGAGATTGGATTCAGGAAACCTATAACTTCAAAATTAAGACAATGGGTATTTCTGACTGGGGTTCAACACCTCAGGATTTCATTGACTATGTAACATCAGGCGGCGATGAAAATAACTACGTATTTACTCTTGATTCAAGATCAGCAGCAGCAATGAGTCAGGGCTTCATGTATGACCTTTCTACTCTTGACTGCTTAGATTTCACAGAAGCTAAATTCACATCCAATAAGATGCATGAATTATACTCTAAGGGTTCATCTATTTACGCTATGAGCACAGGCAAGTCTGAGCCTAGAACCGGTATCTGGTTCAATAAGCGTCTCTTAACTGAAGCAGGTATTGACTACCAGACAATTTATGATATGTATGATGCAGGCACCTGGACATGGGATGCATTTGAATCTCTTTGCGAACAGGTACAGCGTGATATAGATAACGATGGTGTTATCGATGTTTGGGCTATGTCTCTTAACGAAGGCAACATGACAAAGGCTGCTGTTTGGTCAAACAATGCTTGCTTTGTTAAAGTTGATGCTGACGGTAAATATGTATACTGCGTAGAAGATGCCAACACATTAGAAGCTCTTAACTGGGCTAACGATATGTTTGCTAAATATGATGAGCCTTCACCTGAAGGTGCTGAATGGGATTATTACAAGCAGCAGGTATGTAATGGCGAATGTGTATTCTTCCCTGAAGATGCATATGTTGGTAATTCAGGCGGCGTTTTAACCGGTTCTGAGGATGAATTCGGTTATGTTGCATTCCCTATCGGACCTCAGGGCACAACATACGTTAACTGTTGGGCTAACAACATTTTCGCAATTCCTTCATGCTATGATGCAGAAAAAGCTTGGAAGATTGCATTTGCTTATAATCTTTACACAAATGAACCCGCCGGTTACGAAGACTACGTTGATAACACTCAGCAGTTAGCAGGTAAGTATGATGAACAGTCCTTAAATGTTTGGAAAGATTTACAGAAGGCTGAACATGGTATTGTTGCATATGACGGCTTAGTAGCTAACTTAAATCTTAACGATGGTTTCATTTATTCAATCGGTGGTTCTGCAGTTATTTCCGAACTTATCGATGCTAAGAGAGATGAATGGAAGACATACATTGACGAAGCAAACAAATAATTTGTTTTGATTCTTTAAAAACTAAATATTAATGCATTAATAAAATTTAGAGCAGTGTTTCCGGGACACTGCTCTTTTATTTTATTGAAATTTAAGAAGAAAAAAGCAAAAAGTAATAAGAATTTTCTGCAAAAAATGATAAAATACAAAAGTAAAACAAATTAAAAGGATGATTATGAAGAAAAGAGCTTTAATCATTAACTTAATAATGTCTGCTTTGCTTTTATCTTCCTGTGGCAAAGCAGAGGAAATACCACCTGTTGCTATTGAAACTGAAGCTTCCGAAATGAGCTACACCTTTTCTTATGCAGCAATAGATGATGTTTCTATAATAAAAAAGCTTAAGTGTACATATGTACAGACTAATGAACAGGAGGTTTCTTTTGACGTAACCGGTAAATATGTGGACAAGGTATACGTTAAGAGTGGCGATACAGTAAAAAAAGGAGATTTATTGTGTGAATTATCTTCAGAGAGTCTGCAAAATTCAATAGATTCACTAGAATATAAGATAAAGAAAAATGAACTTAAATTATCCTATTTAGATAATCAGGAGCTTTTAGACAGACAGGATATTTGGATTGCAAATATTTATTACGGACAGTCTCTTGAAGCAACCAACGAAAAATTGGCACAGCTTGAGAAAAATTATGAAAGTCAGAGAATAAGCTATAAAGATGCTCTTGAATTTGATAAAGAGGAGCTTTCATTAAAGAAAAAAGAATTAAATAATTCAAGGCTGTATGCCACTATGGATGGTGTTGTAATGGATTTAAAGTCGGATTTAGAAGGCTCCACCTCTAAAGAAGGCGACGTGATAATGAAAATTGTCGACAGCTCTGACTGCTTATTTGAAATTTCAGAGCCTGACTACATGAATTATTTTAATGAAGGCGATATTGTCACCATGACAATTGTTTATACAAGTGCGGCAGGTGATTATGAGCTAACTCCCTATGAAATAGATTCCTGGACTTTGGATAAACAGGTATTTGAAGTGATTTCAAGCCCTGATAATGTTTCTATTGAGGTTGGTACAACCGGTACAATTAAATTAACTACCGAATTAAAAGAAGATGTTTTGTCCTTACCCACGGAATGCGTTCATGAAGCTAATGAAGAAGCCTATGTCTATGTAATGAACGATGACGGTATGAGAGAAGTTAAGTGGATTAAAATTGGCTTAATCGGAGATTCAAAAACGGAAATTTTGGAAGGTCTTAACGAAGGAGACAAGGTTATTAAGAAATGAAAAAGTTAATGAAAAATGTAATTAACTTAATATTGATTTTTTCTGTTTTCTTATCGGTAACAGCCTGCGGCAGTGAAAAAAATGAATGGGAAGAGGTTGAACTTATTGATCCTATTTCCACAATCGGTTCTTTTTACAGTGCTGAATACAGAGATATTTATAATGCCAAGGTTTATTCGGGCCTTGTAGTGCCGGAAATAAAGGAATATTCCTTTGACGTATCCCAGACCTTTGACGGATATACCGCTCTTGTGGGTGATGGAGTTCAACCGGGAGATGTGTTAATAAAGGGAAGCGTAGAAAGCTTTGAAAAGCAGATTGAAGCTTTAGAAGAAGCTATAAGTGATGCAAAAGAAGAATATGATGAATATATTTTAGAAACAAATGATTCTTTAGCATCTAAAAAATCAGAACTTGAAAGTTACGGTCAGATTGTAAACAATTTTGAAAACATGACGGAAGAGGAAGCTAACGGTTATAATAATTATGCTTCTGAATTTAATAAATATAAGGCATTATATGCAAATACAGATTTAGCGATTCAAAGACTTGCTGAAGCTTTAAAAGAGAAGACTGAAATTTATAATTTAGACAATTCCTATAACAATTCCGAGCTTAAAAAGCTTAAAAAACAGAAAAATAATGCGACAGTTACCTCTGATATGAAAGGTACTGTTGTGTCACAGGTTTTTTATGATGCTGATCATTCTTACATTGGTAAGGATACGCCGGTTATAGCGGTTGGTGATTTGGGTGAATTCAGAATTAAGACGGAATTTATCAGTAAATCAACTATAAATAAGGCTATTGAATATTACGCTATTGTAGATGGTGAGCGGTATGAGCTTGAATACGTTGAAATGGAAACGGAAGAATATAATCGTTTATTAAAAGAAAACGATGCTGTTTATTCAACCTTTTTGTTTAAGGGTGATACTTCAAAAATAAACCAGGGCGATTTTGTAACTGTTGTGCTTGTTAATGATTACCTTCAAAACGCTCTATGTGTTCCCAAGGATTCTGTTAATAAGGATGATTCCGGATATTTTGTTTATGTGCTTGAAGATGACGGAAGCAAAACAAGAACAGGTATTAAGAAAGGCATAAGCGATTCTCTATATACGGAGGTTTTGTCGGGGTTAGAGGAAGGCGCTAAAGTCATAAGTGATACAAAGGTTAAAGAAAGAACTAATACAGCAGTAATTGAACTGGGCAATATAAATTCTGATTTTAAGGAATCTGGTTATTTTTGGTATCCCGTTACTGAATGGATTAAAAACCCTGTAGAATACGGTACGGCTTATCTTGATGAAATATTGGTTTCTAAATATGAAACTGTTGAAAAGGGTCAGGTAATTGCAAATATAAGAGTAGAAGCTGATTCCATTGAAATTAAGAGGCAGGAAAGAAATTTATTAAGAGCTAACGAAGCACTTAATTCCCTTATTGAAAACAATGATTCTAACGGCTCTAACAATAAGGCTATAAAGGCTCAGAATGAAAGAATTTCTGAATTAAAGGAATTAATTTCAGACATGAAGTCTGATGGAAAAATTAAAGAAATTAAGGCTCCCTTTAACGGAGTTGTGACGGATATCATTAAATACGAAACAGGAGATATTTTAAACAAGGACGGTAAGATTATTGAACTTTCGGAAAGCGATTCAAACTACATCCTTGTGGAAGATGATAATTGTTCTCTCACCTTCGGTAATGATGTGTCAATTTCCTATATGGGTGCCGACAGAACCCAGAAAACAGCTGAGGGTACTGTCGTAACAGTAAGTAAAACGGCAGTTTCAAAGGCAATGACTTCGAATTATTCCATTGTGTCGATACCAAAAGAATATTTATCGGATATTGCAGGCTCTTCAAGAAACGATGAGGGCTGGTGGTCAAGAACAAAATACACGGTTACTGCAGAGCTTAGAAATATGGAAAATGTTTTATTGGTGCCAAAAGCTGCGGTAACTGAATCAGGTGGATATACCTTTGTTACAATTAAGGATGAAAATGGTAATTTTAAATATAAAAGCTTTATAGCCGGCGGTTCAAATAAAAATTATTACTGGGTTGCAGATGGCCTTACAGAAGGTATGGAAATATGCTTGGATTAATGTTTGAAAAGCTGTGGCATAAAAAGTGGATGAATTGTTGCTTACTTCTAGGTGTGATTTTATTAATTGGCACCGTTGTAAGCTTCCCTCTTTATAAAAGAGCTGCTTTTGACAGAATGCTGCAGGATGAATTTGAAAATTACATAGAGTCTGTTGGTTCTTATCCAACAATAGCACAATTTTCCACTACTTCTCAAAAGGATAAGTCAGGGGAGACCATTACTAAAATCAGAGATTTCAGAGACTCCTTAGCCTCAGACCTTGATTTAACGGTTAGAAACAATACAGACTTTTTGTTTTTGGTACAGTCAGAAGCTACCTCCACCATGAACAGAAGCGACGCAGATCCTGTCATCATAAGGCTTGCTTCCATGACGGATTTAGAAAGCCATGTAAAGCTTTTAAGTGGTGATATGTATTCAAACCAAAGAAAAGAAGACGGCTCAATCGATGTAATCATAAGTCAGTCGTGCATGGTTAATGACGAACTCTTAATTGGCGAATCCTTAGAATTTAAAAATTTAAAAGACGTCGACGGAAATCCTATAAAAGTAAACATTGTAGGTGTGTTTGATGCTTTGGATTCATCAGACCCTTACTGGCAATACAAGACAGAAAAATTAAATAACGATCTTTTAATGGATGCAGATTTGTTTGATGAAATGTTTACCGGTGCAAATGCCGGCAAATATACCATTTCCTGCCATTTTTATTCAATATTTGACTACAGTGACATTACAAGTAATCAGGTATCTGAATTATGTGAAAAGCTTACATTTTTAACGGAAGAGAGTAGTTACAGAAGTGTAATTAAGGTTAAGACATTTTTAGAGCTTTTAACTGATTACAATGAAAATCAGACACGTATTGTTGCTACATTAACAATATTACAGATTCCTGTTTTGGTAATGCTTGCTTCCTTCCTTCTTATGATAAGCGGCCAGATGTATGAAATGGAGAGAAACGAAATCTCTGTCATTAAATCAAGAGGCTCATCTAAAGGACAGATTTTTAAGCTTTATTTCTATCAGGGACTGTTTTTGACGATTACTGGTACTGTTTTAGGCATTCCTTTGGGATATGTATTTTCTAAAATATTGGGAGCCACAAGAAATTTCCTTGAATTTTCTAACGATGAAGAATTTTTAGTCACCTTTACTTTTGAAGCTTTGATTTATGCATTAATCGGCGCTTTTGTATGTTTATTAAGCATCACTTTACCTGCCATTAGGCATAGTAAAGTTTCAATAGTAAATCTAAAGACTATTAAGGCTACAAATAAAAAAAGACTTTGGGAAAAATTATATATTGATATTGTTTTATTGGGTGTTTCTTTATACGGATTTTATTCCTTTAAGAAAAATTCAAATGTAACGGTGGATGTATTATCGGGTAAAAGCTTAGATCCCTTACTTTATATAAGCTCATCCTTATTTATTATAGGTGCAGGGCTTTTGTTTTTAAGAATTCAGCCCTATTTAGTAAAGCTTATATATTTAATCGGCAAAAAACATTACGGCCCTGCCGCAACGGTATCCTTTATGGATAACATTAAAAACGGACGTAAGCAGCAGCTTATTATGCTTTTCCTTATTATGACAATTTCTTTAGGCATGTATCACGCAACAGTAGCCAGGACAATACTTGATAATGCTATTGAAAACACTGATTATGTAGACGGTGCGGATGTAATAATCAAGGAAATCTGGACACCGGTTGTTAGTACTGACGGTCTTGTTGGTGAACCCTACATTGTGCCGGATTATTCTAAATACGGAAAATTAGAGGCAGCTGAAAGCTATACAAGAGTTTATTATAATTCTTCAGGGTATGTGGCTGCAGATGGAAGAAACAGAATTACAATTACAGCCATGGGCATCCATACAAAGGAATTCGGTAACGTAATTGAAATGGATTCATCCTTAATAGATAAGCATATAAATGCATATTTAAATGATTTGGCAGTTACCGAAAATGGTGTGCTTGTATCCTCTAATTTTAAAGAAAAATTCGGATACGAAATAGGGGATTCCTTTTACTATAGTGTGAACGAAGCAAGCTTACTTGGCGTCATTGCAGGGTTTGTGGATTATTTCCCAGGATATATTCCTTCGGAAATTGATTATTATTCTGACGGCACTGCCTATTTAAGAGAAAATTATCTGGTAGTTGGTCACTATGACGTTATTATGAATAAGCTTGGCACAACTCCCTATGAAGTATGGATTAACGTACGGGATGATTCTTCACCCCTGGATGTATATAACTGGGTGCAGGATAATGAAGTAAAGGTGCAAAAATACATTAATAAAATGAATGACATTAAGAGTGCCGAAGAAGACCCCTTATTACAGGGCACAAACGGTGTGCTTACAATGGGCTTCGTAGTAACACTTATATTATGCGCAGTAGGTTATTTAATCTATTGGATAATGTCAATTAAGGAAAGAGAGTTAATGTTTGGCGTATTGAGAGCCTGTGGTTTTCACAAGGGCGAAGTAATACATATGCTGATTCTCGAGCAGATTTTCTGCGGTATATTCTCAATTTTGGCAGGTATCGGAATTGGTAAGATTACTTCGGAATTATTTGTACCAATGCTTCAGGAAGCCTACGCTTCAAGAAATCAGGCAATTCCAATGCGTTTAATTACAAACGCAACGGATTTAATAAGACTTTACGGAGTTATTGCCTTGGTTGTGCTTTTAGCATTACTTGTTTTGCTTGTTTTAGTATCAAAAATGAATGTCACAAAGGCTCTTAAATTAGGTGAAGAATAGTGAATGAACCTGTAATTAAAGCAGAAGGAATTACAAGAATTTTTTCTGTACCAGGGGGCGAATTTACAGCCCTTGATAATGTAAATGCAGAAGTGCCTGCCGGTACCTTTGCCATATTGAAGGGTCGTTCGGGCTCGGGCAAAACGACTCTTATGAATATAATCGGTACTTTAGATGATCCTACACGTGGAAGCGTTTTTATTAACGGAACGCCAATAAAGGGAATGTCTGATTATAAGCGTGAAGAATTAAGGCGTAAGAATTTTGGATTTGTATTTCAGTCGGTTTCTTTAATTCCTTCCTTAAATGCATTTCAGAATGTTGAATTTTCCATGCGCATGGCCGGCATTAAGCCTTCAAAAGAAACGGACAGAAGAATTGAAGAATGCTTAAGGCTTGTGGGACTTTCAAATCGTAAAACTCACATGCCTGCAGAAATGTCCGGTGGTGAACAGCAGAGAGTTGCAATAGCAAGAGCACTTGCCCATAAGCCTAGGCTAATACTGGCAGATGAGCCTACAGCAGAGCTTGACTCACAGATGGCAGCGCATGTAACGGAAATTTTTAAGGAAATGACAAAAAAAGAAAACATCACGGTTTTAATGACTACCCACGACGTAGGATTAATGGGAGCCGCTGATATGATTATTGAGCTTGAAAACGGAAAGCGTATAAATGGCTAATGAAATGATAAAGGCTGACAGCCTTGTAAAAATCTATAAAACTAAAGAGACGGAAGTGCTTGCACTTCAGGGCCTTGATTTAATTGTTAATGAAGGTGAGCTTACTGCTATTATCGGTAATTCAGGCTCTGGTAAATCTACGTTTTTAAACATGATAGGTGGTCTTGACCGTCCCAGTGCCGGTTCACTTTTTGTAGACGGTAAGAATTTATTTACAATGTCTGAAAAGGAACTTGTGCTTTATAAACGTGATACGGTAGGCTTTGTGTGGCAGAATAACGGGCGCAACATGCTGCCTTTTCTTTCGGCGATAGAGAATGTTATGATGCCCATGAATTTATCAAGCTACAAGCACAAGAGAGAAAAGGCTTTAGAGCTACTTGAAATGGTTGGCATGAGCCATAAGAAGAATTCAAGGATGAACATGTTATCGGGTGGTGAGCAACAGAGGGTTGCAATTGCAATAGCCCTTGCCAATTCCCCTAAATTACTGCTTGCAGACGAGCCCACAGGCTCGGTTGATTTTAAAACCGCTGATTTTATTTTTGATGTATTTTCAGAGCTCAATAAAAACGGCCAGACTATTTTAATAGTTACTCATGACGTGGCTTTATCTAAAAAGGTAAAGAGAGTTGTAGCCATAAGAGACGGTAAGATAAGCTCTGAAAGAGTTTTAAAGGAAGAATTTAAGGACAGACTCAAGGAAACTGGAATTGACTGGCGTGCAGAAGATACGCAGGATGAATATGCGATTTTAGACAGAGCAAACAGAGTGCAGATTCCGAGTGAACTTATTTCTAATTTAGGACTTAGTGACAATAAAGTTAAAATTACGTATAAAGAAAACGAAATTAAGATTACAAAACCTTAGGAGACAATATGACAAAGGCGACTAATCCTATACTTTCAGGGTTTTATCCGGACCCTTCAATAGTGGCAGTTAATGATGATTTTTATTTGGTAAATTCTTCTTTTGCATATTTTCCAGGACTTCCCATTATGCACAGTAAGGACTTGGCACATTGGGAACAAATAGGAAATGCAATGAATAGAGTCTCTCAATTACCCCTACATGATTCTGAAATTTCAAGAGGCTTATTTGCCCCTACAATCCGCTATAATGACGGTGTTTTTTATATTATCTGTACAAACGTATCACATGGCGGTAATTTTGTAATTACTGCAACAGAGCCTGAGGGTCCATGGTCTGAGCCTCATTATATAGAAGGTGCAGATGGCATAGATCCAAGCTTATTCTTTGATGAAGACGGAAAATGCTATTATACAGGCACTCATCCAAATCCCAAGGGCTGCAGATATGATGGTGACTGGTTTATTTATATTCAGGAATTTGATTATAAGAATTTTAAATTAATCGGTGAGGCGGTTAATGTATGGAACGGTGCTTTAAGAGGTGTACACTGGCCTGAAGGCCCTCATTTATACAAGCTTAACGATTATTATTATATTATTCATGCAGAAGGGGGCACGGGTCCTGAGCATGCTATTTCGGTAGCAAGAAGCAAATCGGTATTTGGCCCATATGAAGGCTGCATGCGTAATCCTGTATTTACCCACAGACATTTAGGGAAGCGTTATCCAATTCAATACGTAGGCCACGGTGATTTATTTAAAACCGTTGAGGGCGACTATTATATGGTGATGCTTGCGGTACGTCCAACAAGAGGCTTTACCACAATGGGAAGAGAGACCTTTCTTGCAAGAGTCATTTTTGAAGATGGATGGCCTTTAATAAACCCGGGTCTAGGGGTATTAAGCGATGAACTTAACATAAGGCTTTCTGAATGGAAGCCTTCAGATACTGCATCAATTCCAAACGTAAACAGGTATTACGATTTTAGAAAGATGACTGAATTAGGCCCTGAATTTTTGCAGCTTCGTAACCCTGATGAGGATGCAGTAAAGCTTGATTCAGAAGGCTTATTACTTAAATGTTCAACTGATAATTTAACGGAAACCACTCATCCTGCTTATTTATCCATACGTCAGGATACGGTTTCTTTTGAAGCCAGATGTGAACTTTATACTGACAATTTATACATGGGTACAAGAGCCGGAATGTGCCTTTATCAAAATTCAAAATATCAGCTAAGAATAGAATTAAGCGAATGTAAATGCAGTGTTGTAACGGTTAAAAACGGTATTGAAGAAGCAATTGCAGAATTAAATGTTTTTGATAGTCCTGCAACCTTATTATTAAAGGTAAACGGTATTTTTGCATCTGTTTACAATTTTACCGGTAAAGGTATGGAGCCTGTATGCAGGGATATTGATATATCTTTTCTTTCTACGGAAGTGGCAGGCGGGTTTGTAGGGTGCACTGTTGGTCTCTTTGCTTTTGACGGAGAGGACAGAGAAATTTTTCAATATGCCAAATTTAAATCCTTTACCTATGAAAGAATAGTTACTAAAATATAATTAAAGAATAAACTGAAAGCCTTTAATATGGAGAATAAGAATGTTACCTGTAAGATTTCATTTACCCGGGGTGAGATATAATTATCCACTTAATATGATGTGGCTTAGCCTGCTTAAGCAATATCCTGAATATTTCAGAGAGAATATTGAGATAGGCTCTTTCTTTGGAAGCTTTCCGTTTTCCTTGTGGAACGGCGGAAGATTTATTAATCACGACCAGTGTGATGCTTCCTTTGTTAAAAATGTTATAAAGGCCTATAATGATGCCGGTGTGCCAATCAGATACACCTTTAATTCAACGGAAATTCATGAGCCTGATTTAGAGGATCCTTTTTGTAACTTCTGCATGGAGGCTGCTCATAACGGGATGAACGAGGTTATGATTGCAAGCCCTTTGCTGGAAAAATATTTAAGAGAAAAATATCCAAATTACGCCTACAATAGCTCTACCTGTAAAGAAATCAAGGATATTGAGACTTTGAATAAAGAAATAGACAAGCCCTATAAATATGTAGTGCTTGATTATAATCTTAACAATAACTGGGATTTAATTAATGAAATAAAGAAGCCGGAAAAGGTAGAGGTGCTTGTTAATACATTGTGTGAGCCCGGTTGCAGGAGACGTGGCGACCACTATAAAAACATTGCCAAAAACAATCATATCGAAATGATGAATCGCAAGCTTCCGGATGATAAGAAGATTCCTATTGAGCCCTGGTATTGTAAATATGGTGATTACAACTGCGTACACACCATTCAGGATTATCCTACATATATTTCACCTGAGGATATTTATGAAAAATATATTCCTGCAGGCATTAACAATTTTAAGATTGAAGGAAGAACCGCCAATATCTTTTCTTTGGTTGAAACCTACACACACTTTATGATTAAACCACAGCATCAGGGATATGTGCGTATTATTGTATTAAATAACCTTGCAAATCAGAAGGTTATAACCGTTAATAAGCCACGTCCGGGTGTATGGCCCTAGGAGTTAACTCTATGGATAGAGAAGTGTACTGGCATCTGCCGGGATTCTGTGTAAATTTTTATTTAAATCAGATTATTATTAATTTGCTTAAGGAAAACCCTGATAAATTCAGAGAGGGCTATAAAATAGGCTCTGTTTACGGCACCTTTCCGGGAGCCATCTGGAATGGTGGAAGAGCAGTGCTTGGTTCAATGTCTAAGGATAACATGAAGGCTATTATTGATACCTATGAGCGCATGAATGTGCCTGTCCGTTTTACCTGGACCAATTCCTTAATTGAAGAAAAGCATTGTTACGATACTTATTGTAATCTCATTATGGAGCTTGCAAATACAGGTCATAATCATGTGCTTTGTAATTCTGAAGCTTTAGAAAAATATTTACGTAAAGAATATCCTGATTTTAAATATATTTCATCTACCACGAAGCGTTTAACAAACGCTACTGATTTTAAGGCTGAGCTTTTAAAAGATTATTTCATGGTGGTGCTTGATTATGATTTGAATCATGATAATGAAGTCCTTTTGGCTGTTAAAGATAAGGCAGACAGAGTCGAAATTTTAGTCGATGAAATTTGTTTTCCAAACTGCCAAAAGCGAAAGGCACACTATGCGGCAGAATCAAAGCAGCAGCTTGAATTTGACAAAGGGAAGCCCTTTGACTGCCCTAATATAAAGACACGTCCTAGCTTTAAGGAATGTATGAAGAGACCTTCCTTTATTAATAATGAAGAGCTTGAAAAATATATAGAAATGGGCTTTAAAAATTTCAAGCTTGTGGGAAGAGGACTTCCTGAGGATTTGGTTATAGATTCTTATATTTATTTTCTTATTAAGGAAAAATACAGGGATGAAATAAGAGAAAAGCTTATTAAAACCTTAAATAAATTAAAATATAACAAATGAATTTTTACAATAC
>CAVIIX010000010.1:12787-59011 GCA_963643225.1 Lachnospiraceae bacterium
TTACAATACAGGGAGTTGCAGCTAAATTTCCTATAAGGTAAAAAAGCGGTGATTAATTTCACCGCTTTTTTTACCTTAATTTCTATGATATATTTATTCTATGAAAAAAAAGAAAAACAAGGTGGACTGTAAAAAAATTGAAAAGCTGATACCTCTGTATCTTGATAATAAGCTTTCGTCCTACGAAATGCTGGCACTTTTAAATCATGTGGAGGAGTGTAAGAACTGCAAGGAAGAGCTTACAATTCAGTATATGGTTAATGAAGGCATCAAAAGAGCAGAAGAACAGAATGACTATAACCTTTTAAACGGTCTTGATGAAAAAATACTGGCCTCAAGAAAGCAGATCAGGGCTCATGATTTTGTTTATTTTGCTTTTGTGCTGTGTATGCTGGCAATTGTCTGCATTATAATTGCTGCGGTTTTATTTATTTTCTATTATTAATTTAAAATATAGTCTGAAAAAGGGGATTTTTTGACTTGAAAATATTACTGGTGGATGGTAATTCGATACTTAACAGAGGGTTTTACGGGCTTCCTCTGTTAACGGATAAAAACGGGGTTTACACAAACGCAGTCCTAGGCTTTTATAATATTTTATTTAAGGTAATGGAGGACGAAAAGCCCGATTTTCTGACTGTCGCTTTTGACGTACATGCTCCAACTTTCAGACACAAAATGTATAAAGAATATAAGGGCACGAGAAAACCTATGCCCGAAGAATTAAAGATGCAGCTTCCAATCATACGGGAGGTGCTTTCTTCCATGAACATTAAGGTAGTGGAAATGGAAGGCTATGAAGCCGACGATCTTCTTGGGACACTTGCTAAAAAAAGTGAAGCTTTAGGATATGAAGTGACACTACTGTCAGGGGACAGGGATTTATTACAGATTGCTTCAGGCAAAATAAAAATAATGATTCCCAAAACCTCTGGAGGTAAGACAGAGACCCTTTCTTATTATGAAGAGGATGTAATAAGAGAATATAATGTTACTCCCTTAGAATTCATTGAGGTTAAGGCCTTACAGGGAGATGCAAGCGACAATATTCCAGGTGTTCCAAAGGTAGGCCCTAAAACTGCACAGGATTTAATTTCAACTTATCACAGCCTTGAAAATTTATATGAACATATAGAAGAAATTACAAAGAAGGCTCTTCATGCTAATTTATGTGACAATAAGGAGGCTGCTTTCTTTTCCCGTACTTTATCAAGAATAGAAATTAATGCTCCTGTTGAGCCTGATTTTGAAGGCTCCAGGGTAGGTGGCTTTTTAAATGATAAATCCATGGAGGTTTTACTAAAATATTCTTTAAAGAGCATTATCAATAAGCTTGATGCAAAGGCTGGTGACGGGGATAAGGACAAAATTTTAAAAGCCTCTAAAAATGATAAATTTGATTATAGTGTAATAGAAGATTTCGATGAAACAAATGAATTAATTAAAAGGCTTTCAAGGACAAAGGAATTCGGCATTGCAGCTTTGGCCTCTGGCGTAGCTGTTTCTTTTGAAAAAAACACTTATTTTATCAGGTTTTACGGCTTTATAAACAAGGAATACCTTGTTTCAGAATTTAGTAAGCTTGTTCAAAGTGACAAGCGTGTCATGACAATCTCCATTAAAGACGTATACGATTATCTGGGAGAATATAAAGAAGGCTTTGAGGATGCTGAAATCTTAGCCTATTTAATAGACCCCACAAAGGGCGATTATCCCTTGGAATATTTATGCCAAAGGTATTTATCTGAATACATAAACGAAAAGGAATTAAAGGAAAATCCCGAACTTAAGGCTTCCTTAACGGCTTTTTATGCCCTTGAATTAACAAAGGAATTAACCAAAAAAGTAAAGAATTTAGAAGAATATTCTTTATATAAAGATATAGAAATGCCATTATCTTCTGTTCTGTTTTCAATGGAAAAGGAAGGGGTATTAACGGATGTAAATGCCCTTAAGGAATATAGCGTTAAATTAAAATCAAGAATATCTGAAATTGAACAAAATATTTATACGCTTGCAGGCCTTTACTTTAATATTAATTCACCAAAGCAGTTAGGAGAGGTTTTGTTTGAACGTCTTAAACTTCCCGGAGGCAAGAAAACAAAGACAGGGTATTCAACAGCTGCTGATGTACTTGAAAAGCTGGCACCAAACTATCCGATTGTCAATGAAATTTTAGAATACAGAATGCTTTCTAAATTAAATTCCACATATGCTGAAGGCTTACAGTCATCGGTTAAGGAGGATGGTCGTATTCATGCTCATTTTAATCAGACTATTACTGCCACCGGCAGACTTTCATCCACGGATCCAAATTTACAGAACATTCCTGTAAGAACTGAATTGGGACGTGAATTCAGAAAGGTATTTTATGCTAAAGAAGGCTTTGTGTTTGTGGATGCTGATTATTCACAGATTGAATTAAGATTAATGGCAGCATTATCAAAAGATAATAAAATGATTAAGGCCTTTAAGGAAGGTAAGGATATTCATAGAAGCACAGCCTCTGAAGTGTTTAATATTCCCTTTGATGAGGTTACAAAAGAAGAAAGAAGCAGAGCAAAAGCCGTTAATTTTGGCATCATATACGGCATTTCTGCTTTTGGCTTAAGCAAGGATATAGGAATAGACGTTAAAGCTGCAAAGCAATACATTGATGATTATTTTAAGACCTATTCAGGTATTGACAGTTATCTAAAAGAAACTGTAGCTAAAGCAAAGGAGGACGGGTATACAAAAACCTTATTTGGAAGAATCCGTCCGATTCCGGAATTAAAGGCTTCTAATTTCATGCAACGTTCTTTTGGCGAAAGAGTTGCAATGAATGCTCCCTTACAGGGTACTGCGGCTGATATAATGAAAATAGCAATGATTAATATTTTCAAGCGTTTAAATAACGAAAAGCTTGAATCTAAAATGATTATTCAGGTGCATGATGAAGTGTTAATAGAAACAAAGGAATCTGAAAAGGATACGGTTATTAAAATCGTGACTGAAGAAATGAGCAGGGCGGCAAGTCTTCCGGTAGCACTTTTAGCTGAAACAGGAATAGGACACACCTGGTATGAAGCACATTAGGAGTATTTATGAAGGTAATAGGAATTACGGGAGGCGTAGGAGCCGGCAAATCTTTAATTATAAATTACATAAAGGATAATTTTTCTTCTGAAATTATTATGGCAGACGATTTGGCAAAGAGCCTTTGTAAAAGTGGAGAAGTCTGTTTTGAGCCTTTAATTAATCTTTTAGGTGAAGAAGCTTTATCAAAGGACAAGGAAATAGACAGAGGTAAAATGGCGTCTATGATCTTTAACAATGATGAATTAAGATTTAAAGTAAACGCGATTATTCATCCTGCAGTTAAAGCCTATATAAAAAACAGAATTGAATTTTTAAAACGTGAAAATACAATAGATTTTCTTTTGTTAGAGGCAGCTTTATTAATTGAAGACGGATATAAGGAAATTGTTGATGAATTATGGTATATTTATTGCAGTGAGGATATAAGAAGAAAGAGATTAAAAGAATTAAGAGGGTACAGTGATGAAAAAATAGATTCAATTTTTTCATCTCAGTTAAGTGAGGAAGAATTCAGAAATAATACGGATTTTGAGATTGATAATTCGGGGTCAATTGAGGTAGCGTACAAAAAAATCAGTGAAAGGCTTAGAGAATTCTTATGAACGAAGGAAAACAGAAATACATTTTCGGTTTGGACATTGGTACAAGAAGCGTTGTGGGCACTGTCGGATATCTTGAAAACGACAGATTTTTGGTAGTATGCCAGCGCACAAAGGAGCATGAAACAAGGGCCATGCTTGACGGACAGATTCATGATATTCCGCGTGTGGCACTTACCATTAAGGAAATAAGAGAAGAGTGTGAGGCTGCCATTGGAGAGCCACTTACGCAGGTATGCATTGCGGCTGCAGGCAGAGTATTAAAAACCGTTACTACACGCATTGAAATGGTCTTTGAAGAGGAGAGAGAAACAAAGGCTGAGGATGTTTCAAATTTATTGCTTTTGGGAATTGAAAAGGCCTATAAGGAATTTAATCAAAGCAACGATTCCGAGACTAAATTTTATTGTGTTGGATATTCTGTTGTTAAATATTATTTAAACAGCCTTCCGATTCTTAATTTAATCGGACATAAGGCTAAGCACGTGTCGGCAGATATGATTGCAACCTTCCTGCCGGATGACGTTGTGGACGGATTATATAAGGCTGTGGATTTAGCCGGCATGGAAGTGGCTAATTTAACACTTGAGCCTATTGCAGCTATGTCAGTTGCAATTCCGGAACGCTTCAGAATGCTTAATTTGGCACTTGTAGATGTGGGCGCCGGCACAAGCGATATTTCAATTACGGATAACGGTTCCATAATTGGCTACGGCATGATTCCAATGGCAGGCGATGCCCTGACAGAAGAACTTTCAAGACATTTCCTTGCAGATTTTTACGAAGCTGAAAAATTAAAGCGTACTGCTACATCAGGCGCTGAAGTAACCTATGAGGATATTATGGGTATCACACAGACTGTTACTGCAGAAGCCGTTGCTGATGCAATGGCAGGTAAGATTGATGAAATGACTACCTATGTTTCTGATGAAATTAAGCGCCTTAACGGTGATAAATCCGTAAGTGCCGTATTTGTAGTAGGCGGCGGCGGTCTTGCTGTTGGCTTTACAAATGCTTTGGCAGATAAATTAGGCATTCAGAGAGAAAGAGTTGCCCTTAGAGGCAGTGATGTTCTTGGTAAAATCGATTTTAAGGAGGAAGATTTTTCGAAGTCTCCCTTAATGGTAACACCTATCGGTATATGCCTAAACTTCTTTGAAAACAACAATAATTTTGTATATGTTTCCTTTAACGGCACACGTATGAAGCTTTACGATAATGGTCATGTACAGGTAGTGGATGTTGCCATGCAGGCAGGCTTCCCCAATGACGGTTTATTCCCTAAGCGAGGAAGAGCGTTATCCTTTATAGTTAATGGAAAATCAAAGATTGTAAGAGGCGAAGCCGGTGAATCTGCAGAGATTACCGTAAACGGCGAGCCTGCAGACATTACTACAAAAATTAATTCCAATGACAGAGTTGTCATAAAAGAATCTACAGCAGGTAATCGTGCCAGGGTTAAAATTTCAGACCTTCAAGAATTTAAAGAAGGCTTAAAGCTTTTGGTTGACGGCAATTTAGTGGAGCTTACCCGTCCTGTATTTGTAAACGGAAAGTCTGCCACTCCAGGCTATGAAATTGCCGAAGGCGACCATGTTGAAATTTTAGATACCTGTACAAAGGAACAGCTTTACGGTATCGGTTTGACGGATAAGCCTGAAACGGCTCCTTCAAAAGAAAAAGAACCTAAAGAAACAAATAAAGGTGAAACCATTACTGTTTTAGTAAATAACGAACCGGTTACCTTATCAGGAAAGTATTATTACATTTACATCGATGTATTTGATTACATTGATTTTGATTTAAACGATCCACGTGGCGGTAGCATAATAACTCTTCATAACGGAGAAAATGCAAAATATATGGATTCCCTTAAGGACGGAGACGTTCTTGAAATTTTTTGGAAGGACTAAGGATTTTAAAATATGAGGTTTTGCAGTATCGCAAGCGGTTCCAACGGCAATTGTATATACGTTGGCTCTGATTGCACCCATATACTGATTGATGCCGGCATTTCCGGCAAAAAGGTGGAAGAGGGACTTAAAAAATTAAAGCTTTCGCCTTATGATATTGACGCTGTACTGGTGACTCATGAACATTCAGATCATATAAAGGGTCTGGGTGTTCTTGCACGTAAATACGAAATCCCGATTTATGCGACTTTAGGTACTCTAAGAGGAATTAAGGAAACAGCTTCTTTAGGCGAAATAGATTCTAATCTTTTTAATGAAATTTCTTCCAAAGAAAAATTTATTATTAAAGATTTAAGCATCAATCCTTTTCCCATATCCCATGATGCATATGAGCCCGTTGCCTACAGAGTTTTTTATGAAAATAAGAAAATTTCCGTTATAACAGACCTAGGAAAATTTGATGAAATTACCATTGAATGTCTTAAAAATTCGGATATACTTATGGCAGAAGCTAATCATGACATAAGAATGCTTCAGGTGGGACATTACCCCTATTATTTAAAACAGCGTATTTTATCGGATAAAGGCCATCTGTCAAACGAAAATTCAGGCAGGATGATTTCAAGGCTTTTACATGATAATTTAAAGGAAATTATTTTAGGACATCTCTCTAAAGAAAATAATATTCCGGAGCTTGCTTACGAAACCGTAAGGCTTGAAATAGAGGCTTCAGATAATAAATACCACGGTAATGATTTTCCCTTAAGAGTAGCAAAACGTGATGAGCCAATGGATGTAATTGAAATATAAGACGTAAGGCTTTAAAGAGGCATATGCATGTCAGGACAGGATCGAATCATGCGTGCAAGACCTTCACAAGCGAAACTCATTTTTAAAAATAAAAGCAAGGAGATTATTATGAATAAAACAATAATCACTGTTGTAGGCAAGGATACGGTTGGCATTATTGCAAGGACCTGTACCTATTTAGCCAACACTAACATTAATATCTTAGATATTTCCCAGACTATAGTTCAGGATTATTTCAACATGATGATGATTGTTGATATGTCTGGTTCTAAAAAGGATTTTAAGCAGGTTCAGGACGATTTGGATTTACTGGGTAAAGAAATCGGTGTTGAAATCAAGGCTCAAAAAGAAGAAATTTTTGACAAAATGCACAGATTATAGGAGCTTATGTAATGGTTAGTTTTAAAGAGGTAAATGAAACCAATAAAATGGTATCCGAACAGACTCTTGACGTTCGTACCATTACAATCGGTATAAGCCTGCTTGAATGTATCGATTCTGATTTAAAGAAGCTTAACGAAAATGTATATAACCGCATTGCAACTGTAGCAAAGGACCTTGCAAAGGTAGCTGAAGAAATACAGAGAGATTATGGCATTCCGATTGTTAATAAAAGAATTTCCGTGACTCCAATTTCTTTAATAGGAGCTTCTGCGTGCAAGTCACCTAAGGACTTTGTGACCCTTGCTCATACTCTTGATAAGGCTGCAAAAACAGTTGGAGCAAACCTTATCGGCGGATATTCAGCCTTAGTTTCAAAAGGTATGACCTATGCCGATGAAATGCTTATTAAATCGATTCCTTTAGCTTTAACAAGTACTGAAAGAGTATGCTCCTCCGTTAACCTTGCATCCACTAAAACCGGTATTAACATGGATGCCGTTAAATTAATGGGTGAAATTTTATTACAGGTTGCAGATTTATCAAAAGACAGAGATTCGGTAGACTGTATGAAGCTTGTGGTATTCTGTAATGCTCCAGACGATAATCCCTTTATGGCAGGTGCCTTCCACGGAGTTACTGAAGCAGATGCAATTATTAATGTAGGTGTTTCGGGCCCGGGGGTTGTTAAGAAGGCTTTGGAAGCAGTAAGGGGTGAAAATTTTGAAGTATTATGTGAAACCATTAAAAAGACTGCCTTTAAGGTAACAAGAGTAGGTCAGCTTGTGGCTCAGGAAGCCTCAAAGAGATTAAATATTCCTTTTGGTATTATTGACTTATCCTTAGCACCTACTCCGGCAGTTGGTGATTCCGTAGCTGATATATTATGTGAAATCGGTCTTGAATATGCCGGCGCTCCCGGCACCACGGCAGCTCTTGCAATGCTTAACGACCAGGTTAAAAAGGGCGGTGTAATGGCAAGCTCCTACGTAGGCGGTTTGTCTGGAGCCTTTATTCCGGTTTCTGAAGACCAGGGTATGATTAATTCTGTAGAAGCAGGCGCCATCACCTTAGAAAAACTTGAAGCCATGACCTGCGTATGTTCAGTAGGCCTTGATATGATAGCAATTCCAGGTGATACTCCTGCTACCACTATTTCCGGTATGATTGCCGATGAAATGGCTCTTGGTATGGTTAATCAGAAGACTACTGCTGCAAGACTTATTCCTGTAATCGGAAAAGGAGTAGGAGATACAGTTGAATTCGGCGGATTATTCGGCTATGCGCCAATAATGAATGTTAACAAATTTTCCTGTGCAGACTTTATAAACAGAGGTGGTCGTATTCCGGCACCGATTCATTCGTTTAAAAACTAACAAGAAAGAATTCTGCTTGCAGGATTACCTTTTACGAAAAAAGACTCGTGAATTAAAATCACGAGTCTTTTTTTCGTAGCAAATTGCTAATGTCATTTACAATATAATTATCTGCTTTGCATATTCGTGGGTCATGCTGCCGGTTGCTCTGTCATAGATTGCAGAAGCAAAGGCTTCCATGTCACATAAATTTTTAGTAACGGAATTGAGCGAATCGTAAACAGAAGGTACTTTTGTAAGCAGGGTTATTTTTGATTTTTCACCAATTTCCGTAAGTAAATCCTTAGAGGATTCCTTAAAACCCAAAACCCGTACATGAGTCATGTGGGGAAGCATTTCTTTATAGAAGGTATTTGAACCTTCTACATTTAAAAAAATATGTAAAAGTGTTCTTGATATTCTTGTGTAGGTATAATTCTTTGCCTTTAAATTTTCAACAAAGGTTGTAAAATCCTTGTAATTATAGATTTGGTTTTCAATTCGTTTCGTTAAATCTTCGGAAGCTTCTAAAAATCTGTTTAAATTCCCAAGCTTTGAAATAATTGAGTAAAAGATTTCTCCCGATAAGGAATTGGCTGAAAGAGGATTTTTTTGAATGTTTTTAACATCATAAGGAATATAATCCTTTATTTTGCTGCCTTCTCCTGACAGAATGGCACGTCTTATTGCTGTTGCCGATAAATATTTTTCTTCCGGTAAAAAGGAATCATCCTCGTAGGCTTCACCCTCACGCTTTATTGTATAAGGCTTAATCCTGCTTTGAGTCTTCATTAAAGCCATGATGTATTCGAGTGCTAAAACGTTATTTGAATGGGCAAGCATTATATCAAATTCGGGGAAGAGAAGATATCTTGATTTTGCAAAGGTATTTCCCTGTTTCATTAAGGCACGCATACCCTCAGAGCCTACCTGACCTTCGGTTAAAAGCTTTTCTGCGCATATATAAAGAGTATCTATGTCGCCGCACTCGGATCCAAAGCATAAATAGTCTACACAGCCTAATCTGTTTAATATGGAAACTGCGCCAAGAGCAAACAAATCCGCACTGCCTGTTGCAAAGGGAAGCGGTAATAAAAGCACTAAATCGGCGCCGTTTTCCAAGGCCCATTTTGCTCTTTGCTCCTTTGCATAAATTGCAGGCTCACCACGCTGTACAAAGTCGCCTGACATTAAACATATTACAAAATCTGCTTTAAGCTTTTGCCTTATAGTCTCGATTTGATATTTGTGACCATTATGGAAAGGATTGTATTCACAGATAACAGCAGCAATAGTCATATAGACTCCTTTTAAAATAATCTTCTTGATAAAAGTTTAACATATTGACAAGAATTAGACAATTGAAAATTGTTTTTAATTTAGTACATTCAAACCTATTGTGAAAGCGCTTACGTTTAGATATAATTTAAATCGTAGACATATTGTATACAGGCTATAACATTGTATTTTAATATTCGTCTATTAATGATTTGTTAAAAGTGTAACAATATTATGGAGGCTTACTATGGCATATATTGATTTAATCAAGGATAAGGCAAGAATGGATAAAAAGACTATTGTATTGCCTGAGTCAAATGATAAGCGAGTTTTAATCGCTGCAGCTCACATCATCGAAGAGAATATTGCAGATGTAATTATGGTGGGCGATGAAGAAAAGATTATGGATGGCGCCAACTGGCTTGAGGTTGACCTTTCAAAGGTAACCGTTGTTAATCCAAAGACCTGTGATAAGTTTGAAGAATATGTAAACTTATTATATGAAACAAGAAAAGCAAAGGGCATGACCGAAGAAAAGGCAAGAGAGATTCTTTTATCTGACAATCTTACCTTTGGTGTAATTATGGTTAAGGCTAATGATGCTGATGGTATGGTTGCAGGCTGCTGCCACGCTACTGCGGATACCTTAAGACCTGCATTACAGATTTTACATACGGCTCCGGGAGTTAAACTTGTTTCAGGTTTCTTTATTTTAGATGTTCCGGATTGCGAATACGGTGAAAACGGCACCTTTATTTTTGCAGACTGTGGCCTTAATCAGGACCCTTCGGCAGAAGAGCTTGCTGCTATTGCAGATACCTCAGCCAAGAGCTTTAAACAGCTTGTTGGTGCAAAGCCTATTATTGCAATGCTTTCTCATTCAACAAAGGGTTCTGCCAAGCATGCTCTTGTAGATAAGGTAGTGGAAGCTACAAGAATTGCACATGAACAGTATCCGGGTCTTACTCTTGATGGTGAATTACAGCCTGATGCCGCAATGGTTCCTTCTGTTGCAAAATCGAAGGCACCCGGTTCAGAAGTGGCAGGACATGCAAATGTTTTGATTTTCCCTAATCTTGATGCAGGCAATATCGGCTATAAGCTTGTACAGAGGCTTGGTAAGGCAGAAGCTTATGGCCCTATGCTTCAGGGTATTGCAAAGCCCGTTAATGATTTATCAAGAGGCTGCTCATGGGAAGATATCGTTGGCGTTGTTGCTTTAACTGCAGTTCAGGCGCAATTAGTTTAAAAACCTCTTGACAAACATATTGTCCATCGATATAATCTTTTGAGTGTGGATAGGAGTGATGCTATGCTTATTAACCTAACCGACTACTTTGAAGTTACAGGTAAAAGTGCTGATTTATCAGTTCCCTTTGAGGCAGAAATTTACAATGATGGTTTTAAGGATATGCCCATTGTAAAGAAAAGCGATATTAAGCTTAATATTACCAATATCGGTGATGGCAAGCTTGAAATAAAAGGAAACCTAAATGTGACGCTTAGATCTTTGTGCGACAGATGCTTAGAGGATGTTGACATTGAAGTTCCTGTTGAATTTGAAGTTGATGTTGTAAAGCCTGACGGTTATCATAAATATGATGAAGAAGAGCAGGGCTTTTTAAAGGGTTACGAGCTTGATTGTGAAGCTCTTATTGACAATGAAATGATTATGAGCCTGCCTATGAAGGTTTTGTGTAGAGAAGACTGTAAGGGATTGTGTCCCGTCTGCGGAAAAAACCTAAATGATGGTGAGTGCGGATGTGATACCTTTGTCCCAGACCCCCGCATGGCAGCTATAAGTGATATCTTTAACGCGTATAAGGAGGTGTAACGATGTCTATTTGTCCCAAGAATAAATCTTCCAAAGGTAGAAGAGATAAGAGAAGAGCAAACTGGAAGATGAGCGCACCTACATTAGTAAAGTGCTCAAAGTGCGGTGCTTTAATGATGCCTCACAGAGTTTGCAAGGCTTGCGGTTCTTACAATAAGAAAGAAATCGTAGCAGTTGACTAATTAATTTTTGATTAGAAAAGATTAGGACTTTCGATGATTCGGAAGTCCTTTTTTCTTGCTTTTTTCACTGTACTTTAGTATAGTAAATAGGAGTGATTTTGCACAAATAAATATTACGGGGGTAGTATTAAATGGCAGAGCTTGTTAAAGTTTGTGTTGACGCTATGGGCGGAGACAATGCACCGGTTGAAATCGTTAAGGGTGCCCTTGAAGCAATTAATGAATCAGATAAAATAAGTCTTGTTTTTGTAGGGCAGGAAACTGCCATATACAACGAGCTTTCTAAATATTCCTATGATAAGGAAAGAGTGGAAGTAATCAATGCAGAAGAGGTAATCAATCCTAATGAGCCTCCGGTTATGGCAATTCGTAAAAAGAAGGATTCTTCCATTGTTAAGGGTATGGAACTTACAAGAGACGGTAAGTGTGATGCTTTTCTTTCGGCAGGCTCTACAGGCGCAGTGCTTGTGGGTGGTCAGGTTATTGTGGGAAGGCTTAAAGGGGTAGAAAGACCTCCGCTTGCTCCGTTAATTCCAACAACTAAAGGTATTTCGCTGTTAATAGACTGTGGCGCCAACGTGGATGCCCGTCCCAGCCATCTTGTGCAGTTTGCAAAGATGGGTTCCATTTATATGGAAAATGTTTGTGGAATTAAAAATCCTAAGGTTGCTATCGTTAATATTGGTGCTGAAGAAGAAAAAGGTAATGCTTTGGTTAAAGAAACCTATCCCCTTTTAAAGGGATGTCCCGATATTAATTTTATCGGTTCCATTGAAGCCAGAGATATTCCCGAAGGCAATGCCGATGTTATTGTTTGTGAAGCCTTTACAGGTAATGTTATTTTAAAAATGTATGAAGGCGTTGCCGCTGCCATGATGAAGGTTATAAAAAAGGGACTTATGTCCAGTCTTAAATCAAAAATCGGTGCACTTTTAATAAAGAAGGATTTAAAAGCCACTTTAAAAGGATTTTCTTTGGACGATTACGGCGGAGCACCTTTGCTTGGACTTAACGGTCTTGTAATTAAGACTCATGGCTCCTCTAAGGCCATTGAAATCAAGAATTCTGTTTTACAGGCCATCACCTTTAAGGAACAGAATATCAATTCAAAAATTAAGGAGGCGCTACACAACGCCGACTAGGAGTCAGTATGGAATTTGAAATAGTTAAAAAGATAATTTCAGAAGTAATGAAGGTTGATCCAAAGGAGGTTACAGCTGATACAACCTTTGTATCAGATCTTGGTGCCGATTCTTTGGATATAATGAGAATCCTCTTAAATATTGAGGAGCAGTTTAACATTGAGCTTCCGGATGCCGCAGTTTATGAGGTGTCCAAGGTAAGCGACGCAGTTACTTTAATTAATAAGATAAAGAAAAATTAATTATTGGGGGCTTTTTGGCCCCAAATTTACGAGGTGATATAAACTATGAACAATAGTGAAGTGGTTGAACGCCTTGAAGAAGAGATCGGGTATAAATTTAATAACCCCGAGCTGCTTCTTGAAGCCGTTACCCATAGCTCTTACACAAATGAAATGAAAATTAACAGACGGAGCAATTATGAACGTCTTGAATTTTTGGGAGATGCGGTTTTAGAACTTATTTCAAGTGAGTATCTTTACGAAAAATATCCTAATATTCCCGAAGGCGGGCTTTCAAAAAGAAGAGCTTCCATGGTATGTGAATCCTCCCTTGCAATATGTGCACGCAGCATGCATTTGGGGGATTATATTTTCTTTGGCAGGGGCGAGGATGCCGCAGGTGGCAGAGAAAGAGATTCGATTCTCTGTGACGTAACCGAGGCGATCCTTGGAGCGATTTATTTAGATGCAGGTCTTGAAAAGGCAAAGGAATATGTTTATTCACATGTGCTGTTTGAATTAAAGGAAGAAGAGCTTTTTATTGATTCAAAAACAATTTTACAGGAAATGGTGCAGCACCTTCAGGGCTGCCCAAAGCTTAATTATGTGGTAACGGGTGAAAAGGGTCCTGAACATGATAAGACCTTTGAAATAAGTGTATTTCTTCAGGATGACCTTCTTGCTAAAGGTCAGGGACACACTAAAAAGAGCGCCCAGCAGGAAGCGGCAAGAAAAGCCATTTTGGAATTAAAGAAAAACAAGACAGGAAATTAAGGGAAGTATGTATTTAAAAAGCATTGAGGTTCATGGATTTAAATCCTTTGCCAATAAAATAGTATTTAAATTCGAAGAGGGTATTACAGGTATTGTGGGCCCTAACGGTTCTGGTAAGAGTAATGTTGCGGATGCTGTAAGATGGGTGCTGGGTGAACAGCGCATAAAACAGCTTCGCGGGGCATCCATGCAGGACGTTATATTTTCCGGTACCGAATTAAGAAAGCCTTTAAGCTATGCTTATGTAGCTATCACCTTGGACAATTCAGACCATCAGCTCCAGATTGACTATGATGAAGTAACGATTGCCAGAAGAATTTATCGTTCCGGCGAAAGTGAATATATGATTAACGGTTCTTTGGTGCGCCTAAAGGATGTTAATGAGCTCTTTTACGATACAGGTATCGGTAAAGAAGGCTATTCCATCATCGGTCAGGGTCAGATTGATAAGATTCTTTCTGGCAAGCCTGAGGAAAGAAGAGAATTATTTGATGAAGCTGCAGGCATCGTTAAATACAAGAGAAGAAAAGAAACTGCAGAAAAGAAGCTTGAATCCGAAGAAGCTAATCTTTTAAGAGTAAACGATATTTTATCAGAACTTGAAAAGCAGGTTGGACCTTTGGAAAAACAGGCTGAGGTTGCAAGGGTTTATTTGAAAAAAAAGGAAGAATTAAAGACTTTAGATGTAAATGTATTCCTTCTTGAAAATAACCGTTTAAAGGATCAGCTTAATTCTGTTGAAGAAAAATTAAAGATTGCAAGTGAAGATTATTCCGATACCAACGATAAATATGAACGTATCAAGGTAGAATACGAGGAAATCGAGAGTAAGGTTTCTGTACTTAACGAAAAGATTGAATCTGCAAGAAATGATTTGTCCAATTCAAGCATTATGCGTGAAAAATTAGAGGGCGAAATTTTAGTATTAAGAGAGCAGATTAAATCGGCGCGCTTAAATGAAGACAATTTACGCTCAAGACTTGATTCCATTAATAATGACAAGGAATTAAGAGAAAAGAGCAAGGAAGCTGTTTTACTTGAAAAGACGGCAAATGATGAACAGATGGCTTCATTAAATGCCTCCAAAAAGGAAGCAGCCGATTTATTAAGTGATGTACAAAAGCAGATAGAAGAATTAAATAACCGGATTGAAAACGGCAAGAACACTATTATTTGTGAACTTAACCACAGGGCTTCCGTTAAGGCTGAAATGGGTCGTTATGACACCATGAAGGAGCAGATTAACATAAGAAAAGCCGAGCTTAATTCAAAGCTTTTAGCTGCCAAATCCGACGAAGTAAAGCAGGATGAAGACATTAAGAGACTTCTTGAAGAAAGAGAAGCAATCGATAAGGAAATTAACGAGCTTAATGATACCTTAAAGCAGGGTGAAGCAGATGTAGAAAAGGTAAGAAGTGAAATCGCTGCTAAAGACAATGAACTTCGTGATACCCAGGCTCTTTACACAGAAACAAAATCAAAGCTTGAAGCCTTAACCAACCTTACCGAGCGCTATGAAGGCTACGGCGGCTCTGTTAAGAAGGTAATGGAACAAAAGGATACAAACAAAGGCATTATCGGTGTCGTTGCGGATATCATTAAGGTTGAAGAAAAATATGAAACTGCTATTGAAACAGCTTTAGGCGGCAACATCCAGAATATTGTTACGGATGATGAAAATACAGCCAAAAAGATGATCAATTTATTAAAGAGAGAAAAGGGAGGACGAGCTACCTTCCTGCCTCTTACTTCAATTTCAAAGCCCCAGGAATTTAAGACTTACGAAGTCTTAAAGGAAAAAGGCGTTTTGGGAATGGCAGATGAACTTGTTTCAACTGACAAAAAATATGTTAACGTTGCAAAAGCAATGCTTGGCAGAATAGTTGTTGTAGATAACGTTGACAATGCCATTGCAATTTCAAAAAAATTTGACTACGGCATCAGAATGGTTACCATTGAAGGCGAATTATTTGTACCGGGTGGTGCAATCTCCGGTGGTGCATTTAAAAATAATTCAAATTTACTTGGCAGAAGACGTGAAATTGAAGAGCTTGAAAAGAAAACTAAAGACGCCTCAAAAAGGGCTGATGACTTAAATGACGAAATCGAAGAATTAAAGTCTAAGCGCAATAAGATGCGTATGCAGTTAGAGGAGCTTAAGGTACAGATTCAGCATAAATATATCGACCAAAATACAGCATCTATAAATGTTGAAGCTGCAAAAGAAAAGAAGGATGCTGCAATTTTAGGCTCTAAAAACCTTCAAAACGAAGGCGTCGAAATTGAACAGCAGATTATTGATATTGAAGCCAAGAAGAAAGATATTTTAAAGGCCTTGGAAGATTCCGAAGCCCTTGAAGAAAGCATTACAAAAGAAATTGCCGATGCTGGTGAAATTCTTGACTTAACCCGTGAAAAGGAAACGGAATTTTCCGTTGAACTCTCAAAATGGGATCTTGAAGTTAATAAGATGGTGCAGAAGCAGGATTTTGTAAACCAGAACCTGCACCGAATTGAAGATGAAATTTCAAGATATGAAATTGATGCCCGTGAAGTACTTGAAAAGATGAATCAGGGTACTGAGGACATAGAATTTAAGGAAAACAGTATTTCTGAAATTGAAAAGACTATTGTCGAAAGTCATACTTCTCAGGATAAGAAGCAGACAGAGCTTAGTGAAAACATCAATACAAGAGATGCTTTAAACGACAGGCAGAAGTCTTTCTTTAAGACAAGAGAAGAAATTTCAGACCGTATTACTCAGTTAGACAAGGAAATTTACAGACTTAATACACAAAAGGAACGTTTAGAGGATTCTGTTGAAGCACAGATTACCTATATGTGGGAGGAATATGAAATCACACTAAGCGATGCTTCTTTGCTTCGCGATGAAGACATGACCGATTTAAGTGCCATGAAGAAGCAGATTATCCAGGTTAAGGATGCCATTAAGAAATTGGGAGATGTAAACGTAAATGCCATTGAGGATTATAAAAACCTTATGGAGCGTTACACCTTCTTAAAGACCCAGCATGATGACTTAGTTGAAGCAAAGGCAACCCTTGAAGGCATTATTGCAGAGCTTGACGATGCAATGCGCAAGCAGTTTGCTGAAAGCTTTAAGGATATTAATGCCGAATTTGACAAGGTATTTAAGGAACTCTTCGGAGGTGGTAAGGGTACTCTTGAGCTTATCGAGGACGAAGACATTCTTGAAGCGGGCATACGTATTATTGCTCAGCCTCCTGGAAAGAAGCTTCAGAATATGATGCAGTTATCAGGCGGTGAAAAGGCATTAACCGCAATTGCATTACTTTTTGCGATTCAGAACTTAAAGCCGTCGCCTTTCTGTCTTCTTGACGAAATTGAAGCAGCTCTTGATGAAAGTAATGTAGACCGCTTCGCAAAATATTTACACAAGCTTACAAAACATACCCAGTTTATTGTAATTACACACCGTCGAGGCACTATGGAAAAGGCCGACAGACTTTACGGTATCACGATGCAGGAAAAGGGTGTGTCTGCACTTGTAAGCGTAAACTTAATTGATAAGGACTTGGACGATTAATTAATGGAAAAAGAAAAAACAGGATTTTTTCAGAAGCTGAAAAACGGTTTATCAAGGACCCGCAAGGGCTTTGTCTTTAGCATGGATTCCATTTTTCACGGTTTTTCAAAAATCGATGAAGATTTTTATGAAGAGCTCAAAGAGGTACTGATAATGGGTGATGTAGGTGTAAACACCACTGAAACCCTTATTGAACGCTTAAGGGAGCGTGTTAAGGAAGAGCATGTTAAGGAGCCTGATGCATGCAGAGAACTGCTTGTTGACATTATTAAAGAAATAATGGTCGTTTTCGAGGATGCATATTCTTTTGAATCAGAGAAATCAGTCATTATGGTGGTCGGTGTGAATGGCGTCGGTAAAACAACTACTGTCGGTAAGCTCGCCGGCCGTATGAAGGAATCCGGTAAAAGAGTGCTTGTGGCCGCTGCCGATACTTTCAGAGCTGCAGCCAATGAACAGCTATGTGAATGGGCAGACAGGGCAGGGGTTGAAATTATTTCTTCTGTAGAAGGAGCAGACCCGTCAAGTGTTTTGTTTGATGCCTGCAGTGCTGCAAAAGCACGTAATACGGATGTTTTAATATGCGATACCGCGGGAAGACTTCATAATAAGAAAAATCTTATGGAAGAGCTTAGGAAGATGAACCGTATAGTGGAAAAGGAATTTCCTGATGCTAAAAGAGAGACCTGGGTGGTGCTAGATGCCACAACAGGCCAGAATGCCCTTAACCAGGCCAGAGAATTTAATGAAGTTGCCCCCCTTTCAGGTATAGTGCTTACAAAGATGGACGGTACTGCCAAGGGTGGTATTGCCATTGCTATTTCCAATGAATTAAATATTCCGGTTAAATACATAGGTGTCGGTGAAGGAATCGACGACCTTCAGAAATTTGATTATGAAGAATTTGTTGATGCATTATTCTTAAACGAAGAGGAAGGTTAAATTAAATGGAAGAATTATCATTAGCTAAATTTGAAGAGGCTTCAGAAAAGGTAAAGGAAGTTACTTTAGAGACTAAGCTTGTATACAGCGATTATTTTAGCAACAAAACGGGCAATAAGGTTTATTTAAAGCCTGAAAATATGCAGTTTACCGGTGCCTACAAGGTAAGAGGTGCCTACTATAAAATGAGTACCCTTTCAAAGGAAGAACGTGAAAAGGGCATAATTACGGCTTCTGCAGGCAATCACGCGCAGGGTGTTGCATATGCTGCAAAATGTTATGGAGTAAAGGCAACAATCGTAATGCCCACCACTACTCCCTTAATAAAGGTAAACCGTACAAAGGGGTATGGCGCGGAGGTTGTGCTTTACGGAGATGTATATGATGAAGCCTGCAAGAGGGCCTATGAACTTTCGGATGAATTCGGATACACCTTCATTCATCCCTTTGATGATTTAGGCGTTGCAACAGGCCAGGGCACAATTGCAATGGAAATTGTAAAGGAATTACCTTTAGTTGATTATATTTTGGTACCAATCGGTGGCGGCGGTCTTGCAACAGGTGTTTCCTCCCTTGCTAAGATGCTTAATCCAAAGATTAAAGTAATAGGTATAGAGCCTGAAGGCGCCAACTGCTTACAGGAATCAATTAAAGCCGGAAAGGTTGTAACCCTGCCTTTGGTTTCAACAATTGCTGATGGTACTGCAGTTAAAACTCCGGGCACAAGGCTTTTCCCTTATTTAAAAGAAAACCTTGATTCAATCATTACGGTTCCGGATGAAGACCTGGTTGTTTCATTTCTTGACATGGTAGAAAACCACAAAATGATAGTTGAAAATTCGGGTTTACTTACGGTTGCAGCCTTAAAGCAGCTTAAGGTTAAGGATAAAAAGATTGTATGTATTTTATCAGGGGGCAATATGGACGTTATTACAATGTCCTCAGTTGTGTCCCAGGGTCTTATTTTAAGAGACCGAATCTTTACCGTGTCAGTTCTTTTGCCGGATAAGCCCGGTGAGCTTTCAAAGGTTGCAGATGTTATTGCCAGACAGTCAGGCAATGTAATTAAACTTGAGCATAATCAGTTTGTTTCAATCAACAGATCTGCTGCGGTTGAACTTCGCATCACACTAGAAGCCTTCGGCACAGAGCATAAAGAAAAAATTATAAAAACTCTTGAAAAGGAAGGCTACAAGCCTAAGCTTGTAAGAACCAACATTTAATAAAAACTCTTTTTTAACGGATTTTATGGTCGTGGGTAACTTCAAAATTACGGTCAAGGGCGTTCATTACGATATTCATTGTAATGTTCGCCTTTTTTGTATCGTTATTAAAATGAGTCTTTATAGAAGAATCAAATAAAGATTTTTCGCTTTCTGAAATAATCAGCTCTAAATTTTCCTTTTTGAATAAAGGTATTAAGGATAATGCAAGGAATCCTCCGTATATTATTATTTTTGAATCCTTTATTTTATCGATTACGGCCTTAGTCAGTTCGCGCTTTCTGATAGGGAAGACGTTATCCGGTAAAGTTAATATAAAATTTTCATAGGTGCCGTTTTCTAAAGAGTCGTAGATAAAGAAAACTGAATGTAAGCTTAAATATTCAGGCTCCATTTACGATTATTATGAAGCCAGAATAAAGCTTAAGGATACAAGAATAGGTTATGTGTTTTACATTGAAGCCGGAAATGAAAAATATTATTTTAGTGAGGACGGCGTAAGCTTAACCTATGACTTTAGGCTTGGATATTATAATTTCTTTCAATATCCATATATTAATGAAGCCGACATTATTTATCCCGTTCCATGGATGAAGACCGCGGTGTTTTATCAGATTTTTGTGGAACGCTTTAATATCGGTAATAAGGATAAGGATTTATCCTATGTAAATTTAAAATGGGGGGATGCGCCAAATCCAAAATGGCACAAACGAAGATCTGCATGAATTAATTGATACAGCCCATGATAAGGGAATGCATATAGTGCTGGATGCTGTATTTAATCATTGCAGTGACAAATTAAAGGAATTTGAAGACGTTAAGGAAAAGGGTAAGGCTTCAAAATATTACGACTGGTTTGTGGTGCATGGAGACAGGGTTGATACAAAAAAGGGAAATTATGAAACCTTTGCTGCCTGTAAATATATGCCAAAGTTTAATACCTCAAATCCTGAAGTAAGAGATTATTTAATTAAAATCGGCACCTATTACATTAATGAATATCATATTGACGGCTGGCGTCTTGATGTATCTGATGAAATAAGCTTTAGCTTTTGGAGAGATTTCAGAAGGGCAATTAAGGAAGCGAATAAAGAGGCTGTAATAATCGGTGAAAACTGGCACGATGCAAACTTAAATTTAAGAGGCGACCAGTATGACAGTATTATGAATTATGCCTTTACAAAGGCTTCACTTGACTATTTTGCCTGGGGTAAGACTAACGCTTACCAAATGGCCGGCAAATTAAATGATTTGCTTATGCGTAACAAGGAAGGGGTTAACAAAATGATGTTAAACCTTCTTGATTCCCACGATACCGTAAGATTTTTAACAGAGCTTAAGGGAGATAAGGAAAAGCTTAAACGAGCTTTGATGCTTCTGTTTTTCTATGAAGGAGCTCCCTGCTTCTTTTACGGAACCGAAATATTGACAGAGGGCAAATACGACCCTGACTGCAGACGCTGCATGGACTGGGATAGGGTTAAGGACAAATCAAAATAAGCTTGCACTTTGGTACGAGGATAAAGGATTATCCTCCGAAGAAGCAATGACAAAGGCTAAAGAAAATTTATGCATGATTGAGCTTCCTGCTAAAATGCCAAAGGATGGAGACTTTTCAAGGGATGCAGACACAATGTCGGAGGAGGATTTTGTTGAATGCATTGTAATGGGCGGTATTAACGGTTACGGTATCAGCTCATATACAAAATACAGAGAGGCCTGCTATGCTTTTGTAAATTTTGCAACCTCTTATGATATGATTAATACCCGAATGGAAATGCTTGGTATTGCCCCTGCCAGAAATGATGTTGCAGAAAAGTCAGGCGGCATTACGGACATGATCTTTAATTCTCTTGCTGATGGAAGAATTTATTTAATGCCTTCAATTAAGGCTATCGATCAGGTTTGGACTCCGGTTCATACATTTTTAAGTGATGTGGCAAAGGATGTCTACAGAGAAGCTTCTGATGAAGCAGAGAAATTTACCTGTGTAAATGATATGCAGACAGCTTTGAATTCTGTAAGTCAGAAAATTTGCGATGCTATTTTTACAATGGCAAAATAAACTTAATTTTTCAAGAAAGAATAGATTATGAAAAAAATAAAAAAGTATTTTGAAACAGGAACACGTCCGAAGCTTTCGATGATAGTGATGGGCCTTGGACAAATGCTGCAGGGGCAATGGATAAAAGGACTTATATATTTTTCTATGCTCGTTCTTTATATCTGGTTTATGGTATCAAACGGCGCAACAGACATTAAAGGCTTCTTTACACTCGGAGAAACAAAAGCAGATGCCTGGCTTGGCATAGAAGGAGATGATTCCATTATGCTGATGCTTAAGGGCATTATCGCTTATGCAGTTACAATCCTTTTTGCGGGTATCCATCTTTATGGATAAAAGGTTTTATGTTGCGGCATTAGCGATTCCTGTAGTGGGAGTTGTTACCTTTAATATACTCCCCATAGCGTTCATGATTTTAATAGCCTTTACAAATTACGGTGGAGATATTATTCCGCCTGAACTTGTAGACTGGATTGGCTTTGATAATTTTAAAAAGATTTTAGCCTTAACAGAAATTAAGGATACCTTCTTTAAAATTTTGGGCTGGAATTTTATCTGGGCAATTGCTTCTACCTTTGTTAATTATTTTGGCGGCTTAGGTATTGCCCTCTTACTTAATAAAAAGTGTGTAAAGTGAAAAAACTTTTGGAGAAGCTTTCCGATTTTAGCCTATGCAATTCCTGGCTTTATCACTCTTTTAGCCTTTAAATTCATGTTTTGTTACGGAGGCCCCATTAACTATTACATTACAATGAACGGCGGCAAGGCTATAGACTTTCTTGACATGGATGCAGGCATAAAGGCTAAGCTTATCGGCTTATTTGTAAATGCATGGACCAGCATTCCCACATCAATGCTTTTAGCTACAGGCATTTTATCAAACATGAATCTTGATTTATACGATGCGGCTGCAATTGACGGCGCAAATGCGTGGAAGCAGTTTACAAAGATTACCTTACCATTTGTAATCTTTTCAACCACTCCCGTTATTATTTCAAGCTTTGTAGGCAATTTTAATAACTTCGGGGTGTTCTATTTCCTGCGTAACGGCTTATACAGCGACGGATATTTTCTGGCATCGGATACAGACTTACTTATTAACTGGCTTTATAATTTAACCTATTCAAATAACTATTATGGAATAGGAGCTGCACTGTCATTAATTATTTTCTTAATTACAAGCACTGTTTCGTTAATTGTATATGTAAGAAGTGATGCTTATAAGAAGGAGGATACCTATCGATGAAAAAATTCTTTAATCGTAAGTCAGTCATCGATACGGTGGCTACCTATTTAGTATTGCTTGTAATAAGCTTAATATTTTTGTTCCCGGTATTCTGGATTGTTATTTCTAGCTTTTCACGCTCTGGTTCAATCTATGACTATGACGGATTCTTTCCTGCAAAATTAAGCATACAAAGCTATGTGACTTTATTTACAGACACCACAATGTATGACTATCCACAGTGGCTTAAAAACACATTGTTTGTGGCTGTAATGAGCTCCTTAATCGGCACCGTGCTTGTTATTTTAACAGCCTACACCATAAGCCGTTTTGAATTTAAGTTGCGTAAAGCCTTAATGAAGTCAACACTTATTTTAGGAATGTTTCCTTCCTTTATGGGTATGACTGCAGTTCACTTAATAATGATTAATTTTAATCTTATTAGCAGTCTCTGGAGTCTTATACTAATATCTGCAGCAGGTGCTCCCATGGGATACCTTGTGCAGAAAGGTTTTTTTGATACAATATCAAATACCATTTATGAGGCGGCAAGAATTGACGGCGCAGGCAACTTAAAAATTTTCTTTAAGATTACACTTCCTCTTGCAAAGCCCATGATCGTTTACACGGCTTTAACACAGTTTGCATGGCCCTGGAGTGATTTTATTTTGCCAAAGATGCTTCTTAAAAATAAAAATCTCTGGACTGTAGCTGTAGGCTTAACAAGCCTCGGAGAAACGGAATTTACAAGATTTGCGGCAGGCTCGGTATTTATTGCGGTGCCTATCGTTACTCTTTATTTTTGCCTATCAAGATTTTTAATTATGGGCGTTTCTTCAGGTGCAGTTAAGGAATAAGTAAAAAAAATAATGTGTAAAGTATTTTTACTTGACAACCCACGTCAGTTGCGTTAATATAACCAATGTGCTTAAAAGAGGTGCACAATGGATAAGTTAATTGAGCGTGGGTTGTTATTTGATTTTTACGGTGATTTATTAACCGACCATCAGCAGAAGATTTATTCAGAAGCCGTGTTTAACGATTTGTCTTTAACGGAGCTTTCCGAGGAAGAGGGCATTTCAAGACAGGGCATTCATGATTTGATAAAAAGATGTGATAAGCTGCTTACAGATTATGAAAATAAGCTTCAGCTTATAAAGCGATTTCAAAATATTAAATCCAAGGTTAAAGACCTTGATAAACGTATAGACCAGTGTGCTTTGGATGAAGGTCTTAAAAAATCTTTGAAATCCGATTTAAACAGTATTATTGAGGAACTTTGATAGATGGCTTTTGAAAGCTTAACCGAAAAACTTCAAAATGTATTTAAAAGCTTAAAAGGCAAGGGGCGCTTAACGCAGGAGGATGTAAAGCTTGCTTTAAAAGATGTCAAAATGGCTTTGCTTGAAGCTGACGTTAACTTTAAGGTAGTTAAGCAGTTTATTAATTCGGTTTCCGAAAGAGCAGTAGGCACGGACGTACTGGATGGATTAAATCCCGGTCAGATGATTGTTAAAATCGTCAATGAAGAGATGACAAATCTCATGGGGAGTGAAGTTACAGAGCTTACCTTTCGTCCGGGTAAGGAAGTAACAGTCTACATGCTTGCAGGTCTTCAGGGCGCCGGTAAAACTACAGCGGCAGCCAAGCTTGCCAGACGACTTAAATCAAAAAGCAAAAAGACCCTGCTTGTGGCCTGTGACATATACAGACCTGCTGCTATTGAGCAGTTAAAGGTTAACGGCGCAAAGGTTGATACACAAGTGTTTGAAATGGGCACTGACACAAAGCCTTCGGTTATAGCAAAAGAAGCTTATGCCTATGCCGTTAAGAATAATTTCAATGTGGTTATTCTCGATACCGCCGGCCGTTTACATGTTGATGAGGACATGATGAACGAGCTTGTGGAAATTAAAAATACAGTAGATGTTCATGAAACTCTTTTGGTAGTAGACGCAATGACCGGTCAGGATGCGGTTAATGTGGCAAGTGAGTTTAATGAAAAGGTTGGTCTTGACGGGGTTATTCTTTCCAAGGCTGACGGTGATACAAGAGGCGGTGCTGCTTTATCTGTCAAGGCAGTTATCGGAAAGCCTATTTTATTTGTATCAAACGGTGAAAAGCTTGATGAGCTTGAACCTTTCTATCCTGACAGAATGGCTAACAGAATTCTTGGCATGGGTGATGTTCTTTCCTTAATCGAAAAAGCAGAAGCCCTGAATGCTGAAAGAGACGCATCTAAAGATAAAGAGATGATGTCCCGCATGAAGAAAGGCAAATTCGATTTTAACGATTACCTTGAATCCCTTAAAGCCATGAAAAAGATGGGAGGCCTTTCCTCTATAATGGGGATGATGCCAGGTATGGGAATTAAGGCTGAAGACATCGATACGGAGGAATCCGAAAAGAAGCTTAAGAGAACGGAAGCAATTGTATTAAGCATGACTCTTAAAGAGAGAGCCAATCCCTCACTTATGAATCCTAAGCGTAAATTCAGAATCGCAAAGGGGGCAGGGGTAGACATTGCTGAAGTAAACCGCTTCATTAAACAGTTTGAACAATCCCAGAAGATGATGAAGCAGATGCCAAAGTTAATGGGTAAATTCGGAAAAAGGGGTAAATTCCCTTTTTAATAAATTTTAATTTTTTATTTTAGCCGGAGGTGAATAAGATGGCAGTTAAGATCAGATTAAGAAGGATGGGTCAGAAGAAAGCTCCTTTCTATAGAATTATCGTAGCAGATTCAAGATCCCCAAGAAATGGCAGATTCATCGCTGAAATCGGTACCTACGATCCAAACGTTGAACCAAGCGCAATCAAGGTAGACGAAGAAGAAGCTAAGAAGTGGCTTGCAAACGGTGCTCAGCCTACAGAAGTTGTTAGCAGAATCTTCAAAACAGCCGGTATTATCAAATAATATTTTTCGATAATAGGCTCGCTAAAAACTTATGGAGGTAGATATGAGAGAACTTGTGGAAATTATTGCGAAGGCTCTTGTGGAAAACCCCGATGAAGTAGTAGTGACGGAACGTACAGAAGGAAAAAACATTGTAATAGAATTACATGTTGCTCAGTCTGATATGGGTAAGGTTATCGGAAAGCAGGGAAGAATTGCGAAGGCAATTCGTGCAGTTGTAAAGGCTGCCAGCTCGAAAGATAATACAAGAGTTGACGTGGAAATCGTCTAAATTTAAAGGGGTACCTTGTGTACCCCTTTGTTTACAATATGGGAAATTGTGTTTTAATTTCCCGTACCAAAAACAAAGGCACTACGTGCCAAGGATGCGCACTCGCGCGTAAGGTAACGGAGATTTTTTTAATGGATGATTTATTTTTGGTGGGTATTATTACAACGGCTCACGGAGTGCACGGAGATGTAAAGGTTTATCCTACAACTGATGATGCAAAGCGCTTTAAAAAGCTTAAATCGGTTATCCTTGATACAGGCAAAGAAAAACGCAGTATTAAGGTGGAAAACGTTAAATTTTTTAAGCAGTTTGTATTATTAAAGCTTGAAAATGTTAATACAATGGATGATGCACTTATTCTTAAAAACTGTGGCCTTTTTGTAGAAAGAAAAGATGCCGTTGAATGTAAGGAAGATGAATATTTCATTGCAGATTTATACGACCTAAAGGTTTATGATGAAGGTGATAATCTTTTAGGTATAATTTCAGAAGTGTATCAGACAGGCGCCAATGACGTTTATGAAATAAAGAGAGATGACGGTTCTACCGCTTTGATTCCTGCCATTAAGGAATGCATTAAGACGGTAGACCTTAAAGGCGGTAAAATTGTAATTCACATTATGGAAGGATTATTTGATTAAAATATGAATTTTCATGTGCTTACTCTTTTTCCTGAAATGATTATGGATGGTTTAAACACCAGTATTTTGGGAAGAGCTCTTGAAAAAAGAATCATATCTTTAGAGGCAGTACAGATAAGAGACTATACTCTTGATAAGCATAACAAGGTAGACGATTATACCTACGGCGGAGGCGCAGGCATGCTTATGCAGGCTCAACCCGTTTATGATGCCTGTCTGGCTGTGCAAAAGAAAATTTCTGATGCAGGGCGTCAAAAAGCAAGAGTTGTATTCGTGACTCCCGGCGGCTACACCTTTAATCAGCAGATGGCCATGGATTTTTCAAAGGAAGAGGATTTAATTTTCCTTTGCGGCCATTATGAAGGAATTGATGAAAGAGTGCTTGAAGAGGTGGTAACCGATTATGTATCAATCGGTGATTATGTGCTTACAGGCGGTGAGCTTCCTGCAATGGTAATGATAGACTGTATATCAAGACTTGTGCCCGGTGTATTAAGCAATACAGAATCCTCCATGATTGAATCCTTTTCAAACGGATTACTTGAATATCCGCAGTATTCAAGACCTGAAACCTGGCATGATAAAAAGGTGCCTGAAATCTTATTAAGCGGCCACCATTTAAACGTTGAAAAATGGCGGCTTGAACAGTCTTTAGAAAAAACAAAAAGAATAAGACCGGACTTATATGAGAAATATATGGTTGAGCATCCGGTTGCTGAAAAAAAGAAAAGCAGGCGGAAGAAAAATATAGTTGCAAAGCCTGAAGATATATGATAAAATTCTAACGTTGTCAATACGGATGGTCCTCTGTTACGAAGTGTATTAAGAACATCTGCTATATAAGGAGGAACAAGATGAACGACATTATTAAGAACATTGAAGCTGCTCAGATGAAGACAGAGGTTGCTGAATTTAACGTAGGTGATACCGTTAAGGTTTACGCTAAGATTAAAGAAGGCGAAAAGGAAAGAATTCAGATATTTGAAGGTACTGTTTTAAAGAGACAGGGCGGCGGCGCCAGAGAAACCTTCACTGTAAGAAAGACCACCAATGGTGTAGGCGTTGAAAAGACATGGCCTTTACACAGCCCTAACGTAGATAAGATTGAAGTTGTTCGTAAGGGTAAAGTTCGCAGAGCAAAGCTTAACTACTTAAGAAAGAGAGTAGGTAAGGCAGCTAAGGTTAAAGAAGTTATTAGATAATTCGTTACAGAAAGGAACAATTTAAGAATTGTTCCTTTTTTGTTTTTGCGGTTTCTGATATAATAATCAGGATGAGAAAAAATAAAGGGTTAGACTTTAACCGCAAAAGAAAAAAGAAAATAAATATTAGGCTATTAAAGGAAATCTTCGGATATCTTTTCTGGATGTTTATTGCAGCCTTTTTTGCTATCGTGCTGATGCAGCTTTTCGGTCTTCGTACAAACGTAATAGGCAATTCCATGGAGCCTGATTTAGTGGCAGGACAGGAAATACTTATAAACAGACTTTGTTATGAAATAACGTCACCAAAGCAGGGAGATGTAATCGCCTTTCAGCCTAACGGTAATGAGAATTCACATTATTATGTTAAAAGAGTAATCGGGGTGCCGGGAGATACGATTTTAATTAAAGAGGGTTTTGTATACATTAACGGTGAGCTTTTAAGTGAGGATTTAACCTTTGATAAAATTGCAGACCCCGGGGTGGCGGTTAATGAAATTACATTAGGCCTGGATGAATATTTTGTAATGGGTGATAATCGTAATTTCAGTGAAGATTCACGCTCCGGCAACATCGGCAACATAAAGAAAAGCTATATAATCGGCAGGGTCTGGTTTAAGCTTTCAAGCAATTTAGAATATATAGGATTTGTAAAATGATAGTACAGTGGTACCCAGGACACATGAGTAAGGCTAAGCGCCTCATGGAGTCTGATATGAAGCTTGTGGATATGGTAATTGAAATAGTGGATGCAAGAGCGCCTGTTTCAAGCCGTAATCCGGATATTGACAGAATGAGTAAGGGTAAATCCCGGCTTATTATTATGAATAAGGCAGATTTAGCCGATAAAAATATAAGTGATGAATGGAAACGTTATTTTGAAAATAAGGGTATTAAAACCATATTCCTTAATTCAAAAGAAAAGGAAGGCTTAAGGCAGGTAATGCCTGCGGTTAAGGAAGCCTGCGCAGAAAGAATAGCCCGTAACGAAAAGAAGGGTATTAAAAATCAGGCAATAAGAGCCATGGTTGCAGGTATTCCGAATGTGGGTAAATCGACCTTCATAAATGCTATTTCTGGAAAAAATATTGCAAAGACCGGCAATAAACCAGGTGTTACAAAAGCAGAACAGTGGATTAAGCTTAATAAAGAGCTTGAGCTTTTGGATACTCCAGGTCTTTTATGGCCTAAATTTGACGATCAGATGGTAGGAAAGCGCCTTGCTTTTTTAGGCTCCATTAATGATGAAATCTTAGTACCAGAAGAGTTATGCGGAGATTTGCTTTTATATTTGCTAGAGGAATATCCAAAGCTTTTAAAAGAAAGATATAATATAAGTACTGAAAATATTGATTTTGAAAATTTTAAGGAGAGGGAAGTATTTACCACAAAGCAGTCCCTTATGATGGATTACATTGCTAAATCCAGAGGAGCCCTAAAACAGGGTGGAAGGACTGATTATTTTAAGACAGCGGGTTTAGTGCTTGAGGATTTTAGAAGCGGAAGAATCGGTAAAATTACTTTGGAGAGACCATGAACAGTAAATTAAAGGATTTTTTAAGTACCAGTTTGTATTTGCTTGTTGCAGTAATTATTGCATTTCTTATCGTAAGATTTGTGGGACAGCGTACAGAGGTAATCGGTTCCTCAATGCTGCCTACCCTTGAAGACGGTAATAATTTAATACTTGATAAAATTTCCTATAAAATCCATGAGCCTGAAAGATATGATATTATTGTTTTTCCCTTTAGAAATAATTCAGGCAAAAACTATATTAAGCGTATTATCGGTATGCCCGGTGAAACAATTCAAATCGACACTGACGGTAATATTTATATTGACGGGGAAATCCTTTATGAGACTTATGGCTTGGAAATAATTAAAAATCCAGGTAATGCCCTTGAGCCTATTACCCTGTCAGCAGATCAATATTTTGTGCTTGGGGATAATCGCAACAATTCTGAGGATTCAAGATTTTCAGACGTGGGTCTTGTAAGCCGCGATGAAATAATGGGCAAGGTATGGCTGCGCATATGGCCCTTTAACGAATTTGGCGTTGTAAATAAAAATTAACGAGAGCTTTATGGATAAGAAATTAACAAATAAGCAGAAGGAAAAGCTTGAAAAGGAAATTTTAAGAACTGAAGGCTTAAAGGAATTTGAGCGTCAGTACGAATATTTAGGCTATGTATGCGGTATAGATGAGGTGGGAAGAGGTCCTTTGGCAGGTCCTGTTGTGGCAGGTGCCGTTATTCTTCCTAAAGATTCTAAAATATTATATTTAAACGATTCTAAAAAACTTTCAGAAAAAAAACGTGAAGAGCTTTATGCTGTAATAATGGAACAGGCCGTAAGCGTAGGCCTTGGTTTTAGAAGCCCTGAAAGAATCGATGAAATCAATATTTTAAATGCCACATATGAAGCCATGCAGGATGCAGTACATAATTTATCCGTTGTGCCAAATGTTTTATTAAACGATGCAGTTACAATTCCCGGGCTTACAATGAAGCAGGTGCCCATTATAAAGGGCGATGCTAAATCCGTATCCATTGCTGCTGCAAGCATTATTGCAAAGGTGACGCGGGACCGCATAATGGTTAAATATGATGAAATCTACCCTGAATATAATTTTAAATCAAACAAGGGTTATGGCACGGCAGAGCACATACAAGCCTTAAAGCAATACGGAAAAACACCGATACACAGAAATTCATTTATAAAAGCTCAAGAAAACCAACTGCCTTTAGGCAGTGGGTGCTCTTGAACGAGATGCTGGGTTACAAGCCCAGTACCTCGTAAGGCACGTAGTGCCGCTTTTAGTAGAGCCGTAGCGAAGCGAATTGCGAATATCATTGACAAAAAATATATCTTAAAGGGGTCTATGATGGCGGGCTTTTCTTTATCGTTTTTGACTGATAATATCAGCAGGACTGATAATGTAAATGCAATAAACAACACTCAGGAAGCAAATACACAGGCGCTTCTTGAGCTTTTAGACGGCCTTTCTAATCATGACACAATTATAGCTACTATTATTTCCCAGACAGAAGAAGCGATTACACTAAGAGCCGAAGGCAATGTGCTTATCAATGCTGCAAAGGACAACACCACAGGCCTTAAAAACGGCGACAAAATATTATTTGAAGTCAATAAATCTTTAAATTCAAATGTAACCTTAAGACCTTTAAATCTAAATACAAATACTCAGAATACGGCAGTTTCTGCCCTTAAATCGGCAGGCTTACCTGTCAATCAAAAATCCGTTGAGCTTACTATCCGGAATATGGAATACGGAAACCCGGTAGATAAAAATGCTCTGACTTTGTCCTATAAGGATTTGCTTGAATTTCCCAAAGTCCCTGTTAAATACATAGTTGACCTGCAAAAAATGGGTATTGAGGTTAATTTTTCCAATTTAACCCAGTATGAAAATTATTTAAACACTGAAAATCTTATTTCAGAAAGCTTAAAGGAAATCGTTAATGCTTTTTTTGAGGATTTTTCCGAAGGCTTTTTTAGTACTGATTCTTTTGCAAAAGAAAATGCTTTTGACTCGTTAATTAATTTAGTTAGGGAATTTGGAGAAACTTCAGATAATGCCTTAATAAATAAAAACATAAATTTATTAAAGACTGCAATATCAGATAAAGCTGATAGTGAAGCCGTTAATATAAATAAAAAGCCTTTTTCCTTTGATTTAGGAACTGATGCTTTCAAGGCCCTTGAAAAAGAACTTAATTTAAAACCCGGATTTTTTGAAAATCCGGTTGAAAATTTTGATAATCCAAATTCAGAAAATCTGAATTTAGAAAATCTGAATTCTAAAAATCTTAATTTGGAAAATCCAAATTTAAAAAAAGCTGTTTCTTTTGACAAAGAATACATAAATACACTTGTTAAAAACATTTTAAAGGAAGGAATTTTAAGAAGCTTTAGCCTTGAATTAAATGAAAAGACCTTAAAAGATAAAAGCAATTTAAAATCTGAAGTTGAGGATTTATATAATAAGCTTTTTGACAATACTGACAGATTAATAAATATAGTTAAGAAAAACGTTAATTCTGAAAAATCAGTGGCATTAAATCATCGGGTGCAAAGCTTAAGTCAGAACCTTGACTTTATGAAGGCCTTAAATAATTTTGTGTCTTATGTGCAGATTCCTTTTAAAAACGGAGACTCTGAAAACACAGGAGAATTATACGTTTATAAAAACAAAAAAAATATAACCCTAAAGGATTCTGAAATAAGCGCCTTTATTCATCTTGATTTAAAAAATTTAGGGCCTACGGATGTGTATGTCAAATTAAACGACAATCGTGTCACTACGAACTTTACTTTGGCAGATGAAGCCTGTATAGATTTAGTGCAGTCAAATATCGGCTTTTTAACAAAGCGTCTTAGGGATAAAGGCTATAGCGTCGAAACCGAATTTAAAATTAAGGACAGCGATTTGTCCTCGATAGAAAAGATGCTAAAGGACAACACGGTAAAAGTAAACGTATCAAAGACATCCTTTGATGCAAGGATTTAATTATGGATAAAGAGAAAACAAGAAAACAGGCCATTGCGCTTGAATATGAGCCAGAGGAAATAGCCCCTAAGGTAATAGCTTCAGGTAAAGGGCATTTAGCAGAAAAGATTATTGAAGAAGCATCAAAAGAAAATATTCCGATACATGAAGATGCAGAGCTTGCAAAGACCTTATCAAAGCTTGAAATAGGAGATGCAATTCCACCTGAGCTTTATGAGATTGTAGCTGAAATTTTAGTATTTGTGGATGCTATGGATAAAATAAAAGAGAAGATGGGCACTTAATGGATAAACGAAAATTAGGCGGCGACAAAGAGGATATTGCTGAATGTTTTTTGAACCAAAACGGTGTGAAGGTGCTTTTCAGAAATTATTATACAAAGCACGGAGAAATAGATATTATTGGCATGGACCAAGAATATCTGGTATTTTTTGAGGTTAAATACCGTAGGAACAATTTATACGGAAATCCCTTAGAGGCTGTCGGTAAAAATAAAATCAAAAATATAATAAAGGCTTCAAGGATATTTTTGTATCTTGAACATTACCCTGAAAACACACTGATACGATTTGACTGTATCGGGATTTTAAATAATCAGGTTGAATGGGTTAAAAATGCTTTCCCTTAATTAAAGAATCTTTAATAATTTAAAAGGGAGGCTTTAATAAATAGTTGGTAATCTGATTATTGGAGGACTTGATTATGGCTAATATTTTAGTATGTGATGATGACAGAGAAATAGTTGACGCAATAGAAATTTATTTGCTTCAGGAAGGCTTTAATGTATTTAAGGCTTATGATGGTATCGAAGCTATTGAAGCTTTAAAGAAAAACGATATCCAGCTTCTTATTATTGACGTTATGATGCCACGTCTTGATGGTATTCATGCAGTTTTAAAAATTAGAGAGACTTCCAGCATCCCGATTATTATCTTATCTGCCAAGACTGAAGATCCTGACAAGATTTTAGGCTTAAATGTAGGTGCAGACGATTATCTTCCCAAGCCCTTTAATCCCTTGGAGCTTGTTGCAAGAGTAAAATCCCAGCTAAGAAGATATACAAAGCTTGGTAATATTCCGGCAGAATCCAAGGCGATTTTTTCTGTAGGCGGTCTTGTTATGAATGATGATACAAAGGAAGTTACGGTTGACGATGAGCCTGTTAAGCTTACTCCCATTGAATATAATATTTTACTTTTGCTTGTTAAAAATCAGGGAAGAGTATTTTCAATCGATCAGATTTATGAAAAAATCTGGAACGAGCAGGCAATCGGTGCCGACAATACCGTTGCGGTACATATAAGACATATAAGAGAAAAAATAGAGATTAATCCTCGTGAACCCCGTTATTTAAAGGTGGTATGGGGTGTAGGCTATAAAGTCGACAAAATGTAACGGAGACTAAATGACTAATACCAGTAAAAGGTTAGCTAAAAAGCATACTTTAACTAAAGAAGAGAAACCTAAAAAAATTAATTACAATTCAAAGAAGTATATACTAACAGGCTTACAGGCTTTGCTTGGAGCCTTAATCGGTGTATGCTTTTTTGTTTATCATGCTTCAAGCCAGATTATATACATCGATACTCATGAAGAAACCGAAGCTGCGCCTTCCTTTTATGAAATAAGCAAGGACTATTTTGAATCCTTTGTATATACTGAAAACTTAAATTCATCTGTTTCTTCGATTCTAAGATATGTAGCTATAAGCGAACAGCTTGAAGATAAAGGCTCCTATAATGAAAACAAGCTTATTGACGTGGGAAAATATGCTAACCGTCACAACAGTGCCGAATATGACGGGCCTACAGTTAAATATTATCTTGATGATTTGATTAAATGGGGGCAGAAGGCGGCAGGAGAAGGCTACAGCTTTACTACCTATGAAATGCTCAATGCAAAGAACTATTGCGATTTCTTCGGCATTGATTATATAAGCTATTCCATGAGCGATGCCTTTGTTGATGATGAAGCAATAGTTGCTTCTTTTGAATGCCTTAAAAATCTTTATTTAACGGCTGATAATAAAAAGCTTGAAGAATGTGTTGACAATCCTGAGGATTACATTGAGCTTGTAAGCTGTGTTAAAAGTGCTGCAAGCGATCTTTATTCAAATTACGTTGAATACCTTGAATTTAACGAGCAGTTTAGTGAAAAAAACACTAATTTGCGATTTGCCGTTTCTTTATCTACAGACGGCATCAGAACGGTTTATACCAACGATTCACACATTTACAGAGGTATAAGCGAAACAAAGCTTGATGAAATTTTTAAAGGGTATGGTGAGTATATTTATTGCTGTCCCGGCACCTTGAGCTACAATACAAATACACCAGTTTTATATGACACAATCAAGACTCTTGCCCTTGATGTATATTCAAGCTCCTTTTCCGATGATACAAAAATCTGGATTTCTCTTGATACCTCGTTCCCTGTAGAGGATGCATATTCCTTAAACAAAAAAGCCGTTGAAAACACTAAGAAGATTATTCCCTTTATTGTTTCTTTTGGCGCTGCCGCAATGATTGGCTTTATTGCGATTTTTGTATATGCCATTAATTCAGAGATGAAAAGAAAAAATACCGATATTAATAACGAGCATATAAGCTCCTTTGACAGGCTTCCGATTGAGATTACGACACTTTTATTTATCCTTTTAATTATTATTTTGTACCTTGTGGAAAGCTATTTAATCAGAGGGCTTGATACAGGCATATTTGAAAGTGCATATAAAGCCGGTATCCCTGTAGCGGTTATTATATTTATTGATATTTTTGTTGCTCTTTTATTTTTGTATTCTTTTATAAGACGTATTATTTACAGAAACATTTTCGAAGGCAGCATTTATTCTCTTATTTCTCCCAGGCTTTCTTTTATCACAAGTGGTATAAAGAAATGGGCTGACAGAATTTACGATAACGCAGGCGTTGCAATCCGCACCTGGGTGACCTATATATTGTTTTTATTATTTAATGTTTTCTGGGCTATGGTGCTTTTCTTTGGCAATAAACCAATTTTAGCTTTTGTTATTTTATTTATTTTTGACGCGGCAACAGGGGTTGCAATATTTAACAGAAACTACGAAAGAAAACGTGTCATTGACGGTATCAGACAGATTACGGACGGAGATTATGACTATAAGCTTGACAATATTAAAATGCACGGAGACAACAGAGAGCTTGCAGCCGCCGTTAACGACATAGGGCTTGGCTTATCAAAGGCTGTTGAAATTTCCACAAAGGATGAAAAGCTTAAGGCAGACCTTATTACAAATGTATCTCATGATATCAAAACGCCATTAACCAGCATTATAAATTACGTGGATTTACTTAAACGCGTTGATATCAAGGATGAGAATGCAAAAAAATACATAAAAATATTAGATGAAAAAACCGACAGACTAAAACAGCTTACCTTCGACCTGGTTGAAGCTTCAAAAATATCATCAGGCAACATTTCTATTGATTTAATAAAAATAGACTTTGTGGAATTCATAAAGCAGGTTATAGGTGAATTTGAAGATAAATTCGAAGAAAAAAGCCTTGAGCTGGTAGTTAATACACCTAAAAATCCGGTGCTTATCATGGCAGACCCAAGGCACATGTTCAGAGTTGTTGAAAACCTTTTAAATAACGTATGTAAATATGCATTAACAAACACAAGGGTTTATCTGGATCTTGTGGTCAACAAAGAAGACGACAAAGAGGAGATGGTTTTAGCAATTAAAAACATCTCAAACCAGCAGCTAAACATTCCTGCAGAAGAGCTTACTGAAAGATTTATAAGAGGAGATGTTTCCCGCAACACTGAAGGCTCAGGTCTTGGACTCTCTATTGCAAAAAATCTTACAAAAGCCCAAAATGGTGTATTTGAAATATATCTTGACGGTGATTTATTTAAAGTAACATTAACCTTTGAGTTAGTTAAATAAATAATAATAGATTTGAATATTTTGGGCGTTAATGCGATTTATTGTATTGAATCCAGGCTAAACTTCTGGCGTTCGTTGTATTTGCCGATGACCTCACGAATCTTTTCAGTGGGTGTGACAACATTTGCAATGGAAATATCGTGATTCATGAAGTCGATAATCTGTGCAATGAATTTGCTTACGTCTGCCTCCAGATAATAGGGCTTTGTTTTAATCTCTGGATGGGTGTAGATAAGGTTGGTAGTGATAATCTTATCAAAGACACACTGTTCAAAGGCTTTGTCAAAAGCGTCAAGACCGTTTGTAAACTGACCGAAGGTAGCTAAAATAAAGATTCGTTTTGCGTTTTTTGATTTTAGCTGTCTGGCGGTATCAAGCATACTTTCGCCGGAGGAAATAATGTCGTCTACGATTATAACGTCCTTACCGTCAATATCATCACCTAAAAATTCGTGAGCAACAATGGGGTTTTTACCGTTTTCAAGCCTTGTGTAGTCACGGCGTTTGTAGAACATTCCGGCATCTACACCAAGTACGCCTGCAAAATAAACGGCTCTGTCTAAAGCACCTTCATCAGGGGAGATGACTACCGTGTGGTCTTTATCGATAATCATGTCTTCCTCACCCTCAAGCATGGTTTTTAAAAACTGGTAATAGGCTGAGAAATTATCAAAGCCTCCTAAGGGGGATGCATTCTGAACTCTTGGGTCGTGGGCATCAAAGGTAATAATATTATCAACACCTGTGTTATATAATTCTTCTAAAGCACAGGCACAGTCTAAGGATTCACGACCTGACTTTTTGTGCTGTCTGCCTTCATAGAGATAGGGCATTATGACGTTTATTCTTTTTGCCTTACCGGTAGCTGCCTGGATGATACGCTTTAAATCCTGGTAGTGGTCGTCGGGGGACATGTGATTTAAATAACCATTCATTTTGTAGGTGATGGATGAGTTACATACATCTACCAATATAAAAAGATCCTTACCTCTTACAGATTCATGGAAGATTCCTTTAGCTTCACCGGTGCCAAATCTTGGACATTCTGCATTGATTAAATAATCTGGTTCCATGTATCCATGAAACGCAAGATCCTTCTTAAGACCTGTGTTAAGATTTTTTCTAAATTCCACCAGATAACTGTTTACTGAATTACCAAGCTTTTTGGCAGATTCAAGGGCACATATTTTAAGAGGAGCAACGGGAAGTACGTTTTCCAATACTCTTAAATTGGGCATATTGGATTCCTTTCTTTTATAAATTTTCTTTTGCCATATATTCACTTCCTAATAAAATTAACCTTTTTGTAGTGACACGTCAAGGGATTTCGTTTAAAATGACAATGTATGTTTAGAGGTGAACAAAATGGGAAATAATGAAAGCCATATTATTGTAAATGTTATAAAAAACTCACCTGCCGACCGTGCGGGCATTAAAAAAGGAGATATTTTATTAAGCATAGATCAAAAGGAAGTTAAGGATATTTTTGACTACCGTTTTATGATTTTAGAAGCTTCTTTAGAAGTTAAAGTAGCAAGAAATGAATTTTATGAAGTGTTTAAAATAAAAAAAGAGGAAGATGAAGATTTGGGCCTTGAATTTGCCTCAGGGCTTTTGGATTCCTACAGAAGATGTAAAAATAACTGTATTTTCTGTTTTATCGACCAGATGCCTAAGGGAATGCGTGAGACTTTATATTTTAAGGATGATGATTCAAGGCTTTCGTTTTTACAGGGTAATTACGTGACCCTTACAAATTTATCTGATGAGGATGTAGACAGAATTATTAAATATAAGATGGAGCCTGTTAACATTTCCTTCCAGACTACAAATCCTGAATTAAGATGTAAAATGCTTAATAACAGGTTTGCCGGAGCTGCTCTTAAAATTGCCGATAGATTTAATGAGGCAGGCATCAAAATGAACGGCCAGATTGTGCTGTGTAAGGGTGTTAACGATAAGGATGAATTAAAACGCTCTATTGAAGATTTAATGAAATATTTGCCTAATCTTGAAAGCGTTTCCGTTGTGCCTGTAGGCTTAACCAAATACAGAGAAGGCTTATATCCTCTGGAAGCCTTTAATAAAGAGGATGCAATAGAAGTAATTGATTTAATTGAAGAATATCAGAAGAAGGCTTTTTCTGAATATGGTCTTCATTTTATACACGCTTCTGATGAATGGTATATTTTGGCAGGCCGAAAAATGCCCCCTGAAGAAAATTACGACGGCTATTTACAGCTTGAAAACGGCGTCGGTATGATACGTTCCTTAGAAAACGAATTTAATGAAGCCTTTGAAGCCTTACGTATTAAGGGTATAAAGAAAAGATTTTTAAGGCATTACGAGGCTACCCTGGCAACCGGATTTTTGGCTTATCCCTATATTAAAAAATTTGCGGATAAGGTAATGGCTGAATATCCGAAGGTTAAGCTTGATGTAGTGCCTATAAGGAATGATTTCTTTGGAGAAAAAATAACTGTTTCGGGTCTTCTTACAGGGCAGGATATTATTAATCAGTTAAAGGAAAGAGGAGTTTGTAAGAACCTTCTTTTGCCGCAAAATGTCTTAAAGGCAGATGAAGCAATTTTCCTTGATGATGTTAAATTATCAGAGCTTGAAGACACTTTACAAGTTAAAGCAAAAGTTTTAAAATCAGACGGTCGCAGTATGTTTTTATCAATGCTTGGTAAAAACTAATAGGAGATTTATTAAATGGACAAAAAAAGAAAGCCGATAGTGGCAGTTGTAGGCAGACCTAACGTAGGTAAATCCACATTTTTCAATGCCCTTGCAGGTGAGAAAATTTCCATAGTAAAAGATACTCCGGGTATCACACGAGACAGAATTTATGTAGACGTAAACTGGCTTAATTACAGCTTTACCCTGGTAGATACAGGCGGCATAGAGCCGGATTCTTGTGATGTAATTTTAAAACAGATGAGAGAACAGGCAGAGCTTGCCATTGAGACGGCCGACGTTATTTTATTTATGACCGATGTAAAGCAGGGCTTACAGGACGCAGACAGTAAGGTTGCTGATATGCTTAGGCGCTCTAGAAAGCCGGTTTTGCTGGTGGTAAATAAGGTAGACGATTTTAATAAATATATGCCTGATGTATATGAATTTTATAATCTTGGAATTGGGGATCCCTACCCTGTATCAAGCGCCAATATGCTTGGCTTTGGCGATTTACTTGATGAGGTGGTTAAATATTTTCCGGATTTAGAGGGTGATGAGGAAGACGATGAAAGAATTAGGGTAGCGGTTATCGGTAAGCCTAACGTTGGTAAGAGCTCTTTAATTAATGCAATTTTAGGTGAAAACAGACTCATCGTTTCAGACATTGCAGGCACCACCCGTGATGCGGTTGACACTGATGTTGTCTATAACGACAAGGAATACGTATTTATTGATACTGCAGGGGTCAGAAGAAAATCCAAAATCCATGAGGATTTGGAACATTACATGATAGTACGAACCCTGAGCGCTGTTGAGAGGGCCGATGTTGTTCTTTTGTTAATCGATGCGGTTGAAGGCGTTACAGAACAGGATGCAAAGATTGCAGGTATCGCAAGCGATAAGGGAAAGGCCGTTATCGTATGTGTCAATAAATGGGATGCCAAGGAAAAGGATGATAAGACTATTTATAAAGTAACCGAAGAGGTTAAGAATGTATTGTCCTTTATGCAGTATGCAGAAATTGTATTTATTTCTGCAAAAACAGGGCAGAGAATTTCAAAAATGTTTGAAGCAATTGATGCGGTTTATGAAAATTATTGTATGAGAATCGGTACCGGTGTATTAAATGAAATTTTGGTACGTGCCGTTTCCATGCAGCAGCCTCCGACAGATAAGGGGAAGCGACTTAAACTGTTTTATATTACACAGGTATCTGTTAAACCGCCTACCTTTGTAATATTTGTAAACGACAAGGAAATGATGCATTTTTCCTACACCAGATATATAGAGAATCAGATTCGTGATACTTTCGGATTTAAGGGTACACCTTTACACTTTATTATCCGTGAAAGAAAGGATGATCAGTAATGATACGTATATTGGCTGTTTTAATCGGGTATGTATTTGGTATGTTCCAAACCGCTTTTTTTTACGGAAAGCTTAAAGGAATTGATATAAGAGAGCATGGCTCTGGAAATGCCGGCACTACAAACACCTTAAGAGTACTTGGCACAAAGGCGGGGCTTTTTGTATTTGCGGGCGATATGCTTAAATCTATTATTGCGATACTTTTAGTGCGTCATTTAATTGCGCCTTCTTATCCAAAATTATGCCCAATACTTGAATTTTATACGGGTGCCGGCTGTGTCCTTGGACATAATTTTCCTTTTTATATGCACTTTAAGGGCGGAAAGGGCATTGCCACTACCGGTGGCATGATGATTATTACCCATTGGAGCTATGTGCCTGTTGGGTTACTCTTGTTTTTTGGAAATTTCTTTATAACACACCTTGTTTCTTTAGGCTCTCTGTTATTATATGCAGGCTTCTTTGTCCAGACCGTTATATTAGGCCAGATGGGAGTATTTAATTGTTCAAAAGGCCTTTTAATTGAACTTTATATTTTAGTATTTTTGCTTACCCTTATGGCTTTTTATAAACACAAAGCCAATATTTCAAGACTTATTCATAAAAGCGAAAGAAAAACATATTTATTCAAAAAAAATAAAATGGATGCAGAGACTAATGCCGATGCAGAAGGCAGATAGTTAAGATTGTATCAAAAAGGAGAATTTTTAATGAAGGTTGGTATTATTGGTGCCGGTTCCTGGGGAATCGCATTGTCAGTTTTATTAACAAATAACGGACATAAGGTTAGTGTATGGAGCATTATTCAGTCAGAAATTGACATGCTTAAAGAAAAGCACGAGCATGTTGACAAGCTTCCGGGAGTAAAGCTTCCAGATTCAATCGAATTTACAACGGATTTAGAAGGTACGGCGAAAGAAAACGAAGTTCTTGTAATGGCAGTCCCTTCTCCCTATATCCGCAGTACATCAAAATCCTTAAAGCCCTTTGTTAAAGAAGGACAGATAATTGTAAATGTTGCAAAGGGTATTGAAGAGGACAGCTTAAAAACCCTTTCAGAAATAATTAAAGAAGAAATTCCTCAGAGTAAAGTCGCTGTAATGTGCGGTCCTACACATGCAGAGGAAGTGGGAAGAGGTATTCCCACTTCAATTGTAGTAGGCTGTAATGAAAGGAAAACTGCCGAGCTTTTACAGGATTTGTTTATGAGCGAAAGCTTCAGAGTATATATATCCCCTGATGTTTTGGGTATGGAAATAGGCTCCTCACTTAAAAACGTAGTGGCACTTGCTGCAGGTATTGCAGACGGTCTTGGATATGGAGACAATACAAAGGCTGCTTTAATTACAAGAGGTATTGCTGAAATAACAAGACTCGGTATTAAGATGGGCGGTAAGGCTGAAACCTTTGCGGGTTTAACCGGTATAGGAGATTTAATCGTAACCTGTGCCAGCATGCATTCCCGCAACAGAAGAGCCGGAATATTGTTAGGTCAGGGTAAGACCATGGATGAAGCAATGGCTGAAGTAAAAATGGTTGTCGAAGGCGTATATTCTGCCAAGGCTGCCATGCAGTTATCAAAAAAATATGATGTGGAGCTTCCCATAATTGAACAGGTAAATGCAGTTTTATTTGAAAACAAAAATGCAGCAGATGCTGTAAGAGACCTAATGATAAGAGACAAGAAGGTCGAGATTGGAGACGATTTTGGAGAATAATTTTAAATCTACAGGGGAATATATTGCTTCCGAAGAATTAATGAAATCCGTTAACGTGGCTATTGCTCTAAAAAAGCCTTTATTAATAAAGGGTGAGCCAGGTACAGGAAAGACAATGCTTGCAAAGGCAGTTGCAAAAGCCTTAGGGAAAAAGCTTATTATCTGGAATATTAAATCCACAACAAAGGCTTCTGAGGGCTTATATACCTATGACACCATTCAGCGTCTTTATGACGGACAGTTTGGTAACGAAGGGGTTGATGACATTGCCCGCTACATTAAGCTTGGCAAATTGGGCGAAGCCTTTGATTCTGATGAACAGGCAGTACTATTAATCGATGAAATCGATAAGGCAGATCTTGAATTTCCAAATGACTTACTCTGGGAGCTTGACCAGATGGAATTCTATATTTATGAAACAAAGAAAACCGTTAAGGCTAAAAAACGTCCTATAGTAATTATCACTTCAAACGCTGAAAAAGAGCTTCCGGATGCTTTCTTAAGAAGATGTATTTTCCATTACATTGATTTCCCGGATAAGGAATTAATGGAAGAAATTGTTAAGACTCATTTTCCTGATATAGAGGATAATTTACTTACAAATGCAATGCAGACCTTTTATGATATTCGTTCTTATTCACAGCTTCGTAAAAAGCCTGCCACCTCCGAGCTTATCGACTGGCTAAATGCCATGATGATAGGTGGCGTGGATCCTGAGACCATTAAAAAAGAACTTCCCTTTGTGGGTGTTTTGATTAAGAAGGATGAAGATTTAGATATTGTAAGAAAAAGGGTAGAATAATTTGTTTAGTCATTTTTTTTATACCCTTAAGGCAAAGGGCCTTGAGGTATCCTTAACTGAATGGATAGCGCTTCATGATGCGCTTGATAAAAACCTGTGCGGCTCAAGTCTTGCGGGCTTTTATTATGTGGCAAGAAGCATCCTGGTTAAATCTGAAACTGACTTTGATAAATTTGATTTAGCCTTTGAAGAATGTTTTAAGGGTATTAAATCAGAAAACAGCATTACTGATAAAATGCTTGAATGGCTTGATAAATCAGACATGCAGGAGCTTTTACATGAAGAAGAACGTTACTGGCTCAATCAGTCAGAGGATATGCATGTTGATAAAGAGGATGTGGAGACTAAATTTAAAGACAGATTAAAGGATCAGGACTCAGAGCATAACGGCGGTTCTTATTGGATTGGCACCATGGGAAAGACTCAGTTTGGTAATATGGGCGGTAACATTGGAGGCATCAGAGTGGGCGGTGCTACCGGTTATCAGTCAGCCTTTGCCGTAGTGGGCGCCAGAAAATACAAGGATTTTAGAGACGATAAAATGCTTGATAACAGGCAGTTTCAGCAGGCATTTAGAAAATTAAGACAGTTTTCCTCACGCCTTGATATACCTAAAACAGAGCTTGATATTAATGGCACAATCGATGCTACCTGTAATAATGGAGGGTATTTGCGCCTTGAATGGGAGAGACCCCGTAAAAATGCTGTTAAGCTTTTATTGCTAATGGATTCAGGCGGCACCATGATTCCCTTTACAAAGCTTTTAAATGAATTATTTCAGGCTATATATAAATCAAATCATTATAAAGACGTTAAAAGCTATTATTTTCATAATTGTATATATGCCAAAATGTATAAAACTCCGGAATGTGAAAACGGAGACTGGGTAGACACAGACTGGATGTTTAGAAACATTGATTCTGATTATAAGGTTATAATTGTGGGAGATGCCGCAATGGCCCCTGAAGAATTATATTCAGAAACAGGTAATTACAGAGGGCCTAACGGAGGGCTTTCCGGAGAGCAGTGGCTTTTATTGTTAAAGCAGCATTATAAAAATGTTGTATGGCTTAATCCCAAAATGGCACCTGGTAACGCACCCTGGCGGGAAGCTGAAACAAGAGTTAAAGAAATATTCCCAATGTATAAGCTTACCGTAGAAGGTTTAAACGAGGCTATGGTAAAATTAATGACTAAATAATTAATATGAAGTTAATTTAAATCCCGTAAAATAGTTTTGACAATTGTTAAATACTATTTTAGGGGATTTTAATGTTTCATAAATTTGAAGCTTATCTTGGAAAAGATGTTCCTATAAGGGAAAGACTTTTATATATTGCTTTGTTTTTAAGCAGTGTATGCAGCCTTATTTTTGTGGCTGCGGCTGTTTTATTAAGGATTGAATACAGGATAGTGTTATTGTACGCATCCGTATGCGTATTGGGCACTGTTCTTTTCTTTTTGCTTAGAAAATGCCACAGAGTAACTCTGCTTGCACTTATTTTCATTACCTTTGTAAATAACATCGTAAATCCTGTAATTTTAATTCTGAGCAGGCACGTAACCGTTGAAATCCCCCTTTATATGCTGACAGGCCTTTTTTTTGCTTTTCTTTTACTGGAGGGGAAATTAAGAATAATCGATTACTGTATTCAGGTACTGGAAGACTTGGCTGTCACCTATTATGTGTATGTTTTAAAAGACGGCGCAAATGCGGTTAACGGTGCCTCAAGCGTTAATGACTATGTAAGAGTTTTGGCTGCCATTTTTGTATCAGGACTTATATGCGGTCTTATGGTGCTATACAGAAATTATTTGCTGGAAATTGAGCTTTTAAATAAGGAAGAAGCCGGAAGAAAAGCAGAAGAAGCATCTTATGCAAAAGATATTTTTCTTGTAAACGTATCCCACGAAATACGTACTCCTTTAAATGCAATTATAGGTACGACTGACATGCTCTTAGAGTCAGAAGCTGCCAATCATATTAAGGAAATGGCCTTTAATATTTCCAATTCTTCCCATGCACTTTTATCAATTACTACGGACTTACTTGATTTCTCCCGCATGAATATTGATTCCCTGGAAATCAACGACGAAAAATACGATTTATCATTTATGCTTAACGACATTGTTAATTTAATGAGTGTTCGCTTACTTGATTCAAACGTTGAATTCTTTGTAAATATCGATAAGGGCATTCCCAGATGGCTGATAGGGGATTGCGGAAAGCTTCGTCAGATTATTATTAATATGCTTTCTAATGCAATTAAATATACAAAAGAAGGCTACATGCAGTTAGAGGTAAGCTCTGAAAATCTAACGGATGACGAAATTAAATTAAAAATCAAGGTTTTTGACACCGGTATCGGTATTAAGGAAGATAACCTTGAAGCCATATTTGAACCATTACCAGAATCTGGTGAAATTACTGACCATCAATTTAAGGAAAACGGCTTAGGTCTTGCTTTGTGTAAGAAGCTTGCTTTAAAAATGAACGGTAAAATTTGGGCTGAATCGGTTTACGGTGAAGGCTCACAGTTTTATTTTGAATGCCCCCAAAAAATCGAATCTTCCTATAAAGGCATTTTTGTAGGTGAAGTAAGCAATGATAAGGCTTCCGTATGTTATTTTGCAGATTCTGATAAAGACCTTAATGAGCTTACGAAGCTGTTTAATAAAATGTCAGTTAAATGCTTTAAGGCATTTTCGGATGCGGAATTTATTGAGACTGCAAAAGAAAATAAATACAAATTCTTTATGCTTGATTTACCCGCCTATGAGCGTATAAAATTCAGACTTTTGGAGGCTTTGGTTGACTGGAGAAAATTTGTAATAATTTCCACCTGTAATTATTCCTATTTGGATGAGCCCTTTGAAACTGTACTTACAAAGCCCTTAAGCGTACTTAATTTAAGCGATTTATTAAACGAAACAAAGAATTATACTATCAGAAAGCAGACCTTTGAAGGTAAATTCACTATTCCTAAGGCTACAGTTTTAGTAGTAGATGATAATTTAGTGAATCTTGAAGTAGCCGCCGGGTTATTGCAACGTTATGAGTGTAAGGTATTATCCGCAGCAAGTGGAAGAGAAGGCCTTATCTGCCTTGAAAATGAGCAAGTTAACATGGTATTTCTTGACTACATGATGCCCGACATGGACGGTATTGATACCTTAAAGGAAATAAGAAAACTTCATGACGGAGAATTTTCAAAGCTTCCCGTTATATGCTTAAGCGCCAATGTTGTAAGCGGTGCTAAAGAAATGTTCTTAAATGAAGGCTTTGATGATTATTTATCAAAACCCATTGAAATACCTAAACTTGAAAAAGCTATTTCAGACCACATAGATACTAAATTTATTAAATACATTATTTGACGGCAAAGGAAAAGGCTATGAATTTTGATTTGTTAAATAAATTAAAATCAGCAAATCTTCATAACACAAAATATTCGATAAAGAGAGACGCATTCTATTATCTTGTAAAGTCAATGTCGATTATTTCTTTTGCTGCAATTTTGTTGTATGGGTTCTTAATAGAAGAAAATAATATTCTAATGATAATAAG
>CAVIIX010000010.1:59021-98639 GCA_963643225.1 Lachnospiraceae bacterium
TTGCTTTATCATAAGCCATATATGCAGGCATTTAATCAACAGGCTTGAAAATTTAAGAAAATTATCCATTGCCTTTATTTTATATACTGAATTTATATTGCTTCCGGTATTTACGATTTTTGGTTCCTATACTAGCTCAAGTACGCCTTTATGGTTTGCAGCATCCGTAGTATTAATGCTTATAATCCTAGAATTAAAGGATTTTTGGTGGATGTTTATTATTGTTTTCTATTTTGAAACATTTTTATACGTGCGAACTTTTGTATTTAATGGCGCAAATGCTTTAATTGTAAACAGACTTAATTTCTTTATTGGCTTTGCGTTTTCTTTTTTGGGAATATCTGCTGCATCAATTTATTATCTGAGTGTAGCTGAAAGACGCTATAATCAGACGAAAGCGGCTATTGAAAAGGCAAGGGAAAAAGAAAGAAATGCAGGCCTTGCAAAGTCAAGATTTCTTACCAACATGTCCCATGAAATCCGTACCCCCATGAACTCAATCATAGGGCTATCTGAGCTTGCTTTAAAGGAAGACTGTGACGATAATACAAGAGTTGAAATAAACGTTATTAAAAATTCAGCCTATGATTTGCTTGAAATCATTGACGATGTATTGATGGTTTCAAAATTAGATTCAGGCTCCATGAAGCTTTTAAACGTTGATTTTAAATTTGATGAAATTTTAAAAAGCGTCATTGATACCATAAGCTCAAATATTGCAGATAAAAATCTTAAGGTTAGAATTAAAATTGACCACGACATTCCAAAGGTAGTAAACGGAGATGATATAAGAATCAAGCAGATTATTATGCGGCTTGTGTTTATTTCCCTTTCTTTAACAGAAAACGGTCGTTTGATGCTTGAAGTACACTGTACAAGAAATGCTACTAACGAGCTTGCTCATTTTGAAATTACCGTTGCGGATACGGGCTGTGGTTTATCAAAGGTCGATCTTGACGCAATTTACGGAGCCTATGATATCTATGATTCAAGACAGAAATCAAATTTAAAGGGTATCGGTCTTAAATTTTCAATCTGTCAGGAGCTGCTTAAGCTTATGGGCGGCTCTTTGGAGGTTGATTCAATTGAGAGTGTCGGCTTAACAAGTAAGATTAAGTTTGATTTAGGCATTACAAATCCGGAGCCTATGATATGCATTGAAAATTTCGATTCAAAGAATGTGCTTATATATGCAAATGACGACAGAGAGCTTGCTTCCTGGAAAGCAATCATGGAAGGCTTTAAGATTATTCCTATATATGTAAACAACTATTTTTCTTTTGACAAAGCAATGGCCAATCAAAAATTTGATTACATATTTGCACCTTCAGAGGTTTATCCATCAATTGCCAACATTATTGAATCTTATAAGGCATATGAAAACACATATATTTTAGGATATAGCAGCAATTCCTTCGGTGACTTTGACAAATGCCGCATGATAAGGCACCCTGTGTCCTGTTTAAGTGTTGTGGAAGTACTTAACAATAAATGGAATATTGAAAACTATTTCAGTAAGACTGACTCCGTTGAATATGACGGAAGCAAGGCACATATTCTTGTGGTAGATGATAATACGGTTAATTTAAAGGTTGCAGCCGGAATATTTAAGGCTTACAGAATTGATATATCAATGGCTAAAAGCGGTTTGGAAGCATTAAAGCTTTTAGATGAAAATACCTTCGATTTGGTCTTAATGGATATGGTTATGCCTGAAATGAGCGGAGAAGATACTCTTAAGCGCATGAGAGAATCTGCCAATAAAATAACCCGTGAAGTTCCTGTTATTGCTCTTACTGCCAATACAGGCGGTAATATAAGAGAGGAAATTTTAGCAAAGGGCTTCCAGGAATATCTTGCAAAACCCATTAAAACAAGATATTTAACACAGACCTTACTTCAGTTTTTGCCTCCGGGTACTTTGAAGAAATTAAAGAATGGAAAGAGTGAAGCCGTACCTGCAAGGCAGGAAAATGTAAAGCAGGTTAAGGCTGAAGCTTCTGCTGCACATGTTAAGTCTGAGCCTTCAAAAGAAGCTTTAACACCTAAGCTTTATGTTTTTGAAGGACTTAAGGCCATGGGCGGAAACGAAGAAATGTATATTAAGATATTAAATACATATTTTAAGGAAGGCCTTCAGAAATTAAAGAATGTACCTAAAAGCTGGGAGGATAAGGATATTTCCTTATTTATCACAAATGTGCATGGCATAAAATCTACCAGTGCAAGTATCGGAGCAAAGGAGCTGGCTGAAGAATTCAAGTCCCTGGAATTTGCCGGTAAGGATAATAATTTATCCTTTATTGAAGAGCATTTTTCAGAATATATGACTCACTATAAGGATAATTTAAGACAGGTAAAGGCTTACCTTGAAGCTAAGAATGCCTTTATGGGTGAAAAATATAATAAAGAAAAAGAAAATACATTATCCTCCGAGCAGATTCAGAATTTAAAGAATTCCATTAAACAGATGGATTTAGTAAATATTCCTGTAGCAATAAAGGAATATATGGAACTTGATGTTCAGGATTCAATAAAGAAAAAATTAAAGGAAATGGAGGAAGCCTTTAAATTTTACGATTTCCATAAATTAAATGAGATTATCGATACATTTTAGCTTTCTTATTTCTTTATTCGGACTTGACTTTTTATATTCATTAGGCTACTATACAAAAGAAAAAGGCTGTGAAAAGAAGAAGTACCTTTTTATTATACCTACAGAAAATTGCCGGCTGATGAGAGGCTTAAGGAAAATTTAAAAGGGGAATACATCTTGGAGCTGCGCACCGAACAATTATTTTAGTAGGCTGCGACGTGAAGCGAGCGTTAATTGCAAAGGTATGATAGTACCCGGTGAGGCAGTGTATGTGAATGCATTGTGAATGTAAGGTGGTAACACGGTTAATCCCGTCCTTTATACAGGACGGGATTTTTTTAGCATATAGGAAATTGCGAACATCATTGACACCTATATCCGGGAGGTTTAGCCAGGATGGCAGAAAGGATTTTATTATGACAGTTTTTGACGAACTTAAGGCAAGAGGATTACTTGCACAATTAACAGACGAGGAAGAAATTAAGGAGCTTATTAACAACGGTAAGGCAACCTTCTATATCGGCTTTGACCCTACTGCAGATTCACTTCATGTAGGTCATTTTATGGCATTATGCTTAATGAAGAGATTACAGATGGCAGGCAACAAGCCTATTGCCTTAATCGGCGGTGGTACAGGAATGATCGGTGACCCTTCCGGAAGATCCGATATGCGTTCCATGATGACAACCGAGACAATCGATCACAACTGCGAATGCTTTAAAAAGCAGATGAGCAGATTCATCGAATTTGGCGAAGGCAAGGCCATGATGGTCAATAACGCTGAATGGTTAAGAGACTTAAATTACATTGATTTTATAAGAGATATAGGTGCCTGCTTTTCTGTAAATAACATGCTGAGAGCAGAATGCTACAAGCAGAGAATGGAAAAGGGATTAAGCTTCCTTGAATTTAACTACATGATTATGCAGTCCTACGATTTTTTGTCCTTATACGAAAGATACGGCTGTAATATGCAGTTTGGTGGTGATGACCAGTGGAGTAACATGCTGGGCGGAACCGAGCTTATAAGAAAGAAGCTTGGTAAGGATGCATATGCCATGACAATTACCCTTTTGCTTAATTCAGAGGGTAAGAAAATGGGTAAGACTCAGAAGGGTGCCGTATGGCTTGACCCTGAAAAGACCTCGCCCTTTGAATTCTTCCAGTACTGGAGAAATGTTGATGATGCAGATGTTATTAAGTGCTTAAAGATGCTTACCTTCCTTCCTATTGAAGAGATTGAAAAGATGGAAAGCCTTGAAGGCGCCGAATTAAACAAGGCAAAAGAAATTCTTGCATTTGAACTTACCAATTTAGTACACGGCGAGGAAGAAGCAAACAAGGCTCTTGAAGCTTCAAGAGGATTGTTCTCTGTGGGCTCTTCTGAAAACATGCCTACAACAGAAATTTCAGAAGAGGATTTATTTAACGGTAAAATCGATGCTATCGGTATTTTAGTTAAAGCCGGCCTGGTAACTACACGTTCCGAAGGCAGACGTGCCATCGAACAGGGCGGTGTAATGATTAACGATGAAAAGATTACTGATGTAAAGACTGCATTTACTCTTGAAGAGATAGCTGCTTCTGACTTTATAATAAAGAGAGGTAAGAAGAACTTCAGAAAGATTGTTGTTAAATAACATTATATGAAGCAAAAAGGCTTCCTATAATCTAATCTTGTATTTTTAGATTATGAATATTATGAGCCTTATTTAAAAGGGGGATTATTTATGACAACGGATGTAGAGCTTATTAAAGAAGCCTTTAAGGCAAGGGAAATGTCTTACTGTCCTTATTCAAATTTTGCGGTTGGTGCCTGTCTTGAAACTAAAGAGGGGCTTTTATTTAAGGGCTGCAATATTGAGAATGCGGGCTTTACTCCCACAAACTGTGCTGAAAGAACTGCATTTTTTAAGGCTGTAAGCGAGGGCTATACAGGTTTTAGGAAAATTGCAATTGTGGGTGGCAGCACCGACAAGCCTGTTGATGATTTTGCATATCCCTGCGGAGTATGCAGACAGGTTATGATGGAATTCTGTAATCCTGATTCCTTTGAAATCATAATTGCAAAAAGCACTGAAAATTATCAAAAATACACCTTAAAGGAATTACTTCCCTGTGGTTTCGGACCGGATAATATATAATGGAAACTTACGTAACTATTACACTTGTATGCGTGGTCTTATTTATTCTTTTTCTTTTGAAGGAATATTTTGACAGTAAGCGTGCACGTAAAAAATGTCTTGAAAAAGTTAATAAGGATTATGGCAAATTAAGTAAAAAAACGCTAAGTGCAGATGAATTAGAAAATATTAAAAAGCTTTTTTATCGCTATTTAAGCAAGGATTCGATTGATGATATAACCGCTGCCGATTTGGAGCTTGATGATATTTTTATTAAATTCAATGTTTCCTTATCGGCTCCCGGTGCTGCTTATTTTTATTATCTTTTAAGGACACCCGAATACGATGATGAAAAAATCAATGCTTTAGAAGAAAAGATTAATTTTTTTAAAGGTAAGCCTGAAGAAGCCAATAAATTAAGAGCCTGGTTTTATTCAATAGGAGAAATGAAAAAGGTTAATTTTTTTGACTGCCTTGATTATTTTGACACGATTGACAGGCGTAAGCCGGTAAAAGAAATTTTGTTGTTTTTTGCCTTTTTAATCGGTATTTTATGCCTTTTTGTTTATGTGCCGGTCGGTGTGCTTTTCCTTATTTTGTCATTAGTGTATGCAATTATAGACTATTATAAGGAAAGAGGCACAATTGAGCCCTATATTATTTGCTTTTCATATATGGTGAATTTTATTAAGGTTTCAAAAGAAATTTCTAAAATAAACTGTCCTGCAATTGAAGCCGAGGTTAATCGTTTAAAAGAGCTTTGTGAAGAATTAAAGGGCTTTGAAAAGCATTCAGGAATAGTTACAAAGGGTGCAAGAATAGGCACCGGTGCAGGCAATCCTTTAGATATTTTATCTGATTATTTAAAAATGCTTTTCCATATCGATATTGTCCGTTTTTATCAGATGCTTAATGTTGTAAGGGATAAAAAGGATTTAATCGAGGAAGTATATATTATTTTAGGTAAAATCGAAACCTATGTTACCATTGCTTCCTTAAGAGAAGCCTATAAGGATTATTGTATTCCAAAAACCGGTAAAGGAATTAAGGGATTAAATATTTATCATCCATTGATTTATGAACCTGTTAAAAATTCAATTGAAACTAAAAAGGGTATTCTGGTAACAGGCTCAAATGCTTCCGGTAAATCTACATTTTTAAAGACCGTTGCCTTGAATGCAATATTTTCAAGGACAATTCATACGTGCTTCGGGGATGCTTTTTCAATGGAGGATTATGTTATATTTTCTTCCATGTCCTTAAGAGATGATTTATCCAATAAGGATTCATATTTTATGGTTGAAATTAAGGCCTTAAAGCGTATTTTTGATTATTCCTCAAATAATCCTTATAGAAAAGTTTTATGCTTTGTGGATGAAGTGTTAAGAGGCACCAATACAGTTGAAAGAATTGCGGCCTGTACACAGATTTTAAAATATTTATCAAAAAACAATATATTATGCTTTGCTGCAACCCATGATATTGAGCTTACAGAACTTTTAGGAGATATTTATTCAAATTATCATTTTGATGAAGACATTATTGATGATGATGTAATTTTTAACTATCTGCTTAAGGAAGGTAAGGCTACAAGTAAAAATGCAATTAAGCTTTTATCAATAATGGGCTTTTCTGACAGTATTGTCGACGCTGCACAGGCTATGGCAACCGATTTTACAAATAACGGCATATGGAGAGGGTAATTTTTAATGAAGGTTACTTTATATTCTGACGGTTCATCAAGAGGAAATCCGGGTCCGGGCGGCTTTGGTACTATTTTAAAATATACAGATCCAAAGGGCTTGGTACATGAACTTGAAATCACAAAGGGATATGAGAAAACCACCAATAACAGAATGGAATTACTGGGTGTTATTTCAGGCCTTGAGGCTTTAAACCGTCCCTGTGAGGTGGAGGTTATTTCTGATTCTAAATATGTGATCGATGCCTTTAACCAAAAATGGATTGATTCCTGGGTTAAAACAGACTTTAAAAGAAAATCGGGACCGGTTTTAAATATTGATTTATGGAAGAGGCTTCTTGAGGCTATGAAACCTCATGAGGTTAAATTCACCTGGGTAAAGGGACATAACGGACATCCGGAAAATGAAAGATGCGATAAAATGGCAGTTAAAAGCTCAGAAGCGGAAAAGCTTTTAATTGATGAAGGTTATTTAAAATAGTGTTGTCTTTTGACATCATTTAGCATATACTAGAAGAGACACAAGATATTGTGTCTCTTTTTTACATACTACCTAAACTTTGTATAAGTTTTACCGATATATAATATGGATTAACCTTGAGAGGAGTTAAGGACATGAGCAATAAAAATTGGAATTTTAATGAAGATTTAATTGATTATGGGGAAAAATTTAAACCGGTAGGCGAAATATACGTTATTAAGAAGGACGGAAGCAAGGAAATTTTTAACGTACAGAAGGTAATAAATGCTGTTTCAAAAAGCGCTTACAGGGCTTTAACCAAATTTACAAATGAAGAGAATGAAAAAATCTGCCGTCATGTAATTTCAAAGGTGGATGCAATGGATTCTAACGAAATTCCAATTCCCGTTATGCATAATATCGTAGAAAGTGCTTTGGAAGAGGTTAAGCCTATAGTTGCAAAAAGCTATAGAGACTATCGTAACTACAAGCAGGACTTTGTCAGAATGCTTGATGATGTCTACAAAAAGAGTCAGTCCATTATGTATGTTGGAGATAAAGAAAATGCCAACACAGACTCTGCCCTTGTATCTACCAAAAGAAGCCTTATCTTTAACCAGTTAAACAAAGAATTATATCAGAAATTTTTTATGACCACCGAAGAAATTCAGGCTTGCCGTGACGGTTATATTTATGTACATGATATGTCTGCAAGAAGAGATACCATGAACTGCTGTCTTTTTGATGTACAAAACGTTTTATCCGGCGGCTTTGAAATGGGTAATATCTGGTATAACGAGCCTAAGACTCTTGATGTTGCCTTTGACGTTATCGGCGATATCGTTCTTTCTGCTGCAAGCCAGCAGTACGGAGGCTTCACAGTTCCTTCCGTAGACCTTATTTTAGAACCCTATGCAGAGAAGAGCTATGAAAAGGATGTTGAAAAATACAGAAGATTAGGGCTTGATGATGATACCTGCGCCGCAGAGGCCCTGGCTGATGTTACAAGAGAATTTGAACAGGGCTTCCAGGGCTGGGAATATAAATTTAATACTGTTGCTTCATCAAGAGGCGACTATCCCTTTATTACAGTGACAGCAGGTACAGGTACCGGCAGATTTGCAAGGCTTGCTACCATTTCAATGCTTAACGTAAGAAGAAGAGGACAGGGTAAAAAGGAATGTAAGAAGCCTGTATTATTTCCTAAGATTGTTTTTCTTTATGATGAAAATTTACACGGCCCCGGCAAGGAGCTTGAAGACGTATTTGAAGCAGGCGTAAGATGCTCTGCAAAAACCATGTATCCTGACTGGTTATCCTTAACCGGTAAGGGCTATGTTGCAGGCATTTATAAGCAGTACGGTAAGATTATTTCACCCATGGGCTGCAGAGCCTTTTTAAGCCCCTGGTATGAAAGAGGCGGCATGCATCCGGCAGATGAAGAAGACGTGCCTGTATTTGTAGGAAGATTCAATATCGGTGCTGTTTCCTTACATCTTCCCATGATTTTGGCAAAGGCGAGAAAAGAAAGTAAGGACTTTTATGAGGTGCTTGATTATTATCTTAACTTAATAAGACAGTTACATATTCGTACCTATGCTTATCTTGGCGAATTAAGAGCCTCTACCAATCCTCTTGCATATTGTGAAGGCGGTTTTTTAGGCGGCCACTTAAAGCTTACCGATAAGATTAAGCCCTTGCTTAAATCGGCAACTGCAAGCTTTGGAATTACTGCCTTAAATGAGCTTCAGATGCTTTATAATAAAAAGTCCCTGGTTGAAGACGGTGCCTTTGCTGTTGAAGTACTTGAATTTATAAATAAGCGTATCAATGAATTTAAGGAAGAAGACGGAAATCTTTACGCTATATACGGCACTCCCGCAGAAAATTTATGCGGTCTTCAGGTACAGCAGTTTAGAAAGAAATACGGAATTATCGAGGGTGTAAGTGACAGAGAATATGTTTCAAATTCCTTCCACTGCCATGTTTCAGAGGATATTACTCCCATTCAGAAGCAAGATCTTGAAAACAGATTTTGGGATTTATCTAACGGAGGCAAGATTCAGTATGTTAAATATCCTATTGATTACAATATCGAGGCTGTAAAAACCTTAATCCACAGAGCGATGGATATGGGCTTCTATGAAGGTGTTAATCTTTCTTTGGCATATTGTGATGACTGCGGTCATCAGGAGCTTGAAATGGATGTATGCCCCAAATGTGGCTCCAGAAACCTTACCAAAATTGACCGTATGAACGGATATTTATCCTATTCAAGAGTTCATGGCGACACTCGCTTAAACGATGCCAAAATGGCCGAAATTGCCGAAAGGAAGTCAATGTAATTATGAGGTATCACAATATAACAAAGGATGATATGAAAAACGGTGACGGCTTAAGAGTGGTGCTGTGGGTAGCCGGATGTTCACATCATTGTAAGGGCTGTCAGAACCCAATTACCTGGGACCCTGACGGAGGTCTTTTATTTGATGAGGGGGCAAAAGAAGAAATTTTTGAACAGCTTGATAAGCCATACATTTCGGGCATTACCTTTTCAGGGGGAGACCCCATGCATCCCTCTAACCGTTTAGATGTAAGAAATCTGTGTGAAGAAATCAAGACTAAATATCCTGATAAGACAATATGGCTTTACACAGGAGACTCCTGGGAATCAATTTATCATTATCCTGTTATGAAATACGTAGACGTACTTGTAGACGGAGAATTCATGCTGGACAAACGGGATGTAAACCTTATGTGGAAGGGAAGCTCAAACCAGCGCGTTATAGACGTTCAGTCAAGCTTAAAGACTACGGATGCTGAAAATCCCATTCTTCATTGCGGTGATTATTATTCAAATGCAATTAAAGCAAAAGAAATTACAGGTGGAAATATAAATGGATCGTGTTGCTAATTTTGAAAAAGTATCAAAAAACAGATTTTTAGAGGATTTTATCGATACCTTTAAGGATTATTCAAAAGAAGATGCCTTAAGGGTATATGAAAGCCTTAAATTACCAAAGCGTGCCACAAGCAAGAGTGCAGGCTATGATATTTATGCTCCTATAACATTTACTTTAGAGCCTGGAAGGACTTTAAAAATTCCTACAGGCATCAGAGTTAAAATGCGCGAGGATTACGTATTTATGGTATATCCACGTTCAGGACTTGGCTTTAAGTACCGCCTTCAGCTTAATAATACGGTAGGTGTTATTGATGCCGATTATTATGATTCTGATAATGAAGGCCATATTTTTATTAAACTTACAAATGATACAAATGAAAACAAAACTGTAACTGTAGAAGCCGGCAACGGATTTGCCCAGGGCATATTTATGCAATATGGCATTACTGAGGATGATTGCGTTGATACCTTAAGAAACGGAGGCCTTGGCAGTACCACAGGCAGGTAGTTTTCATAGATAAACTCCTAAAAGAATATTACAAATTGTATATGCGGTTTCGCAGGCTTTATTGAATTATTAATATTTGAGTGTTAAAATAGGGCATATTGGTTTGGAGGTAAAGGAATGACTGATTATAAAATTCTTACTGACTCTACGGCTGATCTGCCCTTGGATTATTTAAAGGACGAAGACATTAAAACCTTTCATTTGTCCTATACTATCGACGGGGAGACCTACGGCGGTCTTAAAGAAGAGCTTGACGTTTATAAATTTTATGAATTGATGCGTGAGGGCAAGATGCCCATCACAAGCCAGGTAAATCCTGAGGAAGCAAAACAGGGACTCTTAAATGCAATGCAGGATGGCACAAAGAAAATTATTTACATTGCTTTTTCTTCTGCCTTAAGCGGCACCTTTAACAGTGTGCGAATTGCTGCTGGTGAAATTATGGAAGAAAATAAAGCTGCTTCTATAACTGTTATTGACTCTAAATGCGCTTCTTTGGGCGAAGGATTATTTGTCTATAAGGTAAACGAACTTAAAAAGAAGGGTAAATCTTACGAAGAGGTCTGTGAATGGGCTAAAGAAAATGCTACAAAAGTAGTTCATTTATTTACCGTTGATGATTTAAATCATTTATTCAGAGGCGGAAGAGTTTCTAAAAGTACTGCATTTCTTGGTACCGTTTTAAATATTAAGCCAGTGCTTCATGTAGACAATGAAGGAAGATTAATTGCTCTTGGTAAGGAAAGAGGCAGAAAGAAATCCCTGCTTAAATTAGTTGACATGATGGAAGACCAACAGGGTTCTTTTGACGGCAAAAACGATATTGTTTTCATAAGTCATGGAGACTGCATCGAGGATGCTGAATTTGTTAAAGAAGAAATTTCAAAACGTTTTGGCATTAATAAATTTATTATTAATCATGTGGGCCCTACAATTGGTGCACATTCAGGCCCAGGCACGATAGCACTTTTCTTTATGGGGGATATAAGATAAAGGATATTACGATATTGTAACAAAAGTGTTTTGGAGGCTATTATGTACAGCTATGTTAAAACCATTCGGATATGTCTTATCGAATACCTGATTATACTCGCTATGCATACTATTTATGCATTTTATTACTGCGGTCCGGAAATGGGCAGAATAGTACTGCTTATATCGGTTGCTGCTATAACAATTACGTTTTTGGGGGCGATAACCATTAAAAACGAAAGGGTAGTGGTGTTCGGAGTATTTTTTACTGTACTGCTTGCCACCTCGGCAATCGGATATTTGCTCGATACACTTGCTTTTTCAATCGTTATGTTCGTGGCTTTGACGGCCTGCATTACAATTTTCTTTGAGGTTAAATACATTTTATACTCGGCTCTTGCGGCAGGCATTGCTTTTGTTGTTTATTTGCTTTTATTTTCCGATAAGATACTTGAAAATGTGGACTCGCTGTTAATGTTTGGAATTTACATTATTTCCTATATGATGGCCGTATTTAATCTGTACTTTGTTGTATTAAATGCCAAAAAATACATGAATGGTATGGAAGAAAAGACGGTTGAAGCAGAAAGAGCCAACGAATCTAAAATGCTTTTCCTTGCCAATATGTCTCATGAAATTCGTACTCCCATGAACGCTATCTGCGGTATGGCAGAGCTTACATTAAGAGATGCGTCCTTAACTGCTGAGGTAAGAGAAAATACAGAAAGCATTCAGACTGCAGGAAAGGTCCTTATTTCTATTGTTAATGATATTTTGGACTACAGTAAAATGGAAAGCGGTAAGATGGAAATTATTCCTGTTACTTATTCCTTCAGGCATCTTATTAAAGACGTACTTAATATGATGAGTGTCCGTCTTGAAGATAAGGAAGTTGATATAAGAGCCGACATACAGGATGACCTGCCTGATATTTTAATCGGTGATGAAATCAGAATTCGTCAGATTTTATTTAATCTTTTGTCAAACGCCATTAAATATACCGAAAAAGGCTATGTTGTTTTAGATGTAAAGGGTACAACAGATGGTGGTTTTGTTGACTTGACTATATCCGTTACTGACTCAGGCATCGGCATTAAGAAGGAAGATATGCCTAAGCTCTTTACAAGCTTCCAGCAGGTAGACACCAGAAAATACCGTAATCGTGAAGGCACAGGCTTAGGACTTGCTATTTGCAAAGAGCTTCTTACATTAATGGGCGGTGACATTAAGGTAGAAAGTACCTATGGCGTAGGTTCAAAATTTACATTTACAATCTGCCAGAAGGTTTCTGAAGATAACGGTATAGTAAGCCTTTATGAGGGTGATTCAAAAAATGAGCCTAAGGTTAATGCACCTGAAGCAAAGGTACTGGTTGTTGACGATAATGCGGTTAATTTAAAGGTGGCTCAGGGTCTTATTCGTACCTTCGGTATTTCTGTCGACACCTGTTTAAGCGGAAGGGAATGCCTTGAAATATTAAAGAATACCAAGGATTATGATATTATTTTTATCGATCATATGATGCCGGAGCTTGACGGCATCGATACCTTAAACCTGATAAGAGCCGATTCTTCCGAATACATGAAGAGGGTTCCCTGTATTGCTTTGACGGCCAACGTCGTAAGCGGTATAAGAGATATGTTTATATCCGAGGGCTTTAATGATTATGTTCCAAAGCCTATCGATATGGTCTGGTTAAATTCTATTTTGAGAAAATATTTACCTTTAGAAAAACAGAGATAGAAGTATATCATTTACCTTTAATAATGTTGATTAAAATAATAAAAGATTATTTTTTAGGAGATTGTTATGGAAAAAATCAGAACACGTTATGCTCCAAGCCCTACAGGCCGCATGCACGTTGGTAATTTACGTTCGGCTTTATATGAATTTTTAATTGCCAAGCATGAAGACGGAGATTTTATTTTAAGAATTGAAGATACAGACCAGGAAAGATTTGTGGAGGGCGCTGTTGATATTATTAACAATACTCTTAAGCTTACAGGTCTTACCTATGACGAGGGCCCGGATAAGGATAAAGGCTTTGGCCCCTACGTTCAGTCCGAACGTATGAAGACAGGCATTTATTTAAAATATGCAAAGGAACTTATCGATAAGGGCGAAGCTTATTACTGCTTCTGCACCAAGGAGCGCCTTGCTACCTTAAAAACAGAAATCGTAGAGGGTAAGGAAATTACTGTTTATGATAAGCACTGTCTTTCTTTATCAAAAGAAGAAATTGAAGCTAATTTAAAGGCAGGTCTTCCCTACGTAATAAGACAGAATAATCCTACAGAGGGCACCACAACCTTTCATGATGAGCTTTACGGAGATATTACCGTAGAAAATGCCGAGCTTGATGACATGATTTTAATTAAGTCTGACGGCTTCCCTACCTATAATTTTGCCAACGTTGTAGATGACCACACCATGAACATTACACATGTTGTAAGAGGTAATGAATATCTTTCTTCATCACCAAAATACAACCGTTTATATGAGGCCTTTGGCTGGAAAGTACCTACCTACGTACATCTTCCTTTAATTACAAACGAAGAGCACAAGAAATTATCAAAGAGAAGCGGACATGCTTCTTTTGAAGATTTACTTGAACAGGGATTCTTGCCCGATGCAGTTGTTAACTACATTGCATTATTAGGATGGAGCCCTGAAGATAACAACGAAATATTTACTCTTGATGAATTAATTAAAAAATTTGATTACAGACGTATCAATAAATCACCTGCAGTATTTGATATCCAGAAATTAAAATGGATGAATTCCGAATACATTAAGAAAATGGATGATGAAGCATTCCTTGAAATTGCTTTACCTTACGTTAAGGAGGTTATTTCAAAGGATTATGATCTAAAGAAGATTGCCTTAATGACAAAGACACGAATCGAGGTATTTCCTGACATTAAGGAGCATATTGATTTCTTTGAAGAATTGCCGGAATATGATGTAGCTATGTATGAGCATAAGAAGATGAAGACAGATTTGGAATCTTCATTAATGGTACTTGAAGAAATAATTCCTATGCTTGAAGGCTTTAATGATTACAGTAACGATGCTTTATATGCTTTTATTTCTGAATATGTAGCAAAGAAGGAAGTTAAGAACGGCTTTGTGATGTGGCCTATTAGAACTGCACTTTCAGGAAAACAGATGACTCCCTGCGGAGCAACCGAAATTTTAGAGGTGCTTGGCAAGGAAGAATCGGTTAAGAGATTAAAGGCCGGAGTAAAGCTTTTAAAGGAAGCTCTTGGAAGATAGATTACAAAATAAAGCAATTAACCTTGAAAACGGGCCTGCACTGATTTTGGCAGGTCCGGGTTCAGGTAAAACCAGCGTTTTAACACATCACATAAAGCATTTAACAGATATCGGCATTAACCCTTCAGAAATTTTAGTAATAACCTTTACAAAAGCAGCGGCTCTTGAAATGCAGGGCCGATTTAAAAAAATCGTGTCGTCCTCGGCGCATCAGGTAGTATTTGGAACTTTTCATTCGGTATTTTATCGAATGCTTAAAATTTTTAATGAAAATACCCCTGAAATAATTTCAAGTGAATACAGAAAAGAGCTTATAGAAAAAAGTATTAGTCGAATTGACGATGCAGATACTGTTTCAAACAGGATTTCTTTGTATAAATCGCTTGCACATAAAGAAAAATTTATGATTGTGTCTTCTTATGATTCTGATAAAGAAAAAGAGGATTTTTTAAAGTGCCTTGAAGATTATAATTATTTATTGAAACAGGATAATCTGATGGACTTTGACGATATTTTAGAGCGTTTCTTAATTATGCTTAAGGAAAACAATTATGCATTAAAAACTATCCGTTCTAAATTTAAATATTGTCTGATCGATGAATTTCAGGATATAAATGAAATCCAGTATGAGGCGATAAAAATTATATTTAGTGAAAATAAAAACATATTTGCGGTAGGAGATGAGGATCAGTCTATTTACGGCTTCAGAGGAGCCACGCCCGGCATTATGAAACGATTCATTGAGGATTTTGAAAATGTTACCGTAATTGAGCTTACAAAAAATTATCGAAGTCTTCCTGGTATATTAAGGGCTTCAGAAACTGTTATAAGTGGTAATAAGGGAAGATTAAAGCAACAAAAGCAGGAATGTGTTAAGGCAGAAGAAAATCAAAGCTTTTATTTATATGTTGATAAAAATACAAGCCTTTCGGAAGACAAGCTTTATATTAATTTAAAGGCAGAGCTTGACAAGGGAAAAGCCTGTGCTGTTTTAGTGCGTACAAATAAAGCCGTACTTGAATATAAAAACAAACTTATATACGAAGGTAAGGATAAAAAAAGAATAATAATTAGAAATGACATAATCCACATTTTTTCTTCTTATATAAATTTTTCCCTGGATGCTTCAATTAATAATTTTAAATGCATTTTAAACGTTCCAAACAGACAGATTCCTAACACTATTTTAAATGAAAGGGATAAAAGCCTTGAGGAAGTATTAAGACGCCATCTTGGCACCTATAAGGGTCAAGCGTTAAGCGTTTTAAATAAGCAGTTAAATATTTTAAAGAAATTAACGCCTTATTCTTATTTTATTTATTTAAGAAACATTGTGGGTGTTGAAAATTATTTAAACGAAAAATATTCTCAGGATAAAAAAACGGTGCTGGAAGAATTAAATAATGTAACAGAACAATCCTTAAAGGCACTAAGCCTTAGTGAGGTGCTGAATTTATTAATGGATTTAAAGCTAAAGCCTATAAATGAAAAGACCTTTAATTATAAAAATTTATATATTTCGACCTTTCATCAGTCAAAGGGACTTGAATATGACTGCGTGTTTTTGCCGGATGTAACGGAAGGAAATATACCCACCGGATTATCCGTAACAGACTGTAATATTGAAGAAGAAAGGCGCCTTTTTTATGTAGCCATGACAAGGGCAAAAGAAAAACTTTTTATTTACACAATAAAAAATGAGGAAAGCGGCGGAGCGCTTCCCTCAAGATTTCTGGCTGAATTTTAGTTTTCATCAAATTCAAGCTCATCAAGGTATTCATCAAATTTATCGAATACGGCTTCAAGCTCTTCATCGTCGTCAATGTAAATAAGCTCAGGCTCTTCATTAGGGTCATCCGGATTTTCTTTATAGCCGTAAAACCATACATCGTCGCCGTCTGCATTGCCTTCCTCGTCAAGCGGCTGAAGAGCAATGTAGTCCTTTTCATCAACTGTTAATATTGTAAGAATCTGACATACGACTGTTGAACCATCCTCAAGCTCTAAGGATACGGTCATTTCTTCGTCCATCTCAGCTTCAAAATCTTCCTTATTTAAATCACTCATGGCTTTTCCTTTCTTGTGTGAACAATTAATCTTTAATACATTCTATTTCATTTTATTTTTTTTTACAAGAAAAGCTTTTAATGATATAGTTATTAAGGATTATTTTAGAAAGGAACAGGCTTTATGATTACTGCTTCTTTAAGTGCTTTTAAGGGTATCGGCAAAAGAAAAGATAATAAAAACGTATATTTTTGCACGAGAGTGCCGTTTTTGTCGGAAGCATTTTTAAATATCTATGATTTGGAATTTAATTTAATTTCAAAAATTAAATTAGAGCCGGAATTTTTCTTTGGCGAATTTTTGTGTATTGATTTAATTAATGCGCCTTCCGACTTTGCGTATTTATTTTTGTGTGACGGTAAGGAATATAAGGATGAATATGCAGAAGAATTTTCCTTTGACAAAAAGTACTGTATATACAGGAGCTTAAAAATAAAGGCCTTTGTTAAGGCTGAAAATATTCCCTTGGAGGAAGCCTATATATATTTAGCCCATGTAAAAGGACTGACGGCTCTTGATGAGAAAATTAAAGCCAAGGGAACCTTTTTGGGGATTAAGGAAAAGGCTAAATATATAAAGGATTTAGGCTTTAATACGATTTTATTAATGCCTGTATATGAATTAAAGGAAGATAATTTAAAACCTGATTACAGGTTAAGTGAGGGTAATGTTAAGGAAAATTACTGGGGCTTTGGGGAGGCCTATCATTTTGCTTTAAATAAAAAATATTCTTTTGGCGATAATCCAAAGGCTGAATTTATTGATTTAATAAATTATCTGCATTCCTTAAACCTACAGCTTTTTTTGATGCTTCAATTTGAAGGTAAGAATTCAAATTATGTATGCGATGTTTTGAAATTCTATGTAAGTGAATATCATATAGACGGGTTCAGACTTTTAGGTGATGTTGATTTTAAAATGCTTTTAAAGGAGCCCTTTTTATCAAATACAAAAATTATGGGTTCCTTTTATGAAGCCGAAAGCTTTACTTATGACAGAATAAAAAAGAACAAAAATCTTCTTATAATGCAGGACAGATTTTCTTTATATGCAAGACGCTTTGTAAAGGGTGATGAAGATACTGTAAGTTATTTAAGCTATGCGGTAAGAGAAGCATCAAAAAATTATTCACCTATAAGAAATGTTACGGATTTTTCGGGCTTTACGCTTTACGATACGGTTTCTTATAATGTTAAACACAACGAAAACAATTTAGAAAACAATACCGATGGTACCGACTATAATTACAGCTGGAACTGCGGTGAAGAAGGAGCTTCAAAAAAGCGTAGGGTTATTAATTTACGCAACAGACAGGCACGGAACCTTTTGTTAACTGCCGCATTATCCCAGGGCACTTTAATGATTAATGCAGGAGATGAAATATTAAATACACAGTTTGGCAACAATAATCCTTACTGCCAGGATAATGAAACGGCTTATGTTAAATGGGATTTAAATGGAGACCAAAGGCGTTTTAAAAATTTTACAAAAAATTTAATTGCCTTTAAAAAGCGTCATTCCATATTGCATCAGCCCAAGGAATTAATGCTTTTTGATTATATGTCCTGTAAGTGTCCGGATGTTTCCTTTCACGGCGAAGAAGCCTTTAAAATGGACCAGACTCCCGTATCAAGACAGTTTGGAATTTTGTATTTCGGAGATTATTCAAAGCAGTATACCGGCAAAAAAGAGGCTTCTGTTTATATTGTTTTTAATTCTTACTGGGAAGATAAGGAATTTGTGCTTCCACTAAAAACTGATAAAAAATACAGACTTTTATATTCAAGTGACGGTTCTACGGATGAAAGCTTTAATGAGGAAGCGGCAAAAATAATTGAAGGCGCTTCATATATAGCCAAGCCCCGTTCAATTTCCGTTCTTTTACTCTAAAAATTTATTGAAGTTTTATTTTTTATAGATTAAACTAATATTTAATTGTTACTTGGAGGTTTTATTATGATAGACGATAAAAAGGTATTATTCAGCGGAATGCAGGCTACCGGTAATTTAACTTTGGGAAATTATCTTGGTGCTTTAAAAAACTGGCTTACCTTATCTGATGAATATGAATGCTTTTATTCTGTAGTTGATTTACATTCCATCACTGTAAGACAGGACCCTTCTGAATTAAGACAGCGCGCGAGAAAATTACTGACCTTATATATTGCTGCAGGATTAGATCCTGAAAAAAACTGTATTTATTATCAGTCACATGTTTCTGCTCATGCAGAGCTTTCATGGATTTTAAATTGCTTTACATATATGGGTGAATTAAACCGTATGACTCAGTTTAAGGATAAAGCAGCCAAACATGCCGATAACATTAATGCAGGCTTATTTACTTATCCTGTATTGATGGCTGCAGATATTTTATTATATCAGGCAGACGTGGTGCCGGTAGGCAAGGATCAGCTTCAGCATCTTGAAATTACAAGAGACATTGCCGGAAGATTTAATTCTATTTACGGAGACGTATTTACAATTCCGGAGCCTTATGTAGGAAAGACCGGTGCAAAGATTATGTCTTTACAGGATCCCTCCAAAAAGATGAGTAAGTCTGATGAAAATTTGAATGCAAGCATTTATCTTATGGATGATAAGGATACAATTATCCGTAAATTCAAAAGAGCGGTTACCGATTCAGAAGGTATTATTGCTTATAACGATACTCAGGCAGGTATTCATAACCTTATTGATATTTATTCTGCCTGTACCGGGAAGACTCCGGAGGAAATCGTTAAGGAATTTGACGGTAAAGGCTACGGCGACTTTAAGCTTTCAGTCGGTGAAGCTGTTGCAGATGTGCTTGTTCCTTTACAGGAAAGATTTTATGCTTTGGAAAAAGATAAGGCATATATTGACTCTGTTATTAAAAGCAATGCAGAGAAGGCCAACTATTACGCTCAGAAGACCTTAAGAAAGGTACAAAGGAAGGTTGGCTTCCCAGAAAAAATCAGATAAAATAAGCTTTATTTTAAGACCGAAGGGCGATCGCCTTTCGGTCTTTTTTAACATAAAGAAAATTGCGCTGCAATTAACTACAGGTTAAATAGGCACTACGTGCCAAGTCTGCGCACTGCATGATTTCCTAATACTAAACAAAAGGTTTAGAAATATTTGATTTTTCTATTGCAATTTATAAAGGTTTATGTATAATTAAATCGTTTGGTTTAGAAAAAATAATCTAAAAGTTTAGTATTTGAAAACATCAAGGCGGAGGTTTGACTTTGAATATCGGACATAAAATTAAACAGTTACGAATGCAAAAAAACTTAACTCTTGAAGAGCTTGCTTCAAGGTGTGAGCTTACAAAGGGCTTTTTATCACAGCTTGAAAATGATTTGTCTTCGCCATCGATTGCCACGTTAAATGATATTTTAGAGGCTTTGGGAAGCTCCCTTCCTGAATTTTTCAGTGAGGATGAAGAAAAGAATAAAATAGTTTTTCATGAGTCAGACTTCTTTGAGGATGAAAAAGATAATTATAAAATATCCTGGATTGTTCCAAACACACAAAAAAATGACATGGAACCGATTCTTTTGACCTTAAAGGAGGGCGGCGAATCCTTTGAAATGCAGCCGCATTCCGGGGAAGAATTCGGCATAGTTTTAGAGGGCTCCATAATGCTTTCCGTAAACGGTAAGGATTTAAGCGTAAAGAAAGGTGAGACCTTTTATTTACATGGCAGGGAATTCCATAAAATAAAAAATTTAAATAAACGTGAAGCCAAAATATTATGGGTTTCAACACCACCTTTGTTTTAGGAGATAATCAGATGCGTAAATTGATTTCATTTCAGAATATAGTTAAAGAATTTGATGGTCAGCTTGTATTAAAGGGAATTAACCTTGACATTTATGAAAATGAATTTGTAACATTGTTAGGCCCTTCCGGCTGCGGTAAGACTACACTTTTAAGAATTTTAGGAGGCTTCCTTGAGCCAAATCAGGGACGTGTTATTTTTGACGATAAGGATATAACAAACATTCCTTCCTATAAAAGAGACTTAAATACGGTATTCCAAAAATACGCGCTGTTTCCTCACATGAATGTTTACGATAATGTAGCATTCGGCCTTCGTATTAAGAAAGAGCCTGAAGACATTATTGCTCAGAAGGTTAACCGTATGCTTAAGCTTGTTGGTCTTGAGGATTTCGGAAAGCGCGGTGTCAATGAAATGTCAGGCGGACAGCAGCAAAGAGTTGCAATTGCAAGAGCTTTGGTTAATGAACCAAAGGTTTTATTGCTCGACGAGCCTCTTGGGGCTTTGGACCTTAAATTAAGAAAAGAAATGCAGCATGAATTAAAGAAAATTCAGCGAGAAGTAGGTATTACCTTTATATATGTTACACACGATCAGGAAGAAGCTTTAACAATGTCTGATAAAATTGTTGTAATGAAGGCAGGCGAAATACAGCAGATTGGTACGCCTATGGATATTTACAACGAGCCTGTTAACAGATATGTCGCAAATTTCATCGGTGAATCAAATATCGTAGACGGTATCATGAAGGAAGACTATATGGTTACCTTTGAGGATAAAACCTTTGAATGTGTGGATGCTGGCTTTGGTAAGGATACTCCGGTTGATGTTGTAATCCGTCCGGAAGACCTTGAAATCGTAGGTCCCCGCTCCGGCAATTTAAAAGGAATTGTTAAATCCGTTTTATTTAAGGGTGTTCATTACGAGACTATCGTTGAAACAAAATCCGGTACTTCCATTACTGTTAAAATGAACGTGACTGAAGATAAGCCTGTTGTTAATGAAGAGCTTGACGAAATGATGAGCGCAAACGATTTCTATATTGATTTAGCCGACTTAGAAACTCTTGATGATGCCTTTATTATTGACAGAGCCGACGCTCAGGCCTGGAACGCAGAGACAGAGGAGCGTATTTCAATTCACAGAGTTGAATATGAGATAATTCCAAAATACGGCAAATATCCTGTTACCTTCTATACGCAGGGAGGTACATCAGTAACCGTTAATATGATTATTGAAGAAGAAAACCGTGTTGTTAATGCTGAATACGAGGAAGAAATCTTTGCGGTTAATTTTATTAAGCATGTAGATGAAATTTTGGAAAGTATTGCTTTGGATACAGACCTAAAGACCTGGGCTAATGCTTCTGCATGGAGCTTAGAGGACGAAGCACCCGTTACAATTACCGAAGTCATCTATGATTTTAATCCTTTAGAAATCACACCCGGTGTATATAACGTAACCTTCAGAACAGAAGGGTATGAATATAAGGTTGATACTACAAAAGAAACAAGTGTGGGAGATTCGGTTGGTCTTAAATTTAACCCTGAAGCTATTCATATAATGGAAAAAGAAAACTTTTAATAAAGGAGTATTATGAAACAATTTCGTAAAATGGTATATCCGTATTTAATATGGAGTACCTTTATGATTGCAATTCCAATGGTTTTAATATTGTTTTATGCCTTTACTGCCGATGGAAATTCAGTTACAAAGGTTGTATTCAGTCTTTCTAATTTTAAAAGATTTTTGACTGACACTACCTTTTTAGAGGTTTTACTTAGGTCCTTAAAGATTGCAGTTGAGACTACTTTAATTTGTATTATTTTAGGCTATCCAGCAGCCTATGTTATTGCAAATTTATCCGAATCCGTAAAAATGAAGTGGGTTTTAATTATTACACTTCCCACCTGGATTAACATGCTGGTCCGTACCTACGCCTGGACAGGTATTTTACAGGATGACGGGGTTATAAATTCGTTTTTAGGCTTTTTTAATATTAAGCCCATTTCCTTTATGTATACGGATTTTGCCGTTATTCTTGGTATGGTTTATAATTTTCTTCCTTTTATGATTATTCAGATTTACACATCCTTAACCAAGATGGATTTCAGTCTTATTGAAGCCGCAAGCGATCTTGGAGCAGGACCTGGAAAATGCTTTTTAAAGGTGACGCTCCCATTGTCGATGCCCGGTGTCATAAGTGGTATTACACTTGTATTTTTACCTGCTGTTTCATCCTTCTGTATTCCTAAAATGCTGGGTGGAGGCTCCTACGTTATGGTTGGTACCGTAATAGAATCCCAGTTTTTAACGGCAGGAGACTGGAATTTTGGTAGTGCTATTTCCTTTATAATGGCAATAATTATTATGATTTCCATGTACATCACCAAAAAGGTTGATAAGGGCGAAATCAGGGAAGGAGCCATTGACTGATGAAAAAGAAGAAAAAGGTTCTTTCTCCGATATTTATGACGCTTATAGTTGTATTTTTGTATGCGCCAATTCTTTATACCATCGTGTTTTCCTTTAACGAAGGAAAATCCTTAACAAAATTTACAGGTTTTTCTTTAAAATGGTATGAAAAGATGTTTTCAAATTCCACCATGATGGAGGCTTTGTTTTATACGATTATTGTGGCAGTTTTAGCAACTGCCATATCGACAATAATCGGCACCATTACGGCAATAGGTCTTTCTAAATCAAGAAGACTTGTTAAAAGTGTTGTTAAACAGCTAAATCAGCTTCCTATTATGAACCCTGAAATCGTAACGGCTATCGGCTTACTGATGCTGTTTTCGGCAGTTCATATAGAAAAGGGATTTTTTACAATGCTGCTTGCCCACATTATGTTCTGTATTCCTTACGTAATTTTATCTGTACTTCCTAAATTACGTACTTTAAATCCTAACCTTGCAGAGGCTGCAATGGACTTAGGGGCTACTCCCTGGCAGGCTTTAACAAAGGTTATCGTGCCTCAGTGTATGCCGGGTATTATTTCAGGAGCATTAATTGCCTTCACCATGTCCTTTGACGACTTTGTAATTTCGTATTTTGTAACAGGTAACGGGGTAAGTAACATTTCAATTTTGGTTTATACGGAATCTAAACGTATTAATCCTTCAATTAATGCTTTATCTACGTTAATTATTTTAATAATTACCGTTACACTTATTTTGGTAAACCTTATACCTTTAATTGCCGCTAAAAAGGATAAAGCAAAATCAATTGAAGAAAAAAATATAAAATAGGAGGAGTTTTTTATGAAAAAGAAAGGATTTTTGTTTTTTGCACTTGTTATGTGCATATTTGCACTGTCAGGCTGCAAAAGCCGTGAAAAATTAACCATATATCTTCCCGGTGAATATATAAGTGATGATTTGGTACCCGGATTTGAGGATATGTATGACTGTAAGGTAGATATGGAATTATTTGATTCAAACGAAATGATGTACACAAAACTTATGGCAGGGGATTCTTATGATATTTTAATTCCCTCTGACTATATGATTGAGCGTCTCATTAAAGAAGATTATTTGCAGACTATCGACGTTTTAAAGCTTACAAATTTCGACTGTCTTGTAGACACATTAAAGACGGCTCCCTACAACGATTTTGACCCTGACAATGAATATTCCGTTCCTTATTTCTGGGGGACTGTAGGTATTGTTTACAATAAGACTGTTGTAGACCCTTTGGTTGTAAAGACACAGGGCTTTGAAATTTTAAGAAACACAGATTATGCAGGACAGATTTATATGTACGACTCTGAAAGAGATTCATACATGCTTGCATTTAAGTCTTTAGGCTATTCCATGAACACCAATGATGAAGCAGAAATCATGGAAGCCAATGAATGGCTTGTCGATATTTATAAAAACATGAATCCAATTACCGTTACGGATGAATGTATCGACGGTATGGTCCAGGGAAGAAAAGATATCGGAATTCTCTATAGCGGTGATGCAGCTTATGTTTTATCAGAAAACGAAGACATGGCTTATTTTACACCTGACTGCGGCACAAATGTATGGGTTGATGCAATGGTAATTCCTAAAAATGCAAGTAACGTTGACCTTGCCTATAAATTTATTGACTATGTATTAAGCTATGACGCTCAGATGAGCAACACCGAAGCCGTAGGCTACACAACCGTCAACAAAGACGTCTTTAATGAAGTAACAAAGGAGGGTGGCATGTATGAAGGAAACGAAGCTTACATTCCACGTACCGGCTATGAAAAAGACGAAGTTTTCACCAATAACGAATTTTTAAGAAAGAAATTATCCGAGCTTTGGATTAAAGTAAAGGCTACGAATTAATATAATTTATAAAAGCTCAAGAAAACCCACTGCCTTTAGGCAGTGGGTGCTCCCCGCGAGGTGCTTTGTTACAAGATAAGTACCTCGTAAGGCACGTAGTGCCGCTTTTATATGATCCGTAGCGAAGTGAATTGCGAATATCATTGACACTAAAATAACCCCCCGAAGCATTTTTGCTTTGGGGGTTTTAATGCACACTCGCCTGTAAGGTATATTTATTCCTTTTATTCCTCTTCGAGCTTATGGAAGATGATGCAGTTTGGCTTGATGCATTTTAGCTCAGGGCCATTCATAATGAGAGTTTTATTTTCCATGCTGACGCTGAAAAAGGTAAGGGTATCGGATTCGTGATTGCAGGATACTAAAAATTTATTATTAGGAAATAAGGCTGCATCCTTTGGATATTCACCGCTTACAGGGAGGCAGAAGAGTCTTTCAAGAGTGCCGTCAGGGAGGCGTTTAAATACTACTGCCGAATTGTCGCCTGCATTTGTGGATGTAATGAATTTATGGTCTTCGGACATATTTAAGGCACTTGCAGCGGTGCCGGCTGTGTGATATACGTTGGTGGTAGAGATAGTCTGAAGCTTTTCAAATATGGGATTACCTTTACCTTTGTTTTCATAGGTGTAGACTTCGATATAACATTTAAGCTCGTAAATAATGTAGATAAATTTCCCGTCTTTAGAAGTCTTTATGTGTCTCGGAGCAGATTCCTGCTCGCTTCTTATAATGTCTGCAAGCTTTAATTTGCCGGTTTTTTTGTCAAAAGAATAAACGTTAACGTGGTCCATGCCAAGGTCTGCAGCTAAAAGATATTCATCATCTCTTGTCATTTTTACACAGTTAACGTGAGGATGGAAATTACGTTCCGAAACGGTTCCCATTCCCTTTAAGAAGATTTCGTCTGTGATTTCGCCTACAGAACCATCCGGTTTTATTTTTAAAACAGTAATTTTACCGTCGTGATAGCCTGCCACAAATAAAAATTTATCGTCATAGGAAGTAGACAAATAGCATCCCCGCATACCGTTTATGGACTGAATGTTAAGCTTTTTTAATTTACCGTCCGATAATACCTTAAAGCTTTCAACGCCGAGGTCTGTAATTGAATATAAAAATTTCTGATTATGGGAAATTGTAATGTAAGAGGAATTTGATACCTCAACATGATCCTTTTCAGAGAAACGCCCCTTTTTTTCATCCACATCATATATTGATATTCCGAACTGATTTCCCTGGGTATAACTGGAAACATAGGCTACGTATTTTGACATAACTGCTCCTTAAAAATTTACTTTACTTAATAATATCATATTATGAATTTACATCAAGAAAATTAACAAAAAGGTGTACTTTTTTTAAAAGATTTGGTATATTAAGAGAGTACTAAAAGGTACATTAAGGGGTATGGACGTTTCTTTCATGGGAGTTGATAAGGTGAAACGGACATTCAAGGAAAAAGCAGTCAGTAAGGCTGCAAAAATAACTAAAAAACACAGATTTTTATCGCCGGTTATTTTCCTGGGATTAGGTTTAGTCCTGGGTATTTATAATGTTTTCAAATATTTTTATCTAAACACTAAAAAATACATAACCATTGGAATGGTGTTGCTTTTCTTTTTCATGAGCTCAAGCTTTGCTACCCCTGATCAGGCAGAGGAAATGGAGGTCTATTTATCAGAAGCTAAAGACCTTAATTTTTATGACGATCAGGCTTTGACGGATGCAGGAAAGCTAGATGATTCTTTTGATACTTCAGCTGATTTTATTATTGACAATAACGAGATTATTTCTAGTGATTTAATTTCAAAGTCTGAAGAAATTAAATTAGAGAGTACCGAAAACATCGACACCTTTACTTTGAGTGACTTTTTATCAACGGTTATATTATCAGACATCGAAGAGCCTAATGAATTATCAGGCACCTTTGACAAGGATTCATGGAATTTACTTTTGGTAAATAAGACTCATCCCGTGCCTGATGATTATGAAGTGCCCTTAGCTACCTTCTCAGGCTCCATGAAGTGTGATGAAAGAGTACTGGAGCCTTTAATCAACATGCTTAACGCAGCACAAGAAGACAATGTCGGCTTGATTGTATGCTCTCCTTACAGAGACTATCAGCTTCAGGAAAAATTATTCTTAAGAAAAATTAACGCTTACATGTCTAAAGGATATTCATATCTTGAGGCTTATAAGATTTCATCTCAGGATGTAATTATGCCGGGTGCTTCCGAGCACCAGCTGGGTCTTGCCTTTGATATAGTTGTTTCCTATCATGCGGTTCTTGATGAAGAATTCGGTGAAACAAAGGGTGGTATCTGGCTTAGAGAAAACGCAGCTGATTACGGCTTTATTTTAAGATACCCTAAGGGAAAAGAATACATTACAGGTATTGCCTATGAGCCCTGGCACTTTAGATATGTAGGTGTGGAGGCTGCAAAATATATTTATGAAAACGATTTAACTTTGGAAGAATTTTTGGAAGATCTTGACTAGGAGTCCTTTACGATGAAATTGTTTAAAGGTTTTCTATATAGCATTTTAGTTTCTATTTTCTTTATGTGTACTCTTGGAATTTCTTCCTATGCACAAAAAATGCCGGCTGATGGTGATACTATTTCTAAAAGAACCATAAAAGTCGGCTTTTTTGAATACCCCGGATTTAATGAAATTGATGAAAAAGGCAATAAGTCAGGCTACGGCTATGAATTGATTGAAATGCTTAAAACCTTTACGGGCTGGGAGGTTGAATATGTTTCATACGAGGATAGCTGGTCTGAGTGCTTTAACATGCTTGAAAATAAAGAGCTTGATCTGGTATTAAACGTTTATTATACCGATGAAAGAGCAAAAAACGTTAAATTTTCCGACTATCCCATAATTAATTATTATTGTTCTTTATCTGTAAGAGATAATGAAAACAGATATAATCCGGATGATTTGACCTCTTATTTTGGTGCTGTGGTGGGCTTTTTAAAGGATGATTTTTCCTTTAATCTTTTTACTGACTATGCAAGGGATAATAACTTTCCTTTTACAGCCAAATTTTATGCTTCAGAAAAAGAATTACATGAAGCGCTTGTTACAAAAAATGAAATCGATATGATTGCTTCAAAGTGTTACAGAAGCGTTAAGGGTGAAAAAAATCTTGAGGTTTTTTCGGAGGGCTTAGGGTATGCAATATTTAATACCAATAATAAACGGCTTTCCGAAGAATTCAATTCTGCGCTTTCTGAACTTTTAATTGTTAAGCCTAACTGTCTTGATGAGCTTTCAGAAAAATATTTTTCACATTCTGAGGGCGCATCCTTATTTACCGTTGATGAAATTGAATATATTAAAAATAATAAAGACAGAACCTTTAACGTACTTTTATCTCCAGGTATGGCTCCCATGTGCTCTGATATTAACGGAGAGGCGATGGGTATCATTCCGGATATTATAGCTTTAATAGGAAAAAAAGCAGGGCTTAATTTAAACTGTATCCCTATTGATAATCATGATTCCTATTATGATGCTTTTGAAAAATACGGAGCAGAGATTCGTGGCGATGCAATTTATGATTTTAATACGGCCGAAGAATATGGATACACCTTAACAATTCCTTACAGTGATGTTTCAATAGCTGCGATAACAAGAAGCGACTATGACGGTTTGGTAAACTGCTTAGGCTACTTAAGAAGCCCTGATCAGGATGGCAATATTGAAGACTTTACTGAATCGGATATGCAAAAATGCTTTGATTCTGTTGATGATGCAGTAAATGCGTTATTAAATAATGATATTGATATTTTCTTTTTACCCTATTATACAGGACAGCTTTATGCAAGCAGTCATTCTTATTCGCTTGAATTAAGCATTCGAGAAGGCTCAACCTATAATTTGTGTCTTGGCGTATCACAGGCTGAAGATAAAAAGCTTGCTTCGATTTTAACTAAAGCTATTTCGGAAATCAATGAAAAGGAAATTCATGAAATTATTTCAGGTAATTTATTACTTGAATCCAAGCCTGATTTATTTGAATTTTTAAGAGATAATCCCTTCGTAATATGGACTATTGTGGTGGCGGCATTATGCGTGGCTTCGATTTTAGCGATACTTACAATAAAGGCCTCTGCAAGAAAACATGAGAGTAAGCTTGCGTTTGAAAATTCGGCTTATTTTAAAAGTGTTTTATCAACCAATTTATTCGCAATACGGGTTGAAATTGATGAGGATGATGAAATCAGATATTTCTATGCCAAAAATTCAGATTCCTCGCCCTTAGGTATTTCTATTGAGGAAATCGACTATGAAATAATTAAAAATTACAGAAAAAACGTTCATCCGGAGGACAGAAGCATATTTGATGAGCTTATTTCTTTAAATAATTTATTAAAGATTGAAAGTGACGTCGAGCCTTATTATAAGGTGATGCGAGTCAAAAATTTAGTTTCTGAAAATTATATTTATATTTCAGTAAGCGTGAGCAGAATAGAATCCTGTGATTCAAATAAGCATCTTCTTGCGGTCATAAAGGACGTAGATTTAATAAAGAGAGAGGATGAAGAAAAGAAACGTACTCTTTCTTTGGCTTTAGAGACTGCAAAGCAGTATTCTGCTTCAAAGACCATGTTTTTATCCAAGATGTCCCATGATATCCGCACTCCCATGAATGCAATTTTTGGCATGAGCCATCTGGCAAGATTAAACATAGATGATAAAGACAAGGTTTTGGAATGCCTTGATATTATTGATAATTCCTCAGAGCATTTGATTGCTTTATTAAATGATATATTGGATATGTCTAAGGTGGAAGCCGGAAGCCTTAGCTTTAACAAAAAGAAAATTAATATTAAAGACTGCTTTGATAATGCAGTTTCAATGCATTTAAACAAAATCAGAGACAATAATATTGAGCCTGTTATTACCACAAATATCCGCAACAGAGTGGTGGTATCTGACAGCACCCGTATTGAACAGGTATTTTCAAATATTATTTCAAATGCCTGCAAATATACGCCTCCCGGTGGTAATATTTATATTTCTTTAGAACAACATCCGACAAGTGACCTGCTTATTTATGATTTTAAGGTAAGGGACACAGGTATCGGTATGGATGAAGACATGATTTCAAATATTTTTAAGCCCTTTGAAAGAGCAAAGGAGGTTGCCTTTATAGAAGGCTCTGGTCTTGGCATGGCAATAACAAAAAATATTGTTGATGCCCTGGGCGGAGAAATATTTGTTAAATCAAAAAAGGGTGTCGGCACAGAAATAACCGTTTCTTTTGCCTTTAATAAGGCAGATGCAAAGGCTAAGGGTGCTGCTTTGTCAAAATCAAAAAAGAAAAAGCCTGTTAATTTAACTGTTACAGGTTCGGGAAAGCGTGCTTTAATAGTAGAGGATGTCGAAATCAATGCGTTGTTTGCTTCTTCCATTACCGAAATGAAGGGCTTTAAAACTGATGTTGCCTATAACGGGGAACAGGCAGTTAAAATGCTTGAAGCCTCAGACGATAAGTATTACAGTATTGTTCTGATGGACATTCAGATGCCTAAAATGAACGGTATTGAAGCTACTAAGATAATCAGAAATTCAGAAAGAGATTATTTAAAGAACATTCCGATTATTGCCATGAGCGCCAATGTTTTTGATGAGGATGTGTTAAAGTACCTGAATGCAGGCATGAACGACCATATAGCAAAGCCTGTTGATATACACAGGTTCAGCGAAATCGTAGATAAATATATAAAGGAATAATTATATGAAATATGAGCTTTTAAAAACTGAGGGTGCTGCCAAGCGCGGCACCTTTCATACAGTCCATGGCGACATTCAGACTCCTGTATTTATGAATGTCGGCACTGCTGCTGCAATTAAAGGAGCAGTTTCCACAATGGATTTAAAAGAAATAGGCTGCCAGGTTGAATTATCAAACACCTATCATTTACATGTGCGCCCAGGTGATAAAACAATAAAGGAATTAGGCGGACTTCATAAATTTATGAACTGGGACAGGCCTATTCTTACGGACTCAGGAGGCTTTCAGGTTTTTTCTTTGGCCGGATTACGCAAGATTAAAGAAGAAGGCGTTACCTTTCATTCGCATGTAGACGGTCGTATTATTTTTATGGGTCCTGAGGAAAGCATGCAGATACAGTCAAATTTAGGCTCTACAATCGCCATGGCCTTTGATGAATGCGCACCGGCACTTGCAGATAGAAAATATGTGGAGGATTCGGTTGCAAGAACTACCAGATGGCTTGAACGCTGCAAGGCTGAAATGAACCGATTGAATTCCTTGGAAGATACCGTAAATAAAAACCAGATGCTTTTTGGCATTAACCAGGGTGCTGTTTATAACGACATAAGAATTGAACATGCAAAGAGAATATCAGAGCTTGATTTGGAAGGCTACGCGGTAGGAGGTCTTGCGGTAGGAGAGTCCCACGAGCAGATGTATGATGTTCTAGACCATGTGGTTGAATATTTACCTAAAAATAAGCCTACATATTTGATGGGAGTAGGTACTCCTGCCAATATTTTGGAAGGCGTTGACAGAGGCATTGATTTCTTTGACTGCGTATATCCTTCAAGAAACGGCCGTCACGGTCACGTTTATACCAATTTAGGAAAATTGAATTTATTTAACGAAAAATATGAAAAGGACCAAAAGCCTATCGAAGAGGGCTGCAGCTGTCCAGCCTGCAGAGACTATTCAAGAGCTTATATAAGGCATTTGCTTAAGGCAAAGGAAATGCTTGGTATGCGTTTATGCGTGCTTCATAATCTGTATTTTTACAATACAATGATGGCCGAAATAAGAGAGTCCCTTGATAACGGAAATTTTAAGGAATATAAGAAGCATAAACTTGACAGCATGGCCCAAGGACAGTTATGATGTCATAGGTAATTTAAATCTTTGGAGGAACCTTAAATGAATTTATTATTAACAGCAGAAACTGCTTCTACTTCGGCAAGCCTTATCTCAATGCTTATTTCTTTTGTAATTTTAGGCGTGTTCTTTTATTTTGTAATTATTAAGCCTCAAAAGAAGGAACAGAAGCGTATGAACGCAATGCTTGGCTCACTTGAAATCGGTGACTGTATTCTTACAAGCTCAGGCTTTTACGGCGTTGTAATTGATATTACAGACGATACGGTAATCGTAGAATTCGGTAATAACAAAAACTGTCGTATTCCTATGCAGAAGTCAGCCATCTCTCAGGTTGAAAAGGCTGAAAAGTAAATTTTGTCGATTGACACCCCTGCATTTAAATGCGGGGGATTTTTTAACTTATTTAACTTATAGAAAAGAGCGTTGCAATTTCCTATAAGTTAAATAAGGTACTACGTGCAAATGCTTAGCACTCGCGCGTAAGGAATATGCCGTCAAGATGACTTAACTTAGCACTTTAAGCGAAACTTTTTAAAAAAGCTTATTGCTATTTTTGCCTATATATAATAACATTAATTTCATACTGTACTACGTTAAAGATTTAGAGAGGTGAATATGAAATATAATATTGCATGTATTCCTGGTGACGGAATCGGTCCTGAAATTGTGAGTCAGGCAAAAATAGTTTTAGAAAGGGTAGCAAAGAAATATAACCATGAATTTATCTTTACGGATTTATTAATGGGAGGAGCCTCAATTGATGTACATGGTATTCCCTTGACTGATGAAACAATTGCTTTAGCTAAAGCCTCAGACTGTGTACTGATGGGTTCAATAGGCGGAGATACCAATACTTCTCCCTGGTATAAATTAGAGCCTTCAAAACGCCCTGAAGCAGGGCTTTTAAAAATAAGAAAAGAATTAGGCCTATTTGCCAATTTACGTCCCGCACTTTTATATAAAGAATTATCCGATGCCTGTGTATTAAAAAAAGAAACAAGTGACAACGGATTTGATTTAATTATTGTAAGAGAGCTTACAGGTGGGTTATACTTTGGAGAGAGAAAAACCTTTGAAGAAAATGGTTTAAAAACAGCGGTCGATACCCTAAAATACAACGAAGCCGAAATAAGAAGAATTGCAATTAAGGCCTTTGAAATTGCAAGGAAGCGTAAGAAAAAGATTACAAGCGTTGATAAAGCCAACGTTTTGGATTCTTCAAGACTCTGGAGAAGCGTTGTTAATGAAGTAAGCAGGGATTATCCTGAGGTTACGTTAGAGCATATGCTTGTTGATAATTGCGCAATGCAGTTAGTTAAAAATCCTGCACAGTTTGACGTGGTGCTTACAGAGAATATGTTTGGAGACATTTTGTCGGATGAAGCTTCCATGATAACAGGTTCAATCGGAATGCTTGCATCAGCCTCATTAAACGAAACAAAATTTGGCTTATACGAGCCAAGCCACGGCTCTGCTCCGGATATTGCAGGTAAAGACCTTGCAAATCCAATTGCCACTGTATTAAGTGCGGCCATGATGCTTAGATTTTCTTTAGACCTGTGCGCCGAAGCAGATGCTGTTGAAGCAGCCGTTAAAAGGGTCTTAAGGGAAGGGTATCGTACAGGCGATATTTATACTGATGGCTGTAAAAGGGTAGGCTGCAAGGAAATGGGTCAGCTTATTGCTGACAGAATTTAAGGAGATAAAAATGATAAGTGATAACGTAAAATGCGGTGTTTCACAGGCACCCCACAGAAGCTTATTTAACGCACTTGGATTTACTGAAGAAGAAAGAAAACGCCCTATGATCGGTATTGTTTCATCCTATAATGAGATAGTACCCGGTCACATGAATCTTGATAAAATTGTGGAAGCTGTTAAGCTTGGGGTTGCAATGGCAGGCGGTACTCCGGTAGTGTTCCCTGCAATTGCAGTTTGTGACGGTATCGCTATGGGTCATATAGGCATGAAATATTCTCTTGTTACAAGAGATTTGATTGCCGATTCAACCGAATGTATGGCTATTGCCCATCAATTTGACGGTCTTGTAATGGTTCCTAACTGTGATAAGAACGTACCCGGGCTTTTGATGGCTGCTGCAAGAGTAAACATTCCCACAATTTTTGTATCAGGCGGCCCCATGCTTGCAGGCCATGTTAAGGGTCAGAAGCGCAGCTTATCATCTATGTTTGAAGCTGTAGGAGCTGTTGCTGCCGATAAAATGACAATGGATGAGCTTTGTGATTTTGAAGAACATGTTTGTCCCACCTGCGGCTCCTGCTCCGGTATGTATACAGCCAATTCCATGAACTGTTTAACAGAGGCTCTTGGTATGGGTCTTAGAGGTAACGGCACCATTCCTGCAGTATATTCAGAAAGAATAAGACTAGCAAAGCATGCAGGCATGCAGGTAATGGAGCTTGTTAAAAACAATATCCGTCCTAAAGACATTATGACCAAGGAGGCATTTATCAATGCTTTGACAACCGATATGGCATTAGGCTGTTCTACCAATTCAATGCTTCATTTACCGGCCATTGCACATGAAGCAGGCGTGACATTAGATCTTGAAATTGCCAATGAACTATCCTCAAAGACGCCTAACCTTTGTCATCTTGCGCCCGCAGGCCCTACTTACATGGAAGACTTAAATGAAGCAGGCGGTGTATACGCAGTATTAAAGGAATTATCAAAAAAGAATTTACTTAACCTTGATGTATTAACTGTTACAGGTAAGACAATGGGTGAAAACATTGCGCCTGTTAACAATTTAAATCCTGAGGTTATAAGACCTATAGACAATCCTTACTCACAGACCGGCGGAATTGCCGTATTAAAGGGTAATCTTGCTCCGGAGGGCTCTGTAGTTAAGCGGTCCGCAGTAGTTGCTGAAATGATGGAGCACACAGGTCCTGCAAGAGTGTTTGACTGTGAAGAGGATGCCATTGTTGCTATTAAGTCAGGTAAAATTGTTTCCGGAGATGTTGTTGTAATACGTTATGAAGGTCCTAAGGGTGGCCCGGGCATGCGAGAAATGCTTAATCCTACCTCTGCAATTGCAGGCATGGGCCTTGGAAGCTCTGTAGCCTTAATTACAGACGGCAGATTTTCAGGTGCATCCAGAGGCGCTTCCATCGGCCATGTTTCTCCTGAGGCGCAAGTAGGCGGTCCCATTGCCTTTGTTAAAGAGGGAGATATGATTCATATTAATATCAACGAAAATTTAATTGAGGTTTTGGTTGATGATAAAGAATTTGAGAAAAGAAAAGAAAATTTTGTACCTAAGGAAACAGATATTAAATCAGGCTATTTATTAAGATACAGAGAACTGGTTACAAGTGCTACAACAGGAGCTGTTTTAAAGGTTCCTAGAAAAGAAAACTAACAGGAGTTTTATTATGCTTTTAACAGGTGCTGAAATTGTTATTGAGTGTTTAAAGGAACAGGGAGTTGACACTGTATTTGGTTATCCCGGCGGTACTATTTTAAATATTTACGATGCCTTGTATTCTCACAGTGAAATAAGGCATATTTTAACAAGCCACGAACAAGGCGCTTCCCATGCGGCTGACGGTTATGCCCGTTCAACAGGCAGGGTAGGAGTATGTATGGCTACTTCCGGCCCCGGTGCTACAAACCTTGTTACAGGTATTGCAACTGCATATATGGATTCAATTCCCATGGTTGCTATTACTGCCAACGTTGTACTTCCATGGCTTGGCAAGGACACCTTCCAGGAGGTTGATATTGCCGGTGTCACAATGCCTATTACTAAGCACGGCTATATAGTAAAAGATGTTAAGGACCTTGCTGATACCATCAGAAAAGCCTTTTCAATTGCCAAAAGCGGTCGTCCAGGCCCGGTTCTTGTGGATATTACAAAGGACGTAACAGCAGCAAAATGCGAATTCACCAAAAAGCCCTTAGAGCCTGTTAAGAGAATCAATAAATTTACTGATGAAGATATTAATAAGGTTGTAAAGCTTATTAATGCATCTAAAAAGCCTTTTATTTATGTGGGCGGCGGTGCAATTGCAAGTGATGCTTATGAAGAGGTTAAAGAATTTGCAGAGCTTGTGGACGCTCCGGTATGTGATACTTTAATGGCTAAAGGTGCTTTTAATGCTTATTCTCAACGCTACACAGGTATGATTGGCATGCATGGCACAAAGGCCTCCAATTTAGGTGTTTCTGACTGTGATTTGCTTATTGCACTTGGGGCAAGATTTTCAGACCGTGTGGTAGGTAATGTAAAGACTTTTGCTTCAAAGGCAAAGGTTGTGCATTTTGATATTGATGCAGCAGAAATAGATAAAAACATAAAAACCAAGGCAAGCGTTATCGGTGATTTAAAGGCTGCCTTAACAAAAATTAATTCAGAGCTTACAAAACAGGACCACTCAGACTGGATGAATTATATCCTTGATTTAAAGAAAAAATATCCGCTTGATTATGACCATTCAAAGCTCACCTGCCCTTATATCATGGAAGAAATTGACAGAATAACAAAGGGCGATGCCATCATTACAACAGATGTAGGACAGCATCAGATATGGGCTTCACAGTATTTTAAATATACAAAGCCACGCACCTTCCTTTCCTCAGGCGGTCTTGGCACTATGGGCTATGGACTGGGCGCATGTATCGGTGCAAAGGTTGGTAATCCTGATAAATTATGCATAAACATTGCAGGTGACGGCTGCTTTCGCATGAATTTAATCGAGCTTGCCACTGCCTCAAGATATGACATTCCTATCATTCAGGTAGTTATTAACAACCGTGTATTAGGCATGGTAAGACAGTGGCAGACGCTTTTCTATGAAGGCAGATATTCACAGACTGTCTTAAACGATAAGGTTGATTTCTGTAAGACTTCTGAAGGCTTAGGCTGTGATGCCTATAAGGTGACACAAAAAGAAGAATTTGCAAAAGCTCTGGAAAGTGCAATTAAAAATAACCGCCCTGCAGTTATAGAATGTGTTATTCATGAAGATGATAAGGTATTCCCAATGGTACCGGGTGGCTCGCCTTTAAGTGATGTATTTGATGAAAAGGATTTAAAGTCAAAATAAAGCATGAGGCTAACATCACGGATAACTACAGAAATTTCAGTTTGAAGGCAGGAAGCTTTAGTCAATAGGAATATTTCACCAGATTAACGCAGTGCTGAAGATGGAAGAAATAACCAGAAACGTTCAGGGATGATTTTAAAATAATCAGAAACGATTAGAAACTGTCAATGATATTCGCAATTCGCTTCGCTGCGGCTCTACTAAAAGCGGCACTACGTGCCTTACGAGGTACTGGGCTTGTAACCAAGCACCTCGCGGGGAGCACCCACTGCCTAAAGGCAGTGAGTTTTCTTGAGCTTTTATAAATGAATCAAATTATAAAAGGAATACAAAATGGCCGGATTGGTTTCAATCATAATGCCGTCGTATAACACGGCTCCATACATAGCTGAGTCAATTCAGTCTGTGCTTAACCAGACCTATAAGGACTGGGAGTTAATCATAGTTGATGATTGCTCCACAGATAATACGGATGAGGTAGTAGACAGCTTTTTAGATAATAGAATCAAATACCTTAAGAATGAAATAAACAGCGGTGCTGCAGCTTCCAGGAATAAGGCCTTGAGAGAGGCTAAGGGCAAGTGGATTGCTTTCCTTGATTCAGATGATTTGTGGATGCCTGAAAAACTTGAAAAACAGATTCATTTTATGGAAGAGAAAGGGTATTACTTTACCTTTACAGATTACAGAATTTGTGTAAACGGAAAATGGCTTCAGTTTGTAAATACAGGCCCTGATAAAGTAAACAAAAGGCGGATGTATGATTACTGCTATTTTTCTACAATCACTGTTATGTATGACAGAGAAAAAGTAGGACTTATACAAATCGCAGATCTTAAGAAAAATAATGATTATGCGATGTGGTTGAAGGTGATTGAAAAGTGTAATGCCTATAGATTGCCGGAGTGCTTATCCTTTTACATAAAACATGACGGGTCAATATCCAGTGGAAGTAAGTTAAAGCTGATTAAATGGCACTATGCCTTGTTTAGAGTCGGACAGAATTTTAATCCTGTTTTATCGGCCGTATTAACAGCCAACAACCTGGTTCATGGAGTTTTTAAAAAGTTCCATTATAAGAGGCCTGTATATAAAGGAGAATGAAGAAATGTCACTGTATGAAAAGCTTGTAAATAAGAAAGAAGCTCTTGCTTTAGTGGGCCTTGGCTATGTAGGAATGCCAATCGCGCACGCCTTTGCAAATAAAGGTATTGATGTAATCGGTTTTGATCTTAACAAGGAAAAGATTGAATTATATAAATCAGGAATTGATCCTACAAAAGAAGTCGGTAATGACGAAATCAAGGCATCAAAGGTAAGATTCACATCTGATGAGACAGAGCTTAAGAAAGCAAAATTTATTATTGTTGCGGTTCCTACTCCTGTAAATATTGACCATACACCGGATCTGACACCTGTAATTGGTGCATCAGAAATAGTGGGAAGAAATCTGGTGCCTGGCTCCATCATTGTTTATGAGTCTACCGTGTATCCTGGCTGTACCGAGGATGTGTGCATTCCGATTCTTGAGAAGGAATCAGGGCTTAAGTACGGCATTGATTTTAAGATAGGTTATTCCCCTGAGCGCATCAATCCCGGTGATAAGGTACACAGGCTTGAGAATATACATAAGATTGTTTCCGGTATGGATAAGGAATCTCTAGATGAAATTAAGAATGTGTATGACCTTGTAATTGAGGTAGGCACACATCCTGTTTCAAATATTCGTACAGCCGAAGCTGTAAAAGTAGTTGAAAACAGCCAGCGTGATATCAATATCGCATTCATGAACGAGCTTGCAATGGTATTTGACCGCATGGATATTGATACTAATGAAGTTGTAGATGGCATGAATACAAAATGGAATGCACTTGGCTTCAGACCTGGCTTGGTAGGCGGCCATTGTATAGGCGTCGATCCTTATTACTTCACTTACCAGGCTGAGAAGCTTGGCTATCACAGCCAGATTATTCTTAATGGTCGTATTGTCAATGATGGCATGGGCGCATTTGTAGCAGACAAGGCTGTAAAAAAGATGATTGAAGCCGGACAAGCGCCTAAAAAGAGTAAGGTAGTAATCCTTGGACTGACCTTTAAGGAAAATTGCCCGGACATAAGAAACAGCAAAGTTAATGATGTCATTAAGCAGCTTAATACATATCAAATTAAGCCTGTGGTAGTAGATCCCTGGGCAAGCGAGACGGAAGCCATGCGTGAATATGGCGTAAAGCTTACTAAGCTTGAGGATGTTTCTGATGCAGACTGTGTAATTGTGGCAGTTTCCCACAAGGAATTTAAATCTCTTGGACTTTTAAAGATAAAGTCTCTTTTTAAGCCTGTTTCAGATAAAGAAAAGGTTTTGATTGATGTAAAGGGGCTTTATAGCATTGAGGAATTGAAGGCGTCCGGTATGCAGTGGTGGCGATTATAATCATGAGAATGCGGATTAATCTTTGTAAATTTTTATTATGTACTATTGGTAAGGTTCTACCCTTACGGAGGCATCCCGGGGGGGGGTATTGCTAATAAAATACGATGTCTGCTTACTAAGGGAATTATAAGAAAAATGGGAAGCAATTGTATCGTTGAGAGTGGAGCAGAGATAATGGAGGGCTGTGTGTTTGGAGATTTCACGGGTATTGGACCAAACTGTATGATTGGCCCAGAAACAGTATTTAAAGGACACAATATGATGGGGCCGAATGTTCATATTTATACAGTCAATCATTTATATAACGAAAAGCTACACACATTCGATGGAAGCTCGTTACCAAATCCGGTTACAATAGGAGAACATGTATGGCTTGGTTATGGCGTGATTATTCTCCCCGGAGTAACGATTGGCGACCATACAATAATTGGTGCCGGAAGTGTTGTGACTAAATCAATACCCAGTGGTGTCATGGCAGCCGGGAATCCATGTGTGATAAAGAAAATTATTGATCATACATATTTTGAGGAACAAG
>CAVIIX010000011.1:0-79904 GCA_963643225.1 Lachnospiraceae bacterium
GCGCTATTAGGCGCGGATACAATTTAATAAGCTAATAAGCGGCTATGGCGGAATAGGCAGACGCGCCAGATTTAGGTTCTGGTGGGAGACCGTGCAGGTTCGATTCCTGTTAGCCGCATTTTATAAAAGCTCAAGAAAAACCACTGCCTTTAGGCAGTGGGTGCTCTTGAACGAGGTGCTGGGTTACAAGCCCAGTACCTCGTAAGGCACGTAGTGCCGCTTTTAGTAGAGCCATAGCGAAGCGAATTGCGAATATCATTGGCTTTGAAGTAAAATAAAAGCAGGTGTAAGTTATGAAAAATGGAAGCAAAGTTTACAATCCCAAGGAAATAGAGCCAAAGTGGCAGCAATACTGGGAAAAAAATCAAACCTTTAAGACAGATGTATGGGACTTTTCAAAGCCTAAATATTATGCTCTTGACATGTTTCCCTATCCTTCAGGTGTAGGTCTTCACGCAGGCCATCCGGAGGGCTATACAGCAACAGACATTATGTCCCGTATGAAGAGAATGCAGGGCTATAATGTGCTTCATCCCATGGGATATGACTCCTTTGGCCTTCCTGCCGAGCAGTACGCTGTTTCAACCGGCAATCATCCTAACGGCTTTACCCAGAAGAACATCGAAACCTTCAGTAAGCAGTTAAAGGAGCTTGGCTTTGACTATGACTGGACCAAGACACTTGCCACCTCCGATCCTAAATTTTATAAATGGACACAGTGGATTTTCAAGCAGCTGTACCTTGATGGCTATGCAAAATACGTTGATATGCCTGTTAACTGGTGCGAAGAGCTTGGTACCGTTTTATCCAACGACGAGGTAATCGATGGAAGGTCAGAGCGTGGGGGCTATCCGGTTGTACGTAAGAATATGAAACAGTGGGTTATCAATCAGCCTGCTTTTGCAGAAGAATTACTTGAGGGCTTAGAGGAAATTGACTGGCCTGAATCCACCAAGGACATCCAGCGCAATTGGATAGGCAAGTCCACAGGCGTTGAGGTTGAATTTGAAATCGTGGGCGGCGGAAAATTCTCAATTTTTACCACCTGTATTGAGACAATTTACGGTATTACCTTTATGGTGCTTGCCCCTGACGGACAGCTTGTAAAGGATCTGATGCCACGAATTGAAAATAAAGATGAGGTGCAGGCTTATATCGACGAAACACTCAAGAAAAACGATATGGACCGTACCGAATTAAATAAGGGCAAGACCGGCTGTGAGCTTAAGGGCGTGCACTGCCTAAACCCCGTTAATGGCAAGGAAGTAAGAATGTTCATCGGTGACTTCGTCCTGGCTAATTACGGTACAGGCGCCGTTATGGCAGTTCCTTCCCACGACCAGCGTGACTTTGAATACGCGCTTGCCCACAACATCGAGATGATTCAGGTAATTGACGGAAGAGACGTTTCAAAACGTGCCTTTGAAAAATACGATTATTTAGGCAAGGGCTGTAAGCTTATAAATTCCTGTGAATTTACAGGTTTAACAGTTGAGGAGGCAAAAGAAGCCATAACCGTTAAGCTCGAGAAAATGGGCGTAGCCAGGAGAACGGTCAATTATCACTTCCGTGACTGGATTTTTGCCCGTCAGCGTTACTGGGGTGAGCCCGTTCCTGTTGTACACGGTGAAGACGGAGAAATTCACGTGCTTGAGGATTCGGAGCTTCCTTTGGTTTTGCCGGAGCTTGAAGACTACAAGGGTAAAAACGGTAAGGCTCCTCTTGAAAATGCAACAGAGTGGAAGCAGTACGATAAAAACGGCATAAAGGGAACAAGAGAAACCTCCACAATGCCCGGCTCTGCAGGTTCTTCCTGGTATTTCTTAAGATATATCGATCCTAATAATGAAAACGAATTTGCCAATCAGGAGCTTTTAAAGCACTGGATGCCGGTTGACCTTTACATCGGCGGTCCGGAGCATGCAGTAGGCCATCTGATGTATTCACGTATCTGGAACAGATATTTATACGATAAGGGTCTTGCACCCACAAAGGAACCCTTTAAAAAGCTCGTACATCAGGGTATGATTCTTGGTGCGAACGGCATCAAGATGGGTAAGAGATTTCCAGAATTCGTTGTGAACCCTTCAGACATCGTAAGAGACTATGGAGCAGATACCTTAAGACTCTACGAAATGTTCATGGGGCCGCTTGAGGTTTCAAAGCCCTGGAGCCAGCAGGGTGTTGAAGGCGCAAGAAAATTCATTAACCGTGTATGGACATTCATGGTGGATGAAGACACAAATGGCGACGAAACGGATGAGACCTTAAAAAAGATTTATCACCAGACTGTTAAGAAGGTAACCTCCGATTTTGAACAGCTTGGCTTCAATACAGCAATTTCACAGCTGATGATTTTCATGAACGCAGCCTATAAGGCAGGAAAATGCCCGGTAAGCTACAAGGAAGGCATAATCAAGATGATTTCCTGTATTATTCCTCACGCAGGCGAAGAAATGTGGCAGGCTTTAGGCCATGACAACACCATCGCCTATGAACAATGGCCTACCTACGATGAAGAGGCAGTTAAAGAAAACACTGTTGAAATCGGCGTTCAGGTAAACGGAAAGGTAAGAGGAACTATTTCTCTGGCTGTAGATGAAGACCAGGCCTTGGCCCTGGAAAAGGCAAAGGCCCTTCCTGGAATATCCTCCTTCATAGACGGAAAGATAATCGTCAAGGAAATTTACGTTAAGGGTAAGATTGTAAACATCGTAGTTAAATAAATAATATTTGCATTATGCTTCACTTGTGTTCTACTAAAAGCGGCACTATGTGCCTTAAAAGGTACTTATCTTTTGCCCTGGCACCTCGCAAGGGAACTAAAACCGCCAAAAAGGAGTGTGTACTCTTGAGCTTTTATAAACCACAGGCCGTTTTTGAAAAAAGACGGCCTTTTATTTTCCTGATTTAAGGTGTAAATATGAAAATTACGACGGTAATTGAAAACGTAAGCAATATAGAAGGCATTCAGGGAGTTTTCGGACTTTCTTTATTTATAGAGGCTAACGGCGAGAAAATTCTCGTAGATTGCGGTAAAGACGCTGCGGCTTATGAAAATTTTTCGACGCTTGGTTTTAGGCCTTCCGATATAGAGAAAATTTTTATTTCCCACAATCACTACGATCACTTCGGAGGCTTTCCGCAGTTTGCAGCTGTAACTGAAAAGGTGCCTGTATATATTTCCCTTGATGCAGACAGGGAATTATGGTCTAAAAGGTTATTTAAAAAATATATAGTAAGTAAAAGTGAATACTTATCTGAATATAAAGACCGTTTTGTATTAATTGAGGATATGAAGGAAATCGGAAAAGGGGTATTTGCCTGCAGAGTTAAAAGCCCGGAGGCACGTTTCTTTTGCAGAGATAAGAAATTAAAAAAGCGGGAAAATGACGGACACCTCACACCGGATACCTTCGAGCATGAAATGTATCTTGCGGTTATTGAAGATAATGAATGTAAGATTATTTCCTCCTGCTCTCATAACGGCGCAGTTAACATTATTAACGATGCAAAAAACCGCTTCAAGGACACGCCGGTTACTACATTTGTGGGGGGACTTCATATGCGTGGCAGAAAAGCCACTACATTAAATTGCAAACCCTCTTATATTAAAGAAGTTATTGGAATTTTGAATTCCTATAATATAAAGAAGCTTTACACAAGCCACTGTACCGGATACAAGGCTTACGGCATTATAAAGAAGTACTTTAAACAAGAACTTCACTATTTTTCTTCAGGGGAAGTGTTTGAGGTGTAGGAGAGCCTGGTGCTTCATGTAAGCAGGCAGCAAAGCAGATTGTAAATATCATTGGCTTTTACCTATTTAGGTGGTTTACAAATTTAAAATTTTGTTGTAAAGTATTCAAAAGTGAAAGGGTGAATTAAATAGTGACTAGTTGACGTTTGCACAAAATTATCAGGGAGTAACGCACCTGGTTAGTTTTTGTGTAACTTTTTTATGAAAGCAAAGCTTTATACTTTATATCAGAATATTAAAATAGCGAGATGTAGTAGCTTTTATAAAAAACTTTCACTTTTTGAACCTTTTTTAATTAAACTGAAGTCTTTATTATTTAGAAGCTATAAAATTGTTAATTATTAACGGGGCTACGCCCTAACAAAATAAAAAAGGAGAATTGAGAATGAAAAACACAAGAACAAAGCGGGCTCTTGCATTCTTTATGAGTGTGATTATTACCCTGACTACCTTTGCAAGTGATGCATCTCTTATCACGACTTATGCAGCAGGTACCGGTGATAGCTTGACAGCCAGCACGACTACTGACGAAGGCTTGAAGATTACAAAATCTGCCAAAGTCGACGGAGAGGATGTTACATTAACCTTTACTGTTGACGGTGCTGACGGCAAAAAGATCATTCAGACTACAAGCGAGACAGCCGTTGTATTTGTAATGGATATCTCGAATAGTATGGAGTCTAGATTAAAAACTGCAAAAAATGCAGCAAAAGAATTTGCCACTGGCTTGCTTAAAAACGATAAGGTATCCGTTGGAGTGGTATCTTATGGTACATATGCGTATGAAGAACAGGCATTGAGCAAGAACGCAGATGATATTACAAAGAAAATCAATAAAATATCAATCGAAGGAAATAAAGATAAAAAAGATAGGAACCTTGGTGGCACAAATCTTCAGGCCGGTATTTATTATGCAGAAGACATGCTTAAAAAATCAGCTGCCGCAAAAAAGATTATTGTAGTGCTTTCTGATGGTGAGCCTACATTTAACTATAAGGTAACCGGAATATCGAAGGATGGCTTTAAAGCTAATGATGGTAATGATGTTTATCCTTATACATTTGACTATACTGAAACAGAAAATACAGGAACTCAGCAGACATATAAGGGTAAAATAACCTATAAGTGCACAGTAACAGATGTGAAATCACAAAGGTACCTTTGGGGAATAGAGTATACGGTTTCTTATGAAGATGAATTTGGCAAGACAGGAACAAAAACTGTGTATGGCGATTCAAAATATAAAAAAGGGTATGAATTTTATAAAACTAAAACTAAAACTCTTGATTCCGGCGACGCAGCTATTTCAGAAGCTAAGCTTGCCAAGGATGCAGGTATAGACATTTATTCAATCGCTTATGATGTTGATGAGAATAGCTCTGCAAGCTCAGTTATGTTTAATGTTGCAAATAAAGGTGATGCAAGCAACAAGTATTACTATGAAGCAACCTCTAAGGAAGGCACTAATGTATCAAACGCAATTAGCGCTGTATTAAAGAGCATCCAGACATCTATAGAAGAAAAGGTTAAGGGAGCTATTGGCACAAGCCTTGTAGACGACCTTCCTTCGTACATGACCTTTGATATTGAAGATTCAGTTAACTCTGCTTTGATTAGTGAAAAGAAGGTTAAGATGGACGAAAATTCCTTCACCTGGGATTTGGGCGATTTAGGAAGTGAAAATAGTAAGACGGTTATAGTTAAGGCTAAGCTTGACATTGACAAAATGATTGAAGCTTATGCGAAGGAAAACAATACGACTGAAGCTATAGTAAGAGCCAAGATGGCTGAAGGCACTATTGAATTTAATTTAAATGAACTTGTTACACTTTCCTATAAGGATAAGGATGGCACTTCAAAGGAAAATACAGACATTAATGTAAGCGGTAAAGCAGGTGTTCCAAAGACTAATATACTTACTTATCCTTACACTATTAAATACACTGTTGACGGAAAGGCTTCAGACGATTATCCGCTTGTAACAGGATATGGTTATGAAGGTGAAGAAATTAATGTAGAGCTTTATTCTACAAGCGAAGCAATTTCAGATACAAAGGAAATTACAAGAGGTAATGAAGCTCTTACTCCCGAAAATGGAGAGCTTTCCTTTGATATAAAGAAAGATTCAAATGGCGCAGCTAACGTAATCACTGTAGCTCTTCATTCTGCTATACATAAAGTTATCTTTATGGTGGATGGACAAAAATATAACGAACAGGATGTTCCATATGGTGAAGCTGCCGATGCTCCTACAGATCCTGAAATGACCGGTTACACCTTCACCGGCTGGGACACGCTCTTTTCAAATATTACCACTGACACGACTGTAAATGCTAATTTTACTATAAACAAATACAATGTTACTTTTAATGTTTACAATGCAGACGGTACATTGAATAAACAGTCAAAGCAATATAATGACGTATCATATGGCGAGGAAGTAAAAGTTCCTGTTGTAACTCTTCCTGATGAAACTGCTAAATCAAGCTATACAGGAAGCGGCTGGAGGCTAAATGATGCGCCTGCAGACGTAACCGGAAATGATACTATTACTGTTACACAAAATGCAGAATATAAATACACAATCAGCGAGGAAACAAGAAAATATACTGTAAATTATTTCTTTAAAGCTGCTGATGGCACAGAAAAGCAGGTTGGAAGCTTTGATAAATTCTATGGAGATACTCTTGGCGAAGCACCTGATTATAGTTCATTAAAGACTCCTGAAACTGATGAGTACAAATACGCATACTCAGCCTGGTATACTTATAAAGACTGTGAAGAGGTTGCATATAATCCTGACGACACAGTGATAGGTACGACAAATGTATATGTAAAGGAAACTTCAAGTAAGAAGTTATATACTGTCGGATTCGTATTTGAAGATTATGATGGCAAGACAAATGAAATTTTTGATACTTATGCATATGGCGAAATAACCCCAAGTTATCCTGAAACGTTATATACTAGAAAACAAAATAATGATCAGTATAAATACTCGTATACTCTTGATAAACTTGCAGATAAAGTAACAGGAGATGTTACTTATTACGTCAAAGAAACAAGAACAGTAAATGAGTATGAGGTTACATTAAAGGTGTGTGATGATGGTAAAGAATTTATCATCGCGTTTGGCACTTATAAATACGGTCATGAACTTAAAGACATTAAGAACTACGAAGTAAAGGGTAAAGAGGGCTACACAGCTAAGGATATTAAATGGGCATGGGACGATACCTATATAGTAACAGGTGCAGCTACTCTCACTACTTATATCGAATATGATATTAACGAGTATAATGTAACCTTTAAATATGAACTTTTTGATGCTGATTCAAATGTATTAGTATCCACCAAGAAATTAGACAGCATCATAGTTAATCATGGTAAAACGTTAGAAGACAGCTACCCAGATGTAACACAGACGCATGATGATGATCAGTATGCATATACATTAGGCGACTGGGATGTTGACGAAAAGAAAGAAATTACTGGACCGACAACAGTAACAATTAAAGAGACAAGAGTAACCAATTCATATGATGTTACCTTTGTAGTTAATTATGTAGAGGCAGATGGTGAAACTCCTTATGCTGAAACTGAAACTAAAACTGTATCGGTTAAATACGGTACTGCCGCAACGGCTCCTAATCTTCCCACACCGGCTGAATTAAAGGAAGCTCAGGATAAAAAGTACGAATATGACTATACAGTATCAGGCTGGAATAAAGATTTTACCAATATTACAGGGAAAACTACCGTAACAGCTACTGTAACCCGTGAAAAGATTAAATACAACGTAACCTTTAAGATTGAAGGTCAGGTCGACTTTATTGCTACAGGAGTTTACGGCGATGTGATAGATGTTCCTACAATACCTCAAAAGGATGATGATAACATCTACACCTACAAGATTAAGAAAGATAGCTGGCCCGAAGGAAGCAACTATACAATAACAGGCGATGCTACATTCGAAGCTTCTTATACTAAGAATTACATCGACTATACAATTACCTTTGTTGCCACCAATGACTTTGATATTAACGAAGATAAGCAAAATATAACAGTAGGGAAAAAGTCAGATGTTCATTATGATGACATGATTGTAACTACATCGGAAATTGTCACAGATTACGAATACAGAAACTGGTTTAAGGATGATGAAAAGTATGATTATGAACTTACGGATTTTGCTGATTACTATTCAGTAACCGAAAAAAATCTTATTGTATATGCTACATGGACAAGAACTCCGGTTAATCATACTATTACCTATGTAATAGACGATGTAAGCTTTAATGATACATTTGCATACGGTACTAAAGTTACCATTAAAGAAAATCCTGATAAGACCGGCTATGATTTTAAAAATTGGACCTGGACAAAGGCGGATGGCTCTTCCTTGGAAGGCGCGCCTGATACAATGCCTGAATATGACCTGGTTGCAACCGCAAGCTTTGAAGCTAAAACATACACTGTAAAGGTTAATTACTTGGAAGAAGGTACGGAAAATAAGGTTTGCGAGCCTAATGAAGTAAAAGTTAAGTTTGACACTGAGTATGAGATTACTTCACCGGCGGTTGAACACTTTACAGTTAAGACTAATGATGCAGTAAAGAGTGGCACATTTGATAGAGAAGCATTAACTAAGGCTGCAGATGGCGTTCTTACATTAAATGCATATTATACAAGGGATTTTTATACAGTAAGATTCTTTGACTGTGGTAGTGAAACAGAACCAATTGAGACACAGACCGTAGTATACGGAAGCGATGCTACAGCACCTTTAGAATTTAATGTGCCCGATACAATCGTAAACGGTAGCTACGCTAAAGTATACTGGTTTGATAAATGGAGTAAAGACTTTACAAACGTTTCTAAAGATTTGGATGTTAAGGCAGAATATGCTTTCGAAGACTTTTACATTGCTCCTTCAGTAACCAATGACACAGCATCCACGATAGTCGGAACAGATATATCAGGTAATTTGCTTGATAATGATAACAATACTGTTACATTTGATCCTACAGAAAATTCAGATAAAACTGCTGATATTAAGGTGAACGAAGACGGCACCTTTGAAGTCAAGGCTAAGGCTGCAGGTACCAAAACCGTAACTGTTCCTTATACATACAGTAATTCTTATTCAAATGATCACGGTACATGGGTACTTTCCTATGAAGGCAGAGAGAGCTTGGAGATTACGGTTTATGAGCCTTCGACGCTTACACTTTCAAATAAGACAGTTAAGTATGACGGAAAAGAACAGAAGCTTGACTTCAATGCGGAAGGCTTTAAGAACGTAACTTATACCTATGGTAATAAGACTACTTCAGAAATGCCTGAGTTTATCGATGCAGACACATATACTGTAACAGTTAACGCTGAATACGAAGCAGGCGGCAAGACCTATGCTGCAGCTCCTGTAAGTGCAACACTTACTATTCAGAAGAGAAACGTAGTATTAACCTCTGCATCTGATACAAAGACCTATGACTCTACTGCACTTACGAACAAAAACGTAACAGTATCAGGCGATGGCTTTGCAGATGGCGAAGGTGCTGAATACACTGTAACCGGCAGTCAGACAGTAAAGGGTGAATCAGCTAATACCTTTACTTATGAATTAACTAACAAAACAAAGGCTTCTAACTACGATATTTCTACCAATGAAGGTACTTTAACCGTTAATGCAATTTCAGATAGAATAGTTGTTACCATAGCAGAAAACAGCGGTTCATACGAATATGACGGTAGGGAACATTCCGTAGAAGGCTACACTGTAAAGAGCATTTCAGGTAATGATCTTTATAAGGAATCTGACTTTAGCTTTACAGGCGATGAAGCTCACAAGATTGCTACCGGTGAAGCTGCAGGTGACTACAATTTAGGTATTGTGGCTTCTGACTTTACTAATAACAATAAAAACTTTGAAAATGTAACCTTCATTATTGAAGAAGGTAAATTGACCATTACACCTTTCTCACAGAAGGTAACTGTCAGGATTTCAGGTGATGTAAATACCGTTATGTATGATGGTAATGCTCACAATTCAAGCGGATATACAGTAACTGGAATCGATAATGAATATTTAAGTGAAAATGATATTGCTCTTGCAGAAGGTGTTGAAGCTAAGGCTACACTTACTGATGCAGGCAAGCAGACTATGGGTCTTGATGCTGCAAGCTTTGTTAACAACAATAAGAATTTTAGTAATGTTTCCTTTGAAGTAACAGACGGATACATTGAAGTAACAAAGCGTGCTATTGAAATAATAAGTAAGTCAGGAGAAAAGGTATACGACAGCACTCCTTTAGAAATCAAGGACGTTGATTTATCCGGCAATGACTTTGCTGCACAGGAAGGTGTTTCCTTTGACTTTACAGGCTCTGTAACAGATGTTTCTGAAAATGAACCTAACAACAATACCTTTACTTTCACTTATAATCCTGGCACTAAGGCAGAGAACTACGACATTACAGTAACCTATGGTACACTTACAATTCTTCCCGTAAGAGACACAGTCGAGGTTACAGTAAGAGCAAATTCAGATACTGCACTTTATGACGGCGTGGCTCACACTGTAGGCGGATATGAATATGTAGGCGCTACAAATGATTTATACACAGAAAACTGCGTAGAATTTACGGGCGCTGATTTAACTGCTACAAACGCAGGAACCTATGCTTATGATTTGACTGATACAGACTTTAATAATGCAAGTGCGAACTTCTCAAACGTACACTTTATTGTTGAAGACGGTACACTTACAATTAACAGAAGACCTGTAACAGTTACAGCTAATGCCAACCTAAAGGTTGCAGGAGGCGAGGATCCTTCACTTGGCGTAACAGTAACAAATTCAATTGAAAACGTTAATGCTTATGCATGGAGAGAGAGCGGTGAGGCTGTCGGCGAATACACAATATACATTACAATTGACGGCACATATCCTAACTACGATATTACCGTAGAAGAAGGCAGATTTACCATTTACGCTTCAGAGGAAAATGTTCCGGTTCCTCCGGTAACACCTGTTACACCTGTTACACCTACACCTGTAACACCTGTAACACCTACACCTGTAGTTGAAGAGGAGACAGTTACAACTGAAACAACAGAAGCTCCTATTAATACTTCCGAGGAAGTTATCATAAACAACGATGCTACTCCAAAGGCAGGAGAAATTGATATTTACGATGAGAACGTTCCCAAAGCAACAGCTTCCCACTGCTTCATCCACTGGATTATCTTAGGAATTACACTTGTTGAAGCACTCTACACAATCTTACGTGCAATGCAGAACAAGCGTGAGCTTGATGATGAAACAGAAACTGCAAACAATAACTAAGGAGGATTCAGATCATGGAAGAAAACAAAGAAGTAATGGAAGAAAATAAGAAAACCGTTAATAAGAAAGCAATCCTTGACTGGATCGTATGCGCTATCGCGGTAATCGCCCTTGTTGTGTGCTACTTTTTCTGGGGCTGCCGGATGGACCTCTTTGCAACAGTGCTTGCAGCAGTTGTTGTCATCACAGGCACCTTCTTACTTCAGAAGCAGAACAAAAAAATCAAGGAGCTTAACGAAGCACAGGCTTCAGAATAAACAAATTAAAGGCCCGGCAATGCCGGGCCTTTTTTGTTGTATTTTTTGTTGTATTTAATAAAAGCATTACTGATTCAGATACTCAAGATTTTTTTTGATTAAATCACATCGCTGCTCCACGCATTTAACGGAACGGAGCGGATCGGAGGGTGTGTTAAATACATAGTCAACAAGCTTATCAACGGTGGTGGTGGCTACATGTAAACGGGTATCGGAGGAAGCATAATAGATAAACACTTCATTCTTTTCATTTACTATTAAACCGTTAGTGAAGCATACGTTTGATACGTCACCCACGCGTTCCTTGCCTCTTGGCCCTATTAAGAGCCCTGAGGGCTCAGCAATCACCCTTGAAGGATCCTTTAAATCTGTTGCAAAAGCATAGATTACATATCTTAAGCCTGCAGCTGTGTTTCTTACACCATGAGCTATATGAATCCAGCCCTTTTCTGTTTTAATGGGCACAGCACCGGCACCGTTCTTTGATTCTGTGATGGTGTGGTACTTTCTTAAAGAGGTCATTTTTTCTTCATCTATAACAGCATGAGTTATGTCGTCGCAGAGACCGAAGCCTATGCCGCCGCCTGAACCTGTTTCAATAAAGTCATCCATTGGACGGGTATAGAAAGCATATTTTCCGTTTACAAATTCAGGATGAAGACATACGTTACGCTGCTGGGGAGAATTAAGTGTCACTAAATTAGGAAGACGCTCCCAGGTTTTTAAATCTTTTGTGCGAACAATGCCTGCGGCCGCAACCGCAGCCGACAAATCCTTGACGGAAGTATCCTTGCTTTCAGAGCAGAAAACACCGTAAATGTAGCCGTCTTCATGCTGAGTCAGACGCATGTCGTATACGTTTGTTTCTTCAGGACAGGTATCCTCAAATAAAATGGGGTAATCCCAAAATTTAAAGCCGTCAACACCGTTATCGGATTCTGCAATTGCAAAGAAGGATTTTCTGTCATCACCTTCAACTCTTGCAATTAAATAATATTTGCCGTTTAAATAAATAGCGCCGGAATTCATAACGGCATTTATGCCTAGACGCTTTTCAAAATATGGATTTGTATCCGGATTTAAATCATACTGCCAAAAAATGGGAGCGTGTTCTCTTGTGAGTACCGGATAGAGGTATCTGTCGTAAATACCGTTATAAAAAGAATCATCAGGCTTGTTTTTTTGACTTATGAGGTCTTCGTATTTCTTTAATTCCTTATAATAGTTTTCGTGTAATTCTGCCAAGGCTTTTCTCCTTTATAGGTAATCTTTTTTTAACACTTCAAGGCACATACGGCCGTTATGATAAGGGCATTTCCAGGGTTCAACCATGGGCTTTTCAGAATCAGGGGTGCCGTTTATGTCAACCTCTGAATACCATTCTCTAAATTTACCGCGATTGTCGATAATGTATTTTTTTATATATTCCCAGACTGCCTCGGACGCCTTAAGATATTCTGAATGCGCGGGGGTCTTTTCATAGCCGTTTAAGAAACCGAGAAGTGTTTCTGCCTGTACCCACCATACTCTTGTGGTATTAACTACACCCCTATCGCATTCCATTGCAAGGGAGTGTCCGTCAAAAGCAACCTTGTAAATTTCTGAGCATAAATCCCTGGTGATAGGGTAAATTAAATCCTTGTATTTTTTTTCATCAAGAACCTCAACGGTACGGTCGATGAGCCAGGAAGTCTCGATGTCGTGGCCGTAGGAGTGAAGGTCTAGGATGGTGTTATAATTTTTGTCAAAGAAAACCTCCTGACGGTGCAGGGCGGGATTGTAGATTTTTGAAGCAAAGGTATCAAGGATTTCTTCAAGCTTTTCCTTTACCTTAGGGTCGTTAGACACACGGTACAATTCTGTGTAGCCTTCAACGATGTGCAAAAGGGTATTCATGGTTTTGTCTGCCATGACACCGTTTTCTGAAAGAGCATCATTGTCAATAACGTTAAATTCCCTGTCGAAAGCTTCCATATATCCCACTTCGTCGCGACACTTATCCTCGATAACGTTAAAAATTTCCTTTGCAAGCTTCAAAGCCTCAAGGTCGCCGCTTGCCTTGTAATAGGAAGAAAGTGCGTAAATTGCAAAGCCCTGATTGTAGGTGTGTTTCATGGTGTCCTCGGGCCTGCCGTCATAGGAGATGGTCCAGTAAATGCCACCGTTCTCACGGTCTAGGCAGTGGTCTTTCATAAATTCGTAGCCGTGGCGGGCTTCATCCAGAAGGGAATTGTCCTTAAGCGCCATGTAGGCATTTGAAAAGAACCAGGTGATGCGGCTGTTTAAAATGCAGCCCTTTACATATTTTTTGTCTAAATTAAGGCCGTAATCCATGTAACCGTAGTAGCCGCCGTATTCGTTGTCGCGAAGAGCCTTCCAGAACGGGATTATGTCCTTGATTAAATGCTGTCTTATTTCTTCTTTCATGCTGTTGTTCATTGCGTTGTCCCCAATAATCACTTTGTACAGGCTGCAAAGGAAAATACTTTGGCACCCTGAATTTGCGTTTTGTTAAGTTACAGAAAATGAATTTTTTGCATTTCCTTTGGCTAGGATACTGTTTTCTTTTGCCAAAATACATTTTGTTAAGTTACATAAAAACAATACCTAAGAACATTATAATGTACTAAAAATAATATGCAAGTGGAATATTCATAAAAATGGTGGTAAAATAGATTAGCAAATTTTTGAAGGATACTAAAATGGGATTTATAAAAGAAGTTAAGGAAGAAATTAAGATAATAAAAGAGCGTGACCCTGCTATTCACACAAGCTCTGAGGTGTTTTTATATCCAAGCTTTAAGGTAATGTTAAGCTACAGAAGGGCCCATAAGCACTATTTAAAGGGGCATTATTTCAGAGCACGTCTTATTTCACAGCGTGCCGCGCGACGTACAGGCATTGAAATTCACCCGGGGGCTCAGATTGGAAAGGGACTTTTTATCGACCACGGTAATGGCGTTATAATAGGAGAGACTACCATAATCGGTGACAACTGTACACTTTACCAGGGCGTCACCCTTGGAGGTACCGGTAAGGAACAGGGCAAGCGTCATCCTACTCTTGGCAACAACGTAATGGTGTCGGCAGGCGCAAAAGTGCTTGGTTCCTTTAAAATAGGCGACAATGTTAAAATCGGAGCAGGCTCGGTGGTGCTTGAAGAGGTGCCGGCTAACTGCACGGTAGTGGGCGTGCCGGGTCGAATCGTGCGACGCAATAACGCAACTCTTCCGCAGGATGAGCTTAACCAGGTTGACTTACCAGACCCTGTAAGAGAGGATATTGTGGCGCTTCAGCAGGCCAATTCCGAGCTTATTAACAGAGTTTTAGAGCTTGAGAGCAAAGTCAGGGAGCTTTCAAAATAATGGATTTAGAAATATACAGTAAAATTAAAGCTGAATTTGACCTAAGCGGTATTAAACCAAACGAGCTGTCTCCCTTGATACTTGCACATATCGGCGACGCGGTTTATGAGGTGGTGATAAGGACGATTGAATTATCAAAAGGAAACCGCCCCATGCAGAGGCTTCATAAGGATACGGCGAGGTTTGTAAATGCCAGGGCTCAGGCAGAACTTATAGATAAAATAATGGATTTATTAACAGAAGAAGAACTGACCCAGTATAAACGCGGAAGAAACGCAAAGTCAGGGTCGGTTGCCAAAAACGCGTCGGTTTCAGACTATCGTAAAGCTACGGGCTTTGAAGCGTTGATGGGTTATCTGTATCTTAATAATAAAAACGAAAGAATGCTTGAATTGATAAAAGAAGGAATAAAGGATGCTAAAGAATGAATCGCAGATTGAAGGACGCAATGCAGTCCTTGAAGCTTTTAAGGCAGGAAAAACAATAGACAGATTATACGTGCTGGACGGCTGCCAGGATGGCCCCGTGCTTTCGATTAAAAGGGAAGCGAAAAAGCAGGACACTTTAATTAAATATGTAGAGAAGGAAAGACTCGATCAGATGTCGGAGACAGGTCATCATCAGGGAGTTATCGCTGTAAGTGCCGCTTATGATTATTCAAAGCTTGAGGATATTTTTTCTTTGGCAGAAAAAAAGGGTGAACCACCCTTTATTATAATACTTGATAACATCGAGGATCCTCACAATTTAGGAGCCATAATCCGTACTGCCAATCTTGTGGGCGCTCATGGGGTTATTATTCCTAAAAACAGAGCGGTCGGCTTAACTGCAACGGTGGCTCGTACTTCAGCAGGTGCTTTAAATTACACTCCTGTTGTGAAGGTTACGAATATTACAAAGACAATTGAAGAATTAAAGGAAAGAGGACTTTGGTTTGTGTGTGCAGATATGGACGGCGAGCTTATGTACGACATTAATTTAACCGGTCCTATCGGCCTTGTAATCGGCAACGAAGGCGAGGGCGTAAGCCGGCTTGTAAAAGAAAACTGCGACTTTGTGGCAAGAATCCCCATGAAGGGCGATATAGATTCTTTAAATGCATCTGTGGCTATGGGAGTGTTGAGCTTTGAGATTGCAAGACAGCGACTTAAAAAATAAATATAATGATGCTACCGACGAGGAATTAATACAGAGACTTCGGGACGGAGAGGACGGCGTCACGGAATACATTTTGGATAAATACAAAAACCTCGTGCGCTCGAAGGCAAAATCCATGTACATTCTGGGGGGCGACTCTGACGATTTGATTCAGGAGGGCATGATAGGGCTTTACAAGGCTATGCGTGACTACGATTTCGGACGGGACGCAAGCTTTTTTACTTTTGCAGAATTATGCATTACGCGTCAGCTATACACTGCGGTTTCTGCGTCGGACAGAAAGAAGCATATGCCACTAAACAGAGCTATTTCCTTAAGTCAGAGCCTTGTAAATGAGGAATCGGACGGCGAAGGCGGCTCTTTGTCGCTTGATGAAATTTTGTCTATCGATCTTGATAATCCGGAAAGCATCATGATAGATAAAGAAAACGTTGAGGCTATTGAAAATTTTATCGATACGGAGCTTTCTGAATTTGAACGTGAGGCGGTGGAGCTTTATTTGACCGGTATGAGCTATGTGCAGATTGCAAGGGTTTTGGGACGTGATGAAAAATCAACCGATAATGCACTGCAGAGAGCCAAGGGGAAAATCAAAAGAGCAATTTTAAAAGAATAATCAGGGATAACCAATAGCTAAGGAGGGAATTTATGAATTTTAATTTTAACGAATTTGTGGAAAAACTTGAAGAAGGTGGCGAAAAGGCGTTAACAAAGGGAAGAGCCGCCAAGGATATATTGTCATTAAAGGGTCAGATAAGCTCCTGTGAGGATGTCATCAACAGAAGCTATTCGGCACTTGGGCGCAAATACTTTGAAAAATTTAAGGATAATAACGAGGACCCTGATTTTTCAAAATTCATTAAAGACATTTTGAATGCAGAAAATGCCATTAAAGAGCTTGAAGGAAAAATAGAGGATATTAAGAGCAATTCTTAAATTAAGAGGTAACAATGAAAGGTTTATTAGATTTTTGGAACAATACGGTGCTTATCTGCGCCATTTCAGGCTGGCTGTCAGCCCAGATTCTTAAGACTATAATTTACGCCTGCGTAAATAAAAATTTCAGAGGAGAGAGACTTTTCGGTGCAGGGGGCATGCCCAGTTCACATTCCTCCTTAGTCTGTTCGCTCTCCACATCAATTTTAATCGTGTATGGTATAGGAAGCGTTGAATTTGCAATATGCGTAATCTTTGCCTTTATTACCATGTATGATGCCATGGGCGTAAGAAGAGAAACCGGCAATCAGGCAAAGGTTTTAAATGAGATGATGGAATCCTTTAAGAAGATGGGTGATAAGAATTTAACCTATGATGACAAGCTTAAGGAATTTATCGGGCACACACCGATTCAGGTGCTTGTTGGCATGATTTTAGGAATTGTGCTGGCAGTGGTGATATGTGCTGTAAGAGGGTATATATAAAAAATGCTCCGCCACAGGCGGAGCGTTTTTTATATATTCGGCGTTTAAGTTTAGCAAGCGAAACTATTTTTATTTAGCAACCGCACAGATGAGCTTTACGCAGGTGTCGTAGCCAAGGGCACCCGAATCAAGCATCAGGTTGTAGTCTTTCTGATCGCCCCAGCGGTGGCCTGTGTGGTAGGTGTAGTAGGCGTGACGGTCGTGGTCGATTTTCTTCATGGTCTTTGTGATTTCCGAAGGGTTTGTGGAACCAATGAGCTCTGAGACTCTGGCAGCTCTGTGCACGTCGTCTCCGTAAATGTGCACGTCGATTGTGTCAATGCCTGCTTCGGCAAGGGCAATGTTTGCACAACGACCTAAAATAACGCAGGGACCTTTCTTTGCGATATCGATGATAACCTTCTTCTCGATTTCAAACATGGTCTCCTTCTGATCGTAAGAAATAGGAGTGATGGAGCGAATAAAGGAATCGGCTCTTGTAATTTCCTCCCCTTCCTTTTCGATTAATGCAGAGTCAACACCCATTTCAAGGGCAACCTTCTTGATTATATCTTTGTCATAAAATTCAATTCCGAGTTCTTTTGCAACCGCATGACCGATTGTGTGGCCACCGGCACCGTATTCACGGCTTAATGTGATAACCTTCATAGTTAATCTCCATTCGTTTTTGATACATTAATTGTATAAAATTTATTATAAAAATACAATGCTCTTTGAAAATTAACAGGGTACTTTTTAGGCTTTAAAAGGGGTATGGCATTTAAACACCTATGCAAAAGAAAGCATATAGTCATAAAGAGCAATTTTTAGTAAAAAGTGAGCAATTTTTCGTACAAAAATTAACCATAAATTATCTTGATTTAATGTGCCAATATGCTACAATGCGCTTGAGTGGAGTATTTGTTTTACGGGTTTTTACCCACCCCGCAAAAACGAAGCTTACCTGAAAATTAAAACTATTATAAGTTTAAATCAGAGGGCGTTTTTTATGAAAACTAAACAAGAGAAATTTCCAATGTCGAAGCTAAGATGGCTTTGGACCAACATGAGTGGTGCCAGAGTTATATTCGTATTCGCTATGGTAGGGACCGTGGTATACAATGTGATGCAGTTAACGGTTCCTTTTTTTTCATCCCAAATCGTGGATACTTTTCTTTCGGGTGACGATGCGGCATATAATCGTGCCAATAACACTGAGCTTTTCTATAAGCTTTTAGCCTTCATGGTGGGCTTTACGATTCTGCGTGTCATTATAGTCTACCTTGACTGCATGGCCTATGAACGTGTTTCACAGCGTGCCCTTTATCGTATACGAAACTTTTTATACGATAAAATCCAGCGTCAGGACATGAAATTTTATTCAACCTACCGTACAGGCGATCTTATGACACGTGTAACGGGAGACTTAGATGCCTGCCGCCACATGATTGCATGGGTTATCCGTATGATTATTGAATCCTTTTCTTTGTACCTTGCAACAGCGGTTTATTTAATTTCCATAAGCTGGAAGCTGGCTTTTGCGATTTTAGTGATTTCTCCCTTTATTTTCATCATTATTGTGATGTTTAAAAACAAGGTAGCACCAAAACACCGCCTGCTTCGTGAAAAGCTTGCAGGCATGAACACCTATGCCCAGGAAAATATTTCCGGCAACCGTGTGGTTAAGGCTTTTGCAAGAGAAGATTACGAAATGAATAAATTTGACGTCTCCAATGCCGATTACCGTGACACAAACAAAAGCACTCAGATGACCTGGATTAAATTCTACCCCTTCGTTGAAAGCCTTGCCAATCTTATGAGCGTGGTATTGGTGCTGGTGGGCGGTCTTTTCCTGATATCAGGGGAGATTACAATGGGTGAGTACGTAGCTTTCTCTGGACTTATCTGGGCAATTGCCAACCCTATGCGCAACATGGGCAACATAATGAACGAATTCCAGCGTTTCGATGCGGCTTCCAACAAGGTTATGGAAATCTATTTTTCAGAGCCCGATATTAAGGATAAAGAAAATGCGATTTCTCATCCGGAACCCTTTAAAGGTAAGATTGAATTTAAAAATGTTTCATTTAAATACGAAGACGGAAATCTTCCTGTATTAAGAGATATTTCCTTTGTGGCAGAGCCAGGCACTACCGTTGCCATTATGGGAGAAACCGGCTGCGGCAAGACTTCTTTAATTAATATGATTCCAAGATTCTACGAGCCTACAGCCGGAAAGGTGTTAATCGATGACGTGCCGGTGGAGGAATATAAGCTCCATGAATTGAGAAAGCATATAGGTCTTGCTACCCAGGACGTGCTTTTATATTCAGACACTATTGAAGGAAACATAGCTTACGGCGTAAGCCATTTATCGGCCGAGCAGGTGGTTAAATTTGCAAGATATTCGGCAGCCTCTGAATTTATTGCAAAAATGCCTGAAGGATACGACACTATAGTGGGCGAGCGAGGCGTAGGCTTATCCGGCGGACAGAAGCAGAGGATTTCTCTTGCAAGAGCCCTTGCCATTGAGCCTTCGATTCTGATTCTAGACGATACGACCTCTGCAGTTGACATGGAGACAGAAAAGCAGATACAGCATTCGCTTAAGGAGCTTGATTTTAACTGTACGAAAATTATTATTGCACAGCGTGTTTCCACCACGAAATCCGCCGATAAAATCATCGTGCTTCAGGACGGCCGTATAACGGAAGAAGGCTCCCACGAAGAACTGATAAAGAAAAAGGGCTATTATTACGAGCTTGTAAAGCTTCAGACAGGGGGTGAAGAATAATGGCAACGAAAAATACCTATAAGGTTGATGAAACCCTTGAAGAGGAATTTAACCTAAAGCACCTTTTGCTTGCCTCCAAATATATTAAGCTCTATCTAAAGAAAATGCTTTTTGCCATTTTACTTAGTGCAATAGGCGGAGCGGCAGCGCTACTTGCCCCTATTATTACACAGAAGGCCTTAGATGAAGCAGTGCCTGATAAGAATGTAAATCAGCTGATTTCTTTAGTGGTATTATTGATAGTAGTTTACATAATAAGTGTAATATTTACCACCATAAGATCAAGAGTCATGGTGGGCGTCAGTCAGAATATCATCTATGACATAAGAAAGGATTTATTTGCCCACTTACAGAAATTATCCTTTCAGTATTATGATGACAGACCTCACGGAAAGATTTTGATAAGAGTCGTAAACTACGTAAATTCGGTTTCCGATATGCTCTCAAACGGCTTAATAAACGTAATTTTGGAAATTATAAACCTCATTATCATTATTGCGTTTATGCTTACGGTGGATGTGCAGCTATCCCTTGTGGTATTGTGCGGCGTGCCGATTTTGGCTGTGTTTTTGTTCTGGATTAAGGCAAAACAGCGTAAGGCCTGGAGAGCGGTTTCAAATAAAAACTCTAATTTAAATGCATATTTACAGGAAAATATAGTAGGCGCAAGAATTACACAGATTTTTGCCCGTGAAGATGAAAATGCGGAAATTTTTGCAGGGCTTTCCGATGACTGCCGTCGCACCTGGATGACAGCAGTCAGATGGAGCAATTCAGTATGGCCCGGTATTGACACAATTTCAGTATGCGTAAGAGCTGCAATTTATTTATTTGCAATTATCATTTTCTTAAATGGGGATAAATCCGTAGGTACCATTGTGGCAATTACAGGTTATGCCAGCCGTTTCTGGCAGCCCATCATGAACCTTGGCAATATCTTTAACAATTTTATTAACAATATGGCATATCTTGAACGTATATTTGAAACAATGGATGAACCCGTAACGGTTGATGACTGTGAGGGTGCTGCAAAAATGCCTGAAATAAAGGGACATGTCGAATTTGAAAACGTGCATTTTTCTTATGAAGAAGGAAAAGAAATTTTACACAATGTTTCTTTTGAAGTAAAACCGGGTGAAAGCATTGCTTTGGTTGGCCCTACAGGGGCAGGAAAGAGTACCATTGTAAATTTAGTATCAAGATTTTATAACGTTGACTCTGGAAGAGTATTGATAGACGGCGTGGATATTTCAAAGGTGACTCTTAGAAGCTTAAGAAGTCAGATGGGCATTATGCTTCAGGATTCCTTTATATTCTCAGGCACCATTGAAGACAATATCCGTTACGGTAAGCTTGATGCCACTTTGGAGGAAATAAAAAAGGCTTCACAAACCGTATGTGCAGCAGGCTTTATTGAAAAATTCCAGGAGGGATATCAGACAGAAGTAAAGGAACGTGGTTCGCTTCTCAGTCAGGGACAGAAGCAGCTTATTTCCTTTGCAAGAACACTTTTATCGGACCCTGCGATTTTGGTGCTTGATGAAGCTACCTCCAGTATTGACGTACAGACAGAAAGAGCGTTACAGACAGGTTTAAACGCAATGCTTAAGGGACGTACTTCCTTCATCATTGCTCACAGACTTTCCACCATCAGAAATTGCGATAAGATAATGTATATAGACGATGGCGGTATCGCAGAGTGTGGCACCCACGAAGAATTAATGGAAAGAAAAGGACTTTATTACCACCTTTACACTGCCCAGATGGAAGACATCGCATAAAAATAAGACCAGCTTGTCGAACATTAACTTAATTGTTTACCTCCCATTTTGTGTTATAATAAATGCAAATGGGAGGTATTTTTATGGAGAGAAAATATAAATCAGTGTATTTTAGTACACTTGAGTGGGGACTTAGCTTTTCTTGGAGCAATAAAAAATGATTGGTCACTATATTGCAAATACGATTATGCTGTCTCGGCGCATGACCTTTGAAGAATCGAAGACAGGGGATATGGGAGCAGGCTTTGTGCAGTGCTTTGAGGATTATAAGCGCTTATGGGAGCGTCATGATTTTGAAATTGAATCAGACGATGCGGTTATAAGGGGAGAATACATTGTAAATAATGCCTCCAGTGGCCCACGTAAAAAGGTATGCATCATCTGTCACGGCCTTACCGCCGTCAGGGCAGCAGATATAAAATACGGAAAGCTTTTTTATGATAAGGGCTATAATCTTGTAATATTTGATGAACGATATTTTGGAGAATCTACAGGTCCCTACTGTACCTTAGGGCTTAAAGAAAGCAATGATATAAAGAAAATCATTGAATTTACAAAATCGTTGTTTGGGGAGGACATTTTCCTTGGCCTTCACGGAGAATCCATGGGAGCAAGCACTGCATTGTTTTTGCTTGATTCAGAGACTCCTGATTTTGTGGTGGCGGACTGTCCATTTTCTGATGCGGGTCTTTTAATTGATGATTTAGCCCTGTCACGAGCCGGAATATTAGGGCCGCTTGCTTCTAAAAATGCAAGAAGAATCGGTATTAAGCGTTATGATTATGATTTTAGAAGTGTGCGTCCCATTGATTCTGTTAAGAATTCAAATGTGCCGATATGCTTTATGCATGGGGACTCAGACACCTTAATAGACTGTAAGCACTCTGAAGAAATGTTCAAATTATGTAAGAATCCTTTATCGGAGCTTCATTTATTTGAGCATTCAAATCATGCAAGATCCATATACGATCACCCGGATGATTACAAAAGGATAATGCTTGAATTTGTGGAAAAGATTGAAAAAGGCACTACGTGCCAATGATGCGCTTGGCGCGAAAGGAATATGTTGCCTTGGCGACTGCGCTTAGCGCGAGAGCTTGCTCTTTTTTATGAAAAGGACTTTATTAATTCTTCAATTTCATGCCAGTTGTGGACTCTTATCATGCCATTTGCTTTGGCATCGTAGGATTTATTGTTTGGGGCAGTCATTAAAACCTTGATGTAATCACCGCCTTCCAAATTGTGAACGCCGTCGTCTATCAGCATGTCGCCCTTTATTAACTGCTTGTGGCTTGTGATGATGACATTATCCCAGGTAAGGTAAGGAAAATGCTTGAATAAATGATTCTTCATTTTACCATACACCGATTCATAGGGAGTAGCAGTTACGATGTAGACTTCATGACCCATGTCGATTATGTGCTTCAGGGCTTCTGAGGCGTAGGGCATAGGCTCAACCGTGTCCCAGAATTCATCATATAAAATGGCACCGTAGACTTCTTCATAGGTAAGCCCTGGATAAAATTTAGCTACGTTCCATTCCACGATGTCATCGTACTGAACGTTTCGGTTGTATTTTTCATTGACACATGCAAGCCAGGCCCTTAACAGCTGCTCGATTGTGTCGTCCATATCAACTAAAATTCTCATTATTAACCCTTATTATGTTAAAATTCTGCCAATTATAAAAGCTAAAGAAAACCTATTGCCTTTAGGCGGCAGGTGTTCAAAAACGAGGTGCCGTGTTACAGGCCAAATACCCAGTAAGGCACTCAGTGCCGCTTTTAGCAGAGTAGTAGCGAAGTAAATTTCGAATATCATTTACCCATTTTTAAACAGAAATCATGTTACCCCTTTAAAAATTTTTGATTTCTGATTATAATGTTTAAGTTAACAAACATAAGGAAATTATATATGAAAAAGAAATATTTGTCGATTTTAATATTGGCCTTAGGCCTTTTTGCTTCAGCCTGCGCAAGCGCGTCTTTTGATTTAAAAGCTGATATGGAAAAAGAAAATTCTACGGAAGCCTCTTTAAGCATTAATGAAGCTGAAATTTCGGATGCTGCTGTTTCAGAGCCCAAAGTAACGTCTGAGCCTGAGCCCGAGCCTGAAGCAGTTACGGTTAATAATTTTATCATTTCAGGTGACAGATTAACTGTAAGAGGCGGAGTCTACGAGCAGGATGGAAATACAGATAACGGAAGTGAAACAATTCAATGGATTGTTTTAGAAGATAACGGAAGTCAGATGCTTTTAATATCAGAAAAGGTACTTGACTGCGTGGCATATAACGATTCTTATGCCGGCACCGACTGGGACAATTCCTATATCAGAAAATTTTTAAATGAAAGCTTTTATGATAATGCTTTTGACGATACCCAGAAATCCTGTATTTTAGATTATTATACAACGATAGAGGACGTGTCTGCAGGCATTCCTTCGGTTACTGATAAGGTATTTTTATTAAGCTATGAAGAGGTGCTTAAATACATGGGTGAAAATCCCAAGGGGTATAGTGAGACACGTGCTTCAGTTGTTACAAAATATGCGCAGGAAAATGGCGTCTATACCTTAAATGAGAAGGATTACGGATTGTTTAAGTATGAAGAAAAGGGTGTAGGTGAAGCAATAATAGGTGCCGGCAACTGGTGGCTTCGTTCAACCGGCGGTAAGTCAACGGAAGCAATGGACGTAGGAGCAAGCGGCATTATCAGGACCACAGGCCATGATGTAGGCTCCCATTTAGATGGTATCAGACCATGTATATTAATTAATGTAAGTAATTAACAAGATAATTTTCTGTAGGTGTTGAAATATTTAATTGAATTGTATTATAATAATTTCAGTATTGGAGGATATTATATGGAACCCGGAGTTATTGTTGCAATCTCAGTATTTGTAGTATTTGCATTAATAGCCGTAGTTGCTACGGTTGCAGTTGTTGCATCGGTATCAAGCTTTGAAGCTCGTACAGAGGATGGCGAAAAAGAAGATTAGTTAATAGGTTAGATAAAGTAAAGGCTTCGCTTTTAGGCGGGGCCTTTTTTTATCGTATAGGAAACTTCGTTCCTATACGATGAAAACGCTACGCAAGAATCGCACTGCGCCGTATTGGAGGCTTTAGAAGAAGTATGTTAAACATTCAATATTCGGTTAATAAAGGAAGCAGATAATGTAGGATATAATAAGCATAATGGGGAGGCATGTATGCGATTTATTATAGAAAGTATTCTTTTTATAAACGGAGTATTGGCTTTTGGCTTCTGCTTAGTGTTTATAGTAGCCGTTGAAAAACGATATATCGGCAACCATCTTTTAAATTTCCTAAATCTGGCCAGCTGTATTTGGAGCTTAGGCTTTGCCCTGATGGAAACAACTAAGGATGTACACGTTGCCCACATCTATAGAAGCATAGGCATTTTAGGTACGTTTCTTTATATGATAGCGGCTCAAAATCTTTTGTGCTATATATCCGGTGTTAAAAGAATTGTGTCCCGCATCCTTAATTTAATCGCCACCTCCGGGCTTATTTTATACGTAATTGAACTTGATCCTAAATATATTACCTATAAATATACCGACTGGGGAATGACCTATTCCTTTGTACCGGGTATTGTAAATACTCTCTATACTGTTTATTTTGTAATGGTTTCCATTAACATAATCGGTATAGAAATATACATGATAAAGAGTCCTTTAAAGCGTCTTCAGATGTTTGGTAAAAAATTTTTGCTGGTTGAGGCTATTATCTTAATTGGAACAGTTTTTGACATGGTGTATCCATTTGTAGGCAAAAATTCAATTCCAGGTTCAGTTATTACACAGTTTTTTGGCATAATCGTGTGCTGGTATGCGATGGACGATTTAAACAGGTGCCGTATTACCGATAAAAACATCACCAGTCAGGTTTATTCTTCTTTACAAACGCCACTTTTGGTTTATGATTTATCAAGATCTTTACAGATTTTAAATGACTCGGCAGTAGATTTCTTTGGCTTTAACAGAGAAGATGATTTACACAACTGGTCGTTATCTGATCTGTTTGAAATAAAGAGTCCTGAAGAAGAGGACTTTACAGAAAACGTAATTGAAGCTGATGCAATATGTAAGGTAAATAACGTGCCGGTTCATCTTCAGATAAATCGAATTGCTGATAAATACGGCGATCCTATAGGCTTAATGGTGCTTGTAAACGACATGACCTATACTGTTGAGACACGCAAAAAGCTCGAGAATGCAAAGGAAGAAGCAGAAGAAGCCAACAAGGCTAAGAGCGTATTTCTTGCCAACATGAGCCACGAAATCAGAACTCCCATAAACGCCATTATGGGCTTTGCAGAATTATCCTTAAATGAAAATGTGAGTCCTGAAATCAGAGAATATTTAACGGATATTAAGAGCGCCTCACAGACACTTTTAGGAAGTATCAACGATATTTTAAATATTTCTAAAATCGAATCCGGTAAAATGGAGATTGTGTGTGAGGAATATTCCTTAACCGTTCTATTAAAGAACGTGCGCCGTATCATAAGCGTTCAGGCGGCCAGTAAGGGACTTGATTTTTCTGTTAAAATAAACGGAAAGGTGCCAAGTATTCTTTACGGCGATGATTTAAGAATACAGGAAATTTTAATCAATTTATTAAACAATTCCGTTAAATATACCAAAAAAGGAAGTATCCGATTAGAAGTCTCTTCTAAAGAAGCGAAGGACGACTTATATGAAATAAAATTCAGTGTAATTGATACCGGCATGGGCATCAGGGAAGAAGACCAAAAGACCCTTTTTGAAGCCTATGAACGTTTGGATAAAGAAAAGAATCACAGAATCGAAGGCACAGGCCTGGGCCTTGCAATTGTGTATGGCTACGTACAGCTTATGGACGGCACCATTGACGTAGTGAGTGAGTACGGCAAGGGATCTGAATTTATTGTAGAGCTTTCCCAGAAAGTGATTAATAATAATCCGGTATTCGAAGAAGAAATTAATAAATCAGATACTGTCTCGTCAAGACTTGGATCTGTAAAATTTAAGGATACAAGGGTTTTAATTGTAGATGATAACAGAGTTAATCTAAAGGTAATAAGCAGGACCTTAAATGCCTTTGGAATAGAAGCAGACCTTGCGGCAAGCGGCGCCGAATGCTTAAGTATCTGTAAGGAAACAAAATATCCGATTGTGTTTATGGATCACATGATGCCTGAAATGGACGGAGTAGAAGCCCTTCACAGGTTAAGATTTTTGAATGCTTTTTATGAAAAGGAAGCAAAGATTGTGGTGCTGACCGCCAATGCAATTGAAGGCGTCGAGGATGAATTAAAAGGGAAAGGGTTTGACGACTATTTGTCAAAGCCCATAGATTTAAACGAGCTTGAGAGGGTTTTAAGGGAATTTATTCCAAAAGAAAAAATAATGAGTGAGGAATAAAAGCCTGAATTAATTCAGAAGGTGGAATATTAATATTATAATAGATTAGTTAAAAAATGAAAAATAGTGTACAAGTTGCCCATAGTAAAAAATTTTAGACTTTAAAAATCACTTAAAAAAGAAAATTAAACAATTTTATTTCGTTTTAATTGCCATTTAATTAAGTTTAGTTACAATCTATACTAATCCTAAACAAAAGAAATTAAAGTATTAATTCTTCAGGAGGAGCCTGAAAGCAAGGAGGCATATATGTATAGAGAAACAAAGGATGTTAAGAGCATTATTTCAGGGATGTTGGTAGTTGGCGGATTTTTAGTATTCATTCTTTCAGCAGGAATGAACATATTATAATATAACCTGACAAAAGCTTGCAGGTTTTAAAAATTGGGTTAAATGGCAGCTTCATATTTTGAAGCTGCCATTCTTGTGTTATTATATTGTTATCGGGGAGTAATAAATATATGAAATTCATTCGTTCAATAGCCTACGGAATTGTGGCTGTATGCATAATAGGGTGTCTTATGATTCTCTTTTATAAAGGAAAAGACGGCGAAACAAAAATCACATCTGACTCTGAAGGCTTAATTTTAACAGGGTCAGTAGATATGAACGCATCTGAAATTAAAGAAGCTGTTAAAGAAACAGCGTCTTCTGCATCTGTTGAAACAGCTGCCTCTGTTTTGACTTCAGCCTCTGCGTCTTCAGTCTATAAAGAAAATGATACAGGGGAAATTTCCTATTCTGAAATAGTGCGGCTTCAGGAAGAAGAGCTTTTGCGAGAGCAAAAAGAGCTTGTGGCAGAGTCAAACAAGGAGCACGGTATTTTGGTTTCCTTAAATGCTTCAAAGACATCTGCTTCCACTTCTGCTTCTTTAAAGGATTACAAATACGTTGTAAATAAAGAAACAAAAATCGTCCATAGAATAGGCTGCCTTGTAGCACCTTCTTATGACTATGCCATTTATTACGAAAAGCTTTCAGAAGCCATAGCTGCCGGCTATGAACAAAAATGCAGAGTCTGCAGCCCGTGAGGAGACTTATGGAGATATCTTTATTTTAACAGATAATCATAAATTGCCGTGGCGCAGCCGTCATGGTCACAGTCCTGAACCGTTACAGCTGCTGTTTCCTTTACTATTTCTTTTGCATTATCCATGGCAACAGAAAGGCCTGCTGTACGTAAAATCTCAAGGTCGTTTTCAGCATCCCCTACGGCAATGGTTTCGCTTGTATCGATATTTAAATATTTACACAGAGCCTTTAGACCAAAGCCCTTTGAAATGCCAAGAGCCGAGCATTCAAGAGAAGCGGTTTCCGCATAGGACATGGTGATGGGAAGGTCCTTTAATAATGCTTCAAGCTCTAAACGCTGGGCCTGATCCCTGCAATACAGGTTGAATTTATAAACAGGAATTGTGTCGTGGTTTTCAAGGTAATATTCTTCAATGCTTTCAGCCTTCACTGCAAGCTCATCAAAAAATCTTTGATACTGTCCCATGTTGTAGTCTGCCATGTGGGCTTCCTTATCCCTCTGCACAAGGGAAATATTTGAGTGAATGTGCACCATGCAGTCATAGCCCTTAATGCGTTTAAAAATTTCAACGGCATATTCGTGAGGAAGTGCTTTTGTAAAAATAATTTTGTTTTTCTCTAAATCCGTTACCAGCGCCCCGCTTATTGCAATGCAGTATTTAATGTCGGGATTTTCTGAAATTATTTTTTTCATCTCCTGCATGTTGCGGCCAGTTGAATAGGATATGAATTTGCCTGCTTCAACGGCTGTGTGTATAGCCTTTAGGGTTTCTTTCGATATTTCCTTTTTAGAATTTAAAAGTGTGCCATCCATATCGAAGGCGATTAGTTTATATTCCAACATTGTCTTGTCCTTATTTGAATTTGTTGTTAATATATTAATCGATATTCAATTTATATTCAACGGAGTATTTATGAAGGGGAATGAAAGAAAAAAATCTAAAAAGAAAAAGAAATCAGGCGTAAAGCAGTGGCTTCTTCTTGGTATGGGAATATTGTTAATTACTCTGACCGTTTTCTTTATCTGTATAATAATCTTTAATATGCCTGCAAAAGAAACAGTACCAGCTGCTTCTCTTTCAATAAAAGAGGAGCAGATTGAGGTAAAAAAGGATGTGCCTGCAAGCGTTTCTGAAAATGCTGCTGAGGATGCTTCTAAAAACGAGCAAGAGCCTGAAGAGGTCTGGGAGCCATATTTATCCTGGGATTATTTAAGTGGCGACATTGACAGCTGGAATTTGATTAAAAATGTGGAGGTAACTGACGGCGTAACGGATTACATTGAAGTAAATCCTAAATATTATTATGCAGCCTACAGTCCTTTGGAAATTACGGTTGATTTTTTTGATAAAGAAAAGGAGCTTATTGCCACATCCACAGATGATGTAAGCGGCGGACTTTTTTATGAGCTTCCAAAGGAGGCAAGATATGCAAAGGTGACCTATGCCAAGGGCAATACGTTTTTCGTATCCTCAGGTATATGTGTGGGCGAAAATACCGTGTCTGAATCAGGAAAGGGCTTTTATGTAGTAAGTAAAAACTCACCTATTTCCTTAACCATAAATCAGGCAGTTAAGATGCTTAAAAGCTGGGGAACGGTTTTGGTGCTGCCAGGGTCCTACAATGAATCTGTTCAGACCTATGAAAGAGTAGTAAATTTATACGGTGTAGACAAAAGCCTTTGCGAAATCGTAAGCTACGATGGTGACTATGATTATCCGCCTCTTGAAATAGGCGCAGGCAGTGTCAGAAATTTTGCGATAAAGGCAACGGGTTCAGATACTGGCCACAGCCGTTTGGCATACGGTATTCACGCAGACTATAATTCACTTACAGACAGAAGCCTTACTATTTATAATTGCGTAATTCATTCAGATTACAATGCGGCGATTGGAATGGGTCTAAGACGCGGAAGCGTCACAATTGATTCCTGTACCCTTACAGGTAACGGGGCAGAGGGTTCAGATATGTTTATGCATGATACAATCGACCCTAACCTTGCAGGAGACCAGAATCTTATTATAAAAAACAGTACCATCGATTCAATATACATTCATTCAGAGGAAGTGGTGGAAGGAAGAGTTAATCTAACCTTTAAAAATAACTCTATTAATTCAATTGACGGTATAAATGTTGCAACCGGTGAAAAAGTGGAAGGGTGCTTCCACGGATTAAGAAATTTCTATTTGACAGCTGAGAGTGAGATATATTAAATTATGTGATAAAAACCGACTCCTTTTGATTAAAGAGCCGGTTTTTTTCTTTTGCAAAAGCCTATTGAAGATTTAAGTGCTTCCTTATGATAATAAGTGAGCCTGTGATTTCAAGTGCCATACCTGTAAGAGAAAGTATTAAAGATAGGTTGAACAGGTTTTTGACAAATTCATAAGCAGGGTTAGTGGTGCTAATAAGGCTTATTGAATAATTTGAAAAGAGACTTGAAATAATAATTGAATTGACAATCTGCTTTAAAATGTAAATGCCTCCTCCTGCTAAGAGTGAACAGCCTGTTTTGTGCCGGCTTGATAACTGGCCTAGGGACATAGCAAAGAACACAAGGGTAAATGATGAAATTACGGCAATCAGCATAAGTGATAAAAGGTATCCTAAGAAAGCACCTGATGAAAGACCAACGTAACCGGAAAAGATAATGCTAAGGCGGACGCTTACTTCACTCCAATTATTAATGATTTCCTTTAAAAGCTTAAAAGGACTTATCTGTTCTGAAGCGGAAACAATCATGAAAATACTCATTATTAAAATAATTAGTGAAAAAAGAAGCCATATAAAGGATACTAAAAGCTTTGAAAAATAGGTGGCAATGGGGCTTACTGGAAGAGTGTGGGTAAGGTAGCCTGCTTCACTAAACATTGTCTTATAAAATCTGATGCAGGAAATGATAAAGCCTACAGCGATAAAAAATACAAGTGAAATTACAAATATGGCTGCAATTATGCCGGCTATAATGCTTACGAAGGAATTGGATGCAAGCGTGGGAGCGTAATTGTCAACAAATACCGTAAGGGTTGCAAGTATTGTGATAAGCACAAGCATAAGATATAAAAGCACCATGGGGCGGTAGCTTTGTCTGAATTCATTTTTAATTAATTTTCCTAACATTTGTATACCTCCCTGAACAATGCATCAACGCTCCTGCCTTCATCTGCACGAATTGTGTCAACGTCAGTGAAACGCTCAATTACACCGTCTTTAATAAAGATGACCTGGTCAAGCACGTTTTCAACGTCGGCAATTAAGTGTGTTGAAATAATAATGGAAGCATTAGGGTCGTAATTTGAAATAATAACATTTAAAATGTAGTCTCTGGCTGCAGGGTCTACACCGGCAATGGGCTCGTCAAGCACATATAAATCCGCACGACGGCTCATAACCAAAATAAGCTGTACCTTTTCCTTTGTTCCTTTAGACATGTTCTTAAGTCTGTCGCCTGGATCTATATGAAGCTTATTAAGCATGTCATAGGCTCTGTCTGCATCAAAGTCTTCATAGAAAAGCTTAAAGGTATCAATTACCTCGGATACACGCTGATTCAGGTTAAGATAGGTGGTGTCTGGAAGATAGGAAATTACCTTTTTTGATTCAACGCCGACAGGGTTACCCTTTACTAAAACTTCGCCCTCCTTGAAGGTCAGTAACCCGTTTATAATTTTGATTAATGTTGTTTTACCACTTCCGTTAGGCCCTAAAAGACCTACGATGTGGCCGCTTTCTATAGTGAGATTTACATCCTTAAGCGCAGTCTTTGAGCCGTATTTCTTGGTAAGACCAAAGATTTTCAAAAGCTCACTCATTAGTTTTCTCCCTTCATAGTTAATATGTCGATAACGTCTTTTTTACTTAAACCGATTTTTTCCATATCTTTAAGAAATGCATCGATTTTTCCTAAAGCCCTCTGTTGCTTTAATTCCTTAATCAGGGCTTCATCCTCGGTCACAAAACGACCGCTGGTTCTTTTTGAATAGACAAGACCTGTTCTTTCAAGCTCTGAAAGTGCCTTCTGCATGGTGTTTGGATTGACAGAGGCTTCCAGGGCTAAGTCCCTCACGCTTGGCAGCTGGTCACAGGGCTTATATTTTCCAATGAAAATGTCATCCATCATGCTTTCAATAAGCTGAAGGAATATGGGCCTGTCTGAGTTAAGCTCCCATGGCATATAAAACTCCTTTCTGACTAATCACCATCGCCCCCTCACAGGGTTTTTCGGGCGGTATCTGTCATATTTGAAGGTATGATATGTACTTACCTGGTATTTTGTACTTTTGCACTAGTTAATTAGTACAATAATACAGCAAAAGAAAATTGTCAAGGTTTCTTTTGATTTGTCTTTAAAACGTGCGCAATAAAAAAGATACCAGGATGAATTGGTATCTTTGGAATTTAAATTAAGTTTTTTTGCAGGTTTATACGCCTGCGGCAGCAAATAATGCTTCGATTTCTTCCTGGGTCAAAATGGCCTCGCCCTGATGAAGGTCTTTGTTGACCTGGTTTAAGATTGCCATTGCATCCCTGTCAAGACCGTCGGTGCCAGAGACTATGCAAAGCTCCTTTTCATTTAAGGGGTCAGACATTTTAACGTCAGCCTCTGAAGCAGTTCTTAAAATTTCCTCCATGTTAAGAGTAGTGTTGTTTGAAATATCAATGTTGTTCTGATTTAAAAAGCTGCTGTAATCGGCGCTTGATACGTTCTGACGAAGGGCATCGTCATGTGCCCAGAAGGTGTTAGGAGTGTCTTGCTCGGAGCCTTCCTTCATAAGCTCTTGCTGCCACTCTAAAAATTCGGGATAGGTAATTACCCCAAATCGGTATTTTTCTTCATAGCTCATTTTTACCTGATACCATTTTATGATGGTACCGTATACCTTATTTTGAAAGGGCTTTCCGTCAGTTTCGGCGTTTTCGTAGATATAAAAATCGCGTTTTATGCAGTTTAAACTTTTAAAACTTACCATGCTTTCATTATATTTATATTAATTAATGAAAAATTTAAAACCTGCAATACACTACAGCCTTACACCTTGAATTGTTTTGCGGTGCTGCATTTTTTGCTTTACATAAGAGTTTAATTATGGTAAGATTTAATTCGTTCTGAGGCGCGCCGGCGTGTCGGAATGGCAGACGAGGCAGACTCAAAATCTGTTGTGGGCAACTACGTGCGGGTTCAAGTCCCGCCGCCGGCATAGAAAATCCGGAAGGTGGGGTTCCCATCTTCCGGATTTTCTATGCCGGCGGCGGGGCGCATGACGTCCTGCGGACGTCTGCTTTGCGCCACACAATTTTAAAGTCGCGGTAGAACATGAAATCCGCGAAAGGAATTTCACATGAGCAAACTTAAAAACATTTTAAACTGGATAATAGGGCTGTCCCTGGCAGATCTTGGGGTGGCGCTTTGCACTAAATCAAACTTCGGACTTTCAATGATCGGAGCATCCCCCTACATTTTGCACGTGTGGTTAAGGGATACATTTTCGTGGTTTACACAGGGCACGGCAGAATATTTTTGGGAAGGCTTTCTTCTTATAATAGGATGCATCATTTTAAGACAGTTTAAGGCTAAATATTTACTTTCTTTTGCAACTGCAGTGGTAGCAGGGCTTATCATAGACTTCTGGCTTTTGGTCTTAGGTGGTAACGGTGCCTATGACACAATCCCCTTAAGAATTTTTGCCCTTACTGCAGGCACCCTTTGCACCAGCTGCGGCATTGCATTTTTATTTAACACAAACCTTCCAATACAGGTGTATGAACTGGTTGTTAAGGAATTTTCAGTTAAATACAATAAAAATTTAAATAAGGTAAAATACGTAAATGACCTTATTTTACTGGCAGTTGCATTGATTTTAAGCTTTGTGCTGACACATAAGCTTACCGGAATCGGAATCGGAACAATCATAATTACCTTTGTAAATGCGCCTTTAATCGGTGTATTCAGGAAATTTATTGAAGGGCTTGAGATAATTAAAGAAAACGATAGCTGATGCAGTAAATATACTTTTACGTATTTTTGTTGTCTATTATATTTGGTATTATACTTTTGGAGCTGATTTTATGGCTTTGGTTTACAGGATGGAGAAAATATGAGTAAAATAAACATTTCTGAAAACATAAAGAATTTGGCGCATGAAGCGGAGGAAGCCTGTGAGCCTTTCTTTAAGGAAGCGGATGCAGTGTGCGAATACAACACTGAAAAGGTGTTAAACGCATTTTTGGAAAATGAAGTTTCATATTCTGATTTTGCTGAAATAAACGGCTACGCTTTTTTTGACGAAGCAAGAGATAAAATCGAAAAAATCTTTGCAAAGGTGCTGGGGACAGAGGATGCTTTGGTGCGCCCTCAGATTATGTCAGGCACAAATGCAATTTATTTAACATTATCAGGATTGTTACATCCTAAGGATACAATGGTATGCATCGCAGGCACACCCTACGACCCCTTACAGGAAATTATGGGCATAAGAGGCAACAGCCCACTTTCCCTGACACGAAACGGCGTTAATTATGAAGAAATTGATTTAATTGACAATGATTTTGACTATGCCGCAATTGAAGAAAGAATAAAAAGGGGTGGTGTGAAGCTGGTTGAAATACAGCGCTCCTGCGGTTATTCCCACAGACGGGGCCTTACGATTTCCCAGATAGAAAAGGTGTGCTCTTTAATTAAGGGCATTGATCCTGATGTCATCATCATGATTGATAACTGCTATGGCGAGCTTGTAGAAAGAAAAGAGCCTACAGACGTAGGGGCTGACATAATGGCAGGCTCTTTAATGCATAATTTAGGCGGCGGTATTGCTACCTCCGGCGGCTATATTGCCGGAAGAGAAGCTTTGATTGAGCAGGTAGCCGACAGACTTACAGCTCCTGGTATGGGCAAATATTTAGGTGCCAATTATAATCAGAATTTAAAATTCCTAAAGGGCATTTTCATGGCACCACGTACCGTTGCAAACGCTGTTAAAACTGCAATTTTTACAAGCTACATGGTAGAAAAGCTTGGTTTAACTAAGGTGACTCCAAGGTTTTTTGATTACAGAAGCGATATTATACAGACCTTTAATTTCAATACGGCTGAGGATTTAGTTTTCTTTTGCCAGAGCTTACAGAGCTTTTCGCCTGTTGATTCTCTTTATAGTTCAGTACCCTGCGAGATGCCGGGCTATCCTCACATGGAAATCATGTCGGCAGGCTGTTTTGCACAGGGCTCTACAATTGAGCTTAGCTGCGACGGGCCTGTAGTGGAGCCCTTTACCGTATTTATGCAGGGCGGGCTTACCTACGAATCATCAAAGCTTGCTGTATGCGCGGCGTTATCAAAAAAATTCAAATAAAGACTTACAAAAGCTCTTATATGAGCAGGTAGCGAAAGGATTGTTAATATCAATGAGTATGACTGACACTAAAAAAGGTTTTTGGGCCACTTTAGATACAAAACTCTGTGATTTAAAGCCCGAAAAAAATGAAGAAACAAACTGGTTTAAGAAGTTTATTAATAATTTTACGATTTATGAAATAATCTGGATGGTGGTAATACTTGCCTTATCTTTGGCTTTATCCGTTTTATTTCCGGAAGATGACGTTTATTCAGCGTCAACGAATACACTTATTGCCTCAGGGGTTCTACTGACGGTTTTATATTTTTTTGATACAATAATCGGCTGTTTTTGTGAATTATTGTTCTCAAAACAGAATAAGTGGGCATTTTTAATTTATGATTTGGTGGAAGTAATTGAAATTGCCATAATGCTTTTACTTCGCACACGTTTTGCATCGATGGCAGTGAGCATTTTCTTCTGGATTCCCGCTCACACAGCAGGCTTCTTTGCCTGGAGACGCCACAAGGATGAAAAGAAATACGAGACTACTAAGGTACGTCGCCTTAAGACCTGGCAGACGGTGCTTATCATGGTGGGTACAGTTGTGCTCTCCGCAGGCCTTGGTTATTTAATGACAAAAATAAATGCAGACACTACCTTTTATAAGAGTGATTTGGTTGAAAAAATCAGCATTTATGCAGATGCAAGCCTTGCCATTATGAGCATTCTTGACGGAATTTTAATGTTCTGCCGTTCAAGAGAATCCTGGTGGACCTGGTATATCTACATTGCGGTTGAAACCTTCTTTAACATTTTAAACGGCCAGTGGGTGCTTTTGGTGTATAAATTCGGGTACCTCACAAACACTACCTACGGTCATATTAAGTGGACAAAATACATTCAGGAACAGGAAAAATTAAAGAAAACTGCTTAAAAAACGCGAGCGAGTCCTGACATATGGAAAAAAACGAAATTTTAAGAATTTACGGAACTGAATATAAGGAAATGACAAAGACTCTTCTTAAGGAAGCTAAGCTATGCGATTTAATCCCAGCAGGGGCCCGCATAGGCATAAAGCCTAACCTTATGAGCTGCATTCCCGCAGATTTTGGTGCCACCACACATCCTGAAGTGGTGGAGGGCATAATTGAATATCTTAAGGAAAAGAATTTTAACGATATCAGGATAATGGAAGGCTCATGGGTTGGAGACAAAACCGAGAAATCCTTTGAAATATGCGGCTTTAACGATCTTAGCAAAAGAACGGGAGTTAAATTAATAGATACTCAGAAGGAAGGCTCTTTTGAAGTAAGCTCTGATGCCGATTCCGATATTAAGGTTAAAATCTGTAACTGTAATAAAGACATCGACTTTTTAATAAACGTGCCTGTTATAAAGGGACACTGCCAGACAAATATCACCTGTGCCCTTAAAAACTTAAAGGGGCTTATTCCAAATGCCGAAAAGCGCAGATTTCATGCCATGGGGCTTCACGAGCCAATCGCTGTTTTGAATTCCTGTATTAAACAGGATTTTATCGTAATTGACCATATTTGCGGCGACTTAGACTCAGAGGGAGGCGGCAATCCCTATTACAGTAACTGCGTCATGGTAAGTCTGGATCCGGTGCTTACGGATGCATATGTATGCAGGCTGTTAGGATATAAATCAGAGGATGTGCCTTATATTTCTTTTGCGGAAAAATTCAACGTAGGAGACGCGGATTTAAGTCATTTAAAGCTTAAGACTATCGGTGGCGACGGCATCGAAAGAGACGAGGAGCTTCCTATCACCCACAGAATTTTTAAATTAAAGGATAAGGCCCAGGACGTTGACACCTGCAGCGCCTGCTATGAAAGCCTGATGGAAGCGCTGGCACAGCTTGAGGAGGAAGGGCTTTTAGATAATTTTAACGAAAAAATCTGCATAGGCCAGGGGTATCGCGGCCAGACAGGAGAGTATGGCATGGGTAACTGCACTAAGGCCTTTGCTCATTCGATTAAGGGCTGTCCTCCCGATGCAGACACGGTTTATGAGACTGTAAAAGCCTGGGTGCTTGAAAAAAAATGAAGGCCTTCTTTAAAAAACACAAAGCTGAATATGAGGTAATCCTGTCGCTTTTACTGGTGGTGGCACTTTTATTTATAACGGGAATCGGCTGCCCTATTAAATTCTTTACTGGAATATCCTGTGCGGGCTGCGGCATGTCAAGAGCCCTTTACTGCATGCTGACGCTTGATTTTAAGACAGCCGTTTATTACCATCCTTTATGTTTTCTTTTTCCGTTATTTGCAATATTTTTATTTTTCCATAAGCATGTAAGCCGTAAAATTTTTAAAGGCATTTTAGTTGCCATATGCGTGATTTTTGTTATAGTATATTTAATAAGGCTTTTTGATGATAAATGCAGCGTTGTCACGTGCAATCCTCAAAACGGCTTTATATTAAAGGCAATAAAACATTTATACAATGGAGGGAATTAATATGTTTTGTGAACACTGTCACAACCAGGTAGAGGAAGGTATTAAATTTTGCCCATACTGCGGTGAAAAGCTTCAGCCTTCGCAAGGTGATAACATCGTGAATGACATTAAGAGTGAATTTGCTGATATAGCAGGCTCTGTTAAGAATACCTTTAATGAACTTGACGATGAGCTTGTAACAGCAGCAAAGGACGTTAACGCTACACTTCACGGACAACCCGGCGAGGTATTAAAGACTGACAGAGGCTTACTTACCTACATACTGCTTTCGATCATCACCTGCGGTATTTACGGCTATTATTTCATATACCAGATGGCTCACGATATTAACATCGCCTGCGAGGGTGACGGCGAACAGACCTCAGGACTTGCAGCCTTCATCATTTTATCCTTTATCACCTGCGGCTTCTATTCTATTTACTGGGAATACAAGCTTGGAAACCGTCTGGCATCAAACGCCCACAGATACGGCCTTAACTTCCAGGAAAACGGCACCACTGTTTTGCTCTGGGTAATCTTTGGCTCCCTTTTATGCTGCCTTGGCCCCTTCATCGGCATGAACATCTTAATTAGAAACAGCAATACTATCTGCAGAGCTTATAATGAAAAGATGGGGTATGTGTAAACAGAAAAATTTTATCTGATTAATTGAATTTAAAATATATAGAAAAGCGCCTTTATTTAAGGCGCTTTTGTCTTGCATATGTCAAGGATATTCTGAGTCCGCTTCGCTACGGCTCTACTAAGGGCTGCACTGCGTTTGCTTTAGGTTTTATAAATATAAGCAGGAATATTGAAGGTGAGTCTTTCGATAAGTCGTTAAAGGAATAGTTAAATTCCACATGTAAAAGTAAATTCGATACTGAAGATTAAATTCATTTTTCTAGGGTTTGACATATTTTGTCAAACCCTTTATTGTGAAATTCAGCCACTTTGATTATGAATAAAAATTAAAAGGTGTATGCGGTCGCCAGCAGCATGGTTGATTTTGGAAATTGTTCGACAGTGTCGAATGAGTAAGTAAATAGTAAGTAAATAGTAAGTAAATGAAGTAGCCATTATGGAGATTGAGTTCTTAGTAATGGCTATTTTTATAAAAGCTTAAGAAAACACACTGCCTTTAGGAGGCGGTGTTTAAACGCTAGGTGCTTTGTAAAAAGCAAAGCACCCAGTAAGGCACGTAGTGCCGCTTTTAGTAGAGCCGTAGCGAAGCAGATTGCAAATATCATTGACCAAAAGCTGCTAAGGTCTTCTTGCATCAGTCATATAGAAGATGGTGAAAAGGCCTGGACCACAGTGGGCGCCGATTACAACGCCAAGGCCTGTGATGGTGATTTCCTTTACAGAAGGAAAGGCCTCCAAAAGGGCGTTTTTAACGTATTGTGCATCCTCGTAGCAGTCGGCGTGGTTGATTCTGAATACCATTCCGTCAGGATTTTTGACGTCGTTTTTGATGGCCGCGATTACTGAATTAAGGGCTGTCTTACGGCCACGCACCTTTGAAACTGCCATAAGGGAGCCGTCATTTGGTACATATAAAACGGGCTTTATCGATAGAAGAGTACCGACCAAGGCCGATGCATTTGACACTCTGCCACCGCGTTTGAGCCAGTTTAAATCATCAACCGTGAAACGGTGAGCAATGCAAAGCTTGTTATCTTCAATCCATTTAAGCAGGTTTTCCTTTGAAGTACCTGCCTCATATAATTCAATGACGTTTTCAACAAGCAGGCCAAGACCGCCTGATACACAGCAGGTATCAACGTTTACGATTTCTCTGTCAGGATATTCTTCCTTTAATTCTTCAATGGCATTTTCGCAAAATCTCCAGGAAGAGGAGAGAACTCTTGACATATCAAGGAAGATAATGTCCTTTCCCTGCTTTAGTAATTCTTCGAAAAATTCGCGGTAGGAATATTCGTTGATGGCTGCGGTTGTAAGAATTGAGCCTTCACGCATCATTTTATAGACGTTTGAGCGGGTTTCCTCGCGACAGTCATCTTCGAAAGCCTCGTCCCCGATAGTGTAGCTGTAGCTGATAAAGGGGATTTTGTGTTCATCTAAGTATTCTCTTGTTAAATCTGCCGTTGAGGCAGTAGCGATTATATAATTTTGTTCCATGTCTTTCTCCTTTGGGCACGTGCCGCTTCCAATAGTATAATGTAATTCCAAAATTATCGCAACAAAAACTATTCTTCCTAAATGCGTCCTATTGTGCTATATTAGATTAGTTAAGAGTAGAAAGAAAGAGGCTTTTACATGGCTAATTTTAAATTTTTATTGGGCCTTTGGGTGGGTAAGCTTTCAATCCCGGCTCTAAAAATTACAAAGCATAACGGAACGGATTATCCAGGCACCATTGCAAACAAAATATGTCCTGAATTTTTAAAGTACACAGCAAATGCCAAAAAGACTTTAATTGTGACGGGCACAAATGGCAAGACAACTGTCAACAACATGCTCATCGACATTTTGGAGGATAATGGTAAAAGGGTGTTTTCAAACCGCCTGGGGTCTAACATCACAACCGGCATTTCGACGGTGTATATAAAGGGAAGCACTTTCTTTGGCCGTATGAAGAAATGTGACCTGGCTGTTTTAGAGGTAGACGAGCGAAGCGCTCCGAGGATTTACCCTTATTTACAGCCAGACTACGTGGTGGTGACAAACCTTTCAAGAGACTCGATTTTACGAAATGCACACCCTCAGTACATTGCAGACATTTTGACAAATTCAATGCCCGCCCACACTAAGCTTATTTTAAACGCTGAGGATTTGATTTCCGGTAATATAGCAAAAGAAAATGCCCGGACCTATTTTGGAATTGACAGACTTCCAGAAGACGTTAACACAAAGGAAGACCTTTTAAACGACATGCGTATCTGCCCTAGGTGTGCAGGAAGGCTTACTTATAATTACATCCGTTACAATCACATTGGTAATGCTACCTGCAAGGACTGCGGCTTCACTTCGCCAAAGGCTGACATTTCAGTTGTGGCGCTGGATAAGGAAAACAAGACCATGACGGTAAGAGAAGGCGAAAATACCTACACTTATCCTCTCATAACCGACATGATTATTAATATCTATAATCTTGTGACGGTGATTGCAGCCTGCCGTGAGCTTGGCCTTTCTCATGAAGAAATAAGCCGTTCTATGGCAAAAACTAAAATCCCAGCATCACGCCATTCCGTTGATGAATGTGCAGGAGTTAAGATTATCACTCAGATGGCAAAAGAAAAGAACGCTTCAGCCACCACCCGCGCTATTGAATACGTGGCAGAAATGGAAGGAAAGCGCGAGCTTTTGCTTATGATGAACTGCCTTAACGATACTAAGCACTGGTCTGAAAATCCATGTTGGATTTACGATACAGATTTTGAAATGCTTAATAAAAATGACATTAAGAAAATTGTATGCGCCGGCGCAAGAAACAAGGATTACAGATTAAGATTACTGCTTGCAGGCGTGCCAGGGGAAAAGATTGTGTGCGTTGAGAGCGAATTGGAGGCCCCTAAGCTTTTAAGCTATGACGAGGGCGACATTATCTGCATTTTCCATGGCGTAGACTCGGCAGATCTTGCGGCAAGGGTCAAGGAAAAAGTAAAGCAGACCGCAATGGAAAGGAGTGTAAAGGCATGAAGATAGAAGTATTATATCCTGAAGTGTGCTCCCTCTACGGCGATCTTGGCAACATTAAATATCTAAAGGAAAGCGACGATTCAATTGAGATAATAAACACCTCTTTAAAGGAAACCCCCAAATTTACTGCCGAAAAGATTGATTTAATCTATATGGGCACTGCAACAGAAGAGGGAATCAGGCTTTCTGTTAAGGCATTAACGCCCTATAAGGAAAAGCTTGAAAGCTTAATTAATGACGGACAGCTGTTTCTTTTGACAGGAAATGCTTTAGATATTTTTTCAGAAGGCGTAAGTGCAGATTTATGTGATGACCTGCCTGGACTTGGTATTATTCCGGCAAAAGAAAAATATAAAATGCTGGACAGGCACAACAGCTTTTATGTGGGCTCATTTAACACAGGGGATGAAGATATAAAGGTTGTGGGCTTTAGGAGTCTGTTTGGGCTGTCATATTTAACTAAAGGAAATAAGACTGAAGGCTTCTTTAAGACAATTCGCGGCATAGGCCGCAATGAAGCAGATTTAACGGAAGGCTATAGAATCAACAATTTATATGCCACCACCTTAATAGGACCTTTACTTATACTGAATCCTTTACTTACAAGGTGGCTATTAAAGAAGATGGGATCAAATAACGAGCCTGCCTTTATGGAAGCTTCAATGGATTCCTACAATCAAAGACTTAAAGAGCTTGAAAACGAACACTTTAACCCTATATATTAATTGAGGATTTTATGGAAAACACTAAAAAATTTGGCATTATAGGTAATCCGGTCGGCCATTCTAAAAGCCCCTTTATACACTCGTCTTTTGCTTCTTTAAATGGAGACGACATTAAATATGACCTGTGTGAAGTAAAGGAAGGGGAGCTTGAAAAATTTTTGCGTCGTGCTGTAAGAGACGGCTATGAAGGCTTTAATGTAACGGTTCCCTATAAAGAAGAGATAATAAAATATTTAGAGGAAATAAGCGACGATGCAAAAAAAATAGGCGCTGTAAATGCCATTAAATTAACAGAAAACGGCTTTATTGGCATCAACACAGACCTTGACGGCTTTATGAAGGCTAGTGAAGAATTCAAGCTGCCTGTTAAGGGCGCAGACACTGTTGTAATAGGAGCAGGCGGTGCTGCAAGAGCAGTAGGCGCGGCACTTTTATGTTTAGGTGCATTTTCTGTTACCTTTATTAACCGTACATATGAAAAGGCAGAGCGCTTAAGCTATGACTTAAACGAAGCCTACACTACAGAAAAATTCAAGGCACTTCCTTTAGCAAAGCTTTCTTTGATTCCTGAGAATATTGTGTGCATCCAGACTACCTCTTTAGGCTTAGCAGGAGAAAATGCCTTAATTACCGATGATAATTTTTATAAGAAAATAAAGGCTGCAATGGATATTGTGCCAATGCCCCGCACAGACTTCAGGCAGTAGGTTCCTACGAATTTTTTAATGACTGTACCCTTTCAGAGGATATTGTAAATAAAGTCCGTTTAGCTTTAGTCAAAAGAAAAAATCTTATTTTAATAGGTTTTATGGGAGCAGGTAAAAGCGTTGTGGGGCGAGTGCTTGCAGAAGATTTGAAGCTTGAATTTTTTGACCTTGATGATTTTATTTCAGAGACAACAAAATTATCAATTCCTGAAATATTTGAAAAATACGGAGAGGACTGGTTCAGAGATCAGGAGCATCTTGCAATTAAATGTGTGACGGATTCAGACACCAGAGTAATTGCTACCGGAGGAGGCATTGTGAAACGCCCTAAAAACCTTGAAATCTTAAAGGAAGGCGGTACCATCATCTACCTAAAGGGATCCACCGAAATGCTTTGGAACAGAGTAGGCAACGACTGTAAACGCCCATTATCTAAGAGCTTATCGGAATTTACACGTCTCTACTCAGAACGTCTCCCTCTCTATGAAGAGGTGGCAGACATTACCATTAACGTGGACAACAAAACACCAAACGAAATACTTAATGAAATAAAAAGCCTGTTATCTATGGATTAAGGGGATATTTATGGAAATTAAATGCGAATATTGTGGAAGCTTTATCGAGGATTCACTGGAAAAGTGCCCTAATTGCGGTGCTACCAATGAAAACATAAAAAGAATGGTAAATTCAACGCCTAAGACTATCGAGGAATTAAAGGCCTGGTACACGGCAAGAAATTTACCTCCATATGAGACTACACGTTTCTTTATCGGCATCAACTATACAAAGCCTCGTGCCTTTGGTATTTATGAAGAAAACGGTGAATTCATAGTCTATAAAAATAAAGCCACAGGGGAGCGTGCCATCAGATACCGGGGCATAGATGAAGCCTATGCTGTTAATGAACTCTTCCTTAAATTAAAATCAGAAATTTTAAACCAGAAATCCCATCAGACAGGGAGAAAAGGCAAAAAGAATGAGGGCGTTTTTAAATCTCTCGTATCATGGTTTTTCTTTATAGGTATGTTTATTGCTATTTCAATTTTTTCAGTCGCTTACTCTGGGTTTTTAACTGCTTTAGTCAGTGCTGCTATAGCTGCAACTGTTGTATCTGTTATTTATGGGATTGCTGCTAAAAAGATAAAGCCGATAGGCGACTTTAAGAAAAAAATTAATAAAAAATTTAAACAGTCCTGGATTATTTCTTTAGCTTCCTGGTTTTTTATTGCAGTACTTGTCTTTATACCGGTTTATAAAAACTGTTCTCCCAGCTATTATCGCTATAATGACACGATTTATTGTCATTATGATGGCGATTGGTACGGCTATGACAGTTCTTACGATGATTACTATTACGTTTACGAGGAATACCTTCCTGTAGAAATCTATAATAACCCTGCCGATTACGAATACGATTATTCTGGCTACGAATGGGATTCTGAAGGCTTTACAAAATTTCAGGACAGCGATTACTACGAGGAATATGTGGCACCGGATTACAGCTCTTCAGATTCAAGCTATGACTGGGATTCAAGCGACTCCTGGGATTCAGACTCCACTGACTGGGGCTCAGACTGGTAGGAAATTATGCTCTATGTTTTAAACGGCTATGTGATGGATGCAAAAGAAAACGGCCTTGAGGGCTTTTACGATTTGTGCATTCAGGATAATTTAATAAAAGAAATAAGAGTGGGCGGAGGCTTTTTAGATTCAGAAATTAAGGAAGCAGACACTTTAATAAACGCAACCGGGATGATTATTTGTCCAAGCTTTTGCGATACTCATTCTCATTTCAGAGATCCGGGCTTTGAATATAAGGAAGACATTATTACAGGTGCCAATGCCGCAAAGCGCGGAGGCTATACAGACGTTATAATGATGGCAAACACTAAGCCTGCAATTGACAATGCCGATACACTTAATTATGTCCTTACAAAGGGAAAAGAAACAGGCATCAACCTTTATGCCTGCGCCACAGTTACAAAAGACTTAAAGGGGAAGGAGCTTGTCGATTTTGATGCTTTGAATTCAACCGGTGCCATTGCCTTTACAGATGACGGTATTCCCATTATGAATGCGGATTTATTAAAGGAAGCATTTTTAAAAGTAAAGGCATTAGACAAGCGTATAAGCCTTCATGAAGAGGACAAGCGTTTAATAAAAGAAAGCGGCATTAACCATGGAGCTGCAAGCGATTATTATGAAATCTTTGGAGCCATAAGAGCTTCAGAAACAAAGCTTATTGAAAGAGATTTAAGGCTTGCAAAGGAAACCGGCGCCAAGGTCTGCATCCAGCATGTAAGTGCTCTTGAGAGTATTGAGGTTATCAAAAAGGCCATTAAAGAAGGAGTGGATGTATACGCTGAAATTACGCCACACCATTTTTCCTTAACGGAAGAAGCGGTCATAAGGCAGGGCAGTAACGCCAAAATGAACCCGCCCTTACGCTCAAAGCGGGATAAAGAAGCCTTAATTAAGGCTCTTAAAAACGAAGAGAGATTTTACATTGCAACAGACCATGCGCCGCACGCAGCGTCAGAAAAGGAAAAAGGACTGTTAGAGAGTCCTTCAGGCATCATCGGGCTTGAAACGGCCTTTTCTTTGGCTGAAAGAGAAATAAATGCTAAGGGCGATAAAGGCATATTAAAAACAATTATAAGAAAGCTTACGGTAGTGCCGAGAGAAGCCTTCGGGCTTCCGGAAATTATGATTAAAGAAGGAGCAAGGGCTGATATCGTTTTATTTAAGGAAAACGAAGAGTGGGTATACGATGCACCAGTGTCAAAGGCCGTAAATACGCCCTTTTTGAACGAAAAATTTAAGGCAAAAATAAAATACACTATCTGTAACGGACAGATAGTGTATAGTGACTAGGCTTATAATAAAACATCCTGCTCAGAATATTTTTTGACTTTTTTAAGGCAGATGATGTCAACAATTATTGCGTAGGCAAAGAAGGAATAATAAAGCACATAGGAATCAACGGACAGCGAAAAATCAAAGAAACCATGCATAAGCATCGGCATGATGACTGCAAGGCGAAGGTCTCTTTTGCATTTTCTGATGCCGCCGTATTTTTCAAAAAGCTTTGCCTGACCGTAATAGATGCCCATGCAGATAGCAAAGCACGCATGCCCGGGGATTGATAAAAGAGCTCTTGTGATGGCGTTTCCGATGCCGTAGCTTGTGACATAGGAAATGTTTTCAACCACCGCAAAGCCCATGCTGACGCACACGGCGTAGACGATTGCATCGAATCGGTAGTTAAAGTTTTCATTCTTCCAGGAGCCTTTCTTTAGCATTACATATTTAAAGAATTCTTCCACAAGCCCAACGCCAAGGAAGTTTTCAATAAAAATCTGAAAGGTGGTAGCATTTTCAGGAGTATCAAAGCTTTCGTATATTAAATAGCTTGCCAGATATTCAAAGATTATGCTTGGGATAATTGAAAGGGCGCCAAGGAAAAAAAGCTTTAATAAAAGCCTTGTGGGTTCCTTTTCGATTCGATCCTTTTTGTAAACGTACATTAAAACAACAATTCCTGGAATTACTGCTAAGGCTACTAGAAGTCTCATAATAAGCTTTTCTCCATTTTTCTTTAGTTAAGATTGTAAATTATACAAGTATTACTTCTAAATACCCTACAAGCTTTGAAAAATCATAATCTGTCAAAACTCCGTAGCCTGAATCGTAATATTTACCGTCAAAGCCGATAAGATAGTGATTGTAGCGTCCCATCTTTTCCATCATGATGCAGCATTTGGGAAGCTTTACATCAGGATTTCCAAGAGTATAGATAATTTCTTCAGAATGCTCAAAACCAAAATAATTTAAAGCGTTAATCATCTTGCCCATGGTAGCCTGCCATTCGGCGCAGTGCATGATGTTGCTTACTTCCTCAATTGAAAGACCAGAAAGCATTGCAATACAGGACTGTCCGCACAGACCGTCCTGAGGCTGGCGTACAATTTTAATTGAATCAATTTTGCGGATAGGATTGGCAGTAGAATAGGGGCTGTCTTCGACCTCGGATTTGGTAATTCTGAAGGTGATGTGGCAGGCACTTTCTTCTTTTAAGCTTAAAGCAAAATCCTTTGGCACGGGAATCTTATAATAACCACGCCCCTTTGGCGCAAGATTACATACAAAGGTAGTGCCGTTTAATTTTACTTTTGCAGGAACATTACCCTCGCGCTCACAGATTTCCCATACATTAAAGGGAATGTCAACAAAATATCCGGATTCGGTCTTTTCTAAAGAGCCATCAAATGTGTATTTCATAAAATAACCTCACATACATTAATTTTCTACTGAATATTTTAACATAAGCACACCTTTAAGTGATACAATAAACAAAGCGATTTATTGTATAAAATCAGGTACACGGTTTACATAACAAGAAAAATATACGAAAGAACAAGCTTTAAAAAGGATTTACATGAAAAAAGACAAACTTTTTATTAAAAACGGCGATTTGAGTTTCCTTGCTACAGATAAAGAAAAACCCTTTGATGCTGAATGGGAAATTCATTTAAATAACGATACGAAAGACTATGTAGGAAAATTTTCCTTTGAAGGAAAAAAGGAAGCAGGCACCATACCCTTTTATATTCAGATTGAGCCCTTATACAGGGATAAAAATTATGCCACACAAACAATACGCCGCATGGCTGAATGGGCATTTTCTTTTGCCAATATATACGAAATAAATGTGGTGATAGAACATGAAAATTCGGCAGCAGTTACGGCTTTTCAAAAGGCAGGGTATGTGTTAAGAAGTGCCACTAAGGAGCTTGAGACCTATTCGATTACCAGGCAAAAGAGCGCTTGGACAGGGTTGTATGTGGCAATCGGCGTGGTGGCAGGATTGATGCTTGGAATTTTGTTTTCAAATTTGTACATAGGCTTTGCCTTTGGCATAATCGGTGGCGTTGCAGCAGGCACTTCAATGGATGCCAAAACAAAAAAATTAAAGGAAAAATATACAGGTAAAAAATGACAGAAGAATGTGCGGACATTTACGGCTTCTGGGAGTTTAAATACTGATGAATAAAATACTTACATATAAAAATCTGAAAAAATTAATAGTATTCCTTAGCTTTCTTGCTGCAGTTAAGATGATTTTTGTTGATTATTCGATGGATGAAGAGTATCAGATCTTGATGGCATACAGAAGACTTTCGGGGGATAATTTATTTGGCACGATGTGGGAGCCTCATCAGACATCGGCTTTCTTAACAACAATTCTTCTTTTTGCGTATAAGTTTATAACAGGAACCCTAACGGGCTGTGTAATTTTTATTCGCATAGTTTCTACGATTATCAGATTGCTTCTTAGCCTGACAGTCTGTAAATTTGTGGCAAAAACAGTTGAAAGTGAAAAAACAGGGTTTTTTATAGGAGCACTTTATTTTAATATTGTTCCGAAGATTATTGAGATTCCGGAGTTTTCAAATCTTCAGCTTTGGGGATTGACGATTGCTCTGCTGGCTTTGGGAAAATGGTATTTTGAGAGAAAACCATTGTGGCTGGTGCTTTCCGGAATTGGTATTTCCATTGAGGTGCTTTCCTATCCTTCGGATGTTCTTAATTTCCTTTTCTTTGTCGTAATTCTTCTGTGCACTAAAGGCAAGAAGAAGATTAAAAGATTGTTTGTCTTCATAGGCACTTGCATATCTATGCTTGCGCTGTGGCTTATAGGAGTGCTTGCTAAGACTCCGATTGATCAATTTATCAGGAATATCCCTTATATACTGGGCTTTGACCTGACACATGATTATTCGGACAGACTGGCTGCACTTTTAAGTATGAGCACAGATATATTGAAGGAGGCAGTCTTAGCTTGTCTGTCTTTGGTACCTGCATTGTTTATCGCATTTCTACTAAAGAAAAAGTTTAATGGCTACTTTAAAAGTATTTTTATCGTTGCATCGGTTTTGATTTCTGAAATTATTCAGCTTGTATATTGGTTTGTAATTCGATCGGGGTATGAAGAAGCCCAGATTCATCTGGTTGTTTTGTGGCTTATTTCTGTTATTTTTATTAAGGACATGTTCACTTCGGAGTACAGATTTCTTTATACCGGTGTTTTTGCGGGCTTACTCTCTACAATATCTGTTATATATCTGAGCGATCTTACTCCGCATTATGCCGTTCCGCATGGAATGATAGGCGTTCTGTCAGCAACGGTGTTGGTGTGCCTTATCATAAAGAATGAATATGAAACGACTAAAGTTGCAGGTGCAAAGCAAATAACAGAAAAAAGATTATTCTTAATATTGCTTCTTAGCCTGACTTTTGTCTCAATTTTGGGGAAGGGGTTAACTCTCAGAGGCGGAATTATGAGTACCAATACAGTTTTTGGCATCGAAAATGTATACAAAAAGGGACCCGCAGCGTTCATTTTTTCGGGTTACATGAATGCTTATATAAATGATTCAAATTATGAAGATTTCAATGAATACGTACCGGAAGGTTCAAACTGCCTCATAGTATCAGAAATGGCCGGTTTAAGCCAGACAACTCCGTATATGTTTAAAAACCTTTCGGTCAGCCATTTTTCAATTGTCGATCCTACGAGCTATGATGAAAGATTACTTACATATTGGAAACTTTATCCACAAAAACAGCCGTCGGTAATAGTGGTTGATTGCTGGTATTCAAACCTTTGCATAGATAAAGACAGCTGGATCATGAAGTATATAGAGGGTGAATACAACTACACAAGGTCGGTGGATGGGCGTTACGTCAGGTTCTACTTCAAATAGCCTACTAAGTATCCTGGAGGTTTTTATAGAATCCTGTTAGGAATAACACCCTCGTGTCATGTTTATTTTTACAATAAGCGTAAGTGTAAATACACTTATTTTGGATTAGAGCTAATGATGGGTTGAGAAATTGACAGTCTTTTGATAAACTGTTAAACGAGTATTCGGCTGCAGATACTACTGAGTGTCGGTTTCAGACTATGCCTTGAAGGCTATTTCAGGCTTACGGCATAAAACACAGTCGAAGAAATTACAAGGATTAAAGAGCTTTCTTTTTAATTCAAATTTAAATAATTGAGGTCATGATATGTGTGGAATAGTTGGATATTGCGGAAGCAAGCAGGCGGCTCCCATTTTGCTTGAGGGCTTGTCTAAGCTTGAGTATAGAGGTTATGATTCAGCAGGTCTTGCTGTAAGAAACGGGGATCTGTCGATAGAGGTTGTAAAGGCGAAGGGTCGTCTTTCAGCTCTTAAGAGTAAGACAAATGACGGAGACTCCCTGAAAGGGACATGCGGAATCGGTCACACCAGATGGGCGACGCACGGCGAGCCGAGTGAGAATAATGCTCATCCACATGTCAGTGACGATTATAATGTCGTAGCCGTTCACAATGGCATTATAGAGAACTATACCGAGATAAAGGAAAAACTTTTAAAGAAAGGCTATTTTTTCTATTCAGATACAGACACCGAAGCTATCGTAAAGCTTATAGACTATTATTATAAAAAGTACAATATCGGTCCCGTAGACGCTCTTGCAAAGACGATGGTCAGAGTAAGAGGGTCCTATGCGCTTGCCGTAATGTTTAAGGAATACCCGGGAGAAATATGGGTAGCAAGAAAAGACAGCCCCCTTATAATCGGAAAAGGGAAGGGCGAATCCTTCGTAGCAAGCGATGTCCCAGCAATTTTAAAGCATACAAATCAGGTTTACTATATCGGAAATCTTGAAATGGCCTGCCTTGAAAATGAAAGGGTTACTTTTTACAATCTTGACGGTGAGGTTATTTCAAAGGAACTTACAGAGATAAAATGGGATGCCGAAGCTGCAGAAAAGGGCGGTTTCGAGCATTTCATGATGAAGGAAATCCATGAGCAGCCAAAGGCCGTAAAGGATACGCTTGGTGCATATATTCATGATAACAGTATTGATTTTAGCGTAGCAGGACTTGACTTTGACAAGCTATGTGCTGCAGATAGAATTGTTATTTCTGCCTGCGGCTCTGCGTATCATGTCGGAATGGTAGCACAGTATGTCATTGAGAAGCTTGCAGGAATTCCCGTAAGAGTGGAGCTTGCATCTGAATTCAGATACAGAAATCCAATATTAAACGAGGATGACCTGGTAGTTGCAATCAGCCAATCTGGTGAAACTGCAGATACACTAGCAGCTATCAGAGAGGCAAAGGGACATGGATGCTTTACCCTCGGAATTGTAAATGTTGTCGGTTCGTCAATTGCAAGGGAGTCAGACGGTGTTATTTATACAATGGCAGGCCCTGAAATAGCGGTTGCTACCACCAAAGCTTACAGCGCACAGCTGATAGTTATTTATCTGCTTGCTCTTGAACTTGGCTTTAAGAAAGGAATGCTTGATAAAGAAGAGTACGTACGTCTTATAAACGAGTTAAATGCTCTACCTCAGAAAATGGAAAGAGTTCTAGAAGACAAGGAACGCATACAGTGGTTTACGTCGAAATTTTCAAATGTAAAAGATGCTTTCTTTATCGGCCGAGGCATCGACTATGCTATTTCGATGGAAGGTTCACTTAAGATGAAGGAAATCAGTTACGTTCATTCGGAGGCTTATGCGGCAGGCGAGCTTAAGCACGGAACGATTTCGCTGATTGAAGACGGTACTTTGGTAATAGGAATTCTTACGCAGAGCAATCTTTATGAGAAGACGCGTTCAAATCTTGTGGAGGTCAAGAGCCGCGGCGGGTACTTAATGGGTATCACCAACGCAGGCAATTACTCAATTGAAGATTTGGTTGATTTCACTATTTATATTCCAAAAACAGAGGATATTTTTGCAGAAAGTCTGGCTATTATTCCTCTTCAGCTTATGGGATACTATATGTCGGTAGCCAAGGGCCTTGATGTAGACAAACCCCGCAACCTCGCAAAGAGTGTTACGGTTGAGTAGGAGATATCAAAAGAGTTAAAGTTACAGTCTGCCTAACAATGATCCGTCTAGGAAGAAATGATATTATTTACAGAAAAAGTAAGCTTTTATAAAAGCTATAGAACACCCACTGCCTTTAGGCAGTGGGTGTTCCCCTACGAGGTGCCAGGTTACAAGATAGGTACCTTTTAAGGCACGTAGTGCCGCTTTTAGTAAGCCGTAGCGAAAAAGATTGCGAATATCATTGACTGTGGCTTTAACATCCATCATATATTGCCGAAAGCAATGGGCAGAACCGATGCAATTACCAATCTGCTTTGCACAAATACAGCTACGAATGAAGAGGCAGGAGACAGAATTACATTCTGGATTTATGGCTGTCTTTATCAGGTACAGAAAACAGAAGAAGGACACGATATTTTTTAGTTGAATTAACGTAGGTATTATAATGCAAATTATCCAGTGTAAAGAGGAAAACCAAATGGAAGAAAAGCTTAAAAAGAAAATAATTTTTGAAGACGGTCTGGAAGTAACAGGTTACTCATTCGGTTCCAAGGCAAATAAAATGGTGGAAATCGTATTGAATACCTCGATGGTTGGATATCAGGAAATTGTGTCCGACCTTTCCTATACCGACCAGGCGGTTGTAATGACATATCCCTTAATAGGCAATTACGGAATGTGCGATGATGATTATGAGTCAGAGAATCCTTCAATTTCCGGACTTGTGGTGGGTGAGTACTCAGGCGAACCTTCAAACTTCAGATGTACCAAGACTCTTTCTAAAGTAATGGAGCAGTTTAATATAGTCGGAGTCGAGGGCGTTGATACCAGAAGGCTTGCGCGACACATAAGAGATTTCGGAAGCTGCAAGGCTTACATCGTCGATGAAACGGTGGATTCTGGGAAAGCCCTTGAAGAGCTGAAGGCTTGGAACCCGCCTAGAGACCAGGTAAAGAGAGTCACGGTTAAGGAATCCTATACCATGGAGGCAAAGGGCGACCGGAAAGCCAAGGTTGTGGCAATTGACTGCGGCATGAAGCAAAATATCGTGCGTGAGCTTACAAGGCATGGGTGCGAGGTTACGGTTGTGCCTTTTGACACGAATGCTTCTGAAATCTTAAAGCTTAATCCAGACGGAGTGTTTATTTCAAACGGCCCAGGAGATCCGGAGGACTGCTTTGAAACCATAAATACTATTAAAGAGCTGATCGGCAGGGTTCCGATTTTTGGAATCTGTTTAGGACATCAGATTATTTCGCTTGCTTACGGAGCAAAGACTTACAAGCTTAAGTTCGGTCACCGCGGAGGAAATCACCCGGTTAAGAATCTTAAAACCGGAAAGCTTGAGATTACCTCACAGAACCATTCGTATGCCGTTTTGGAGGATACTCTTGACGGTACTGGACTTATGGTTACGCATGTAAATTTACTTGACAATACCATAGAAGGGGTTGAGTGCAAAAAGGACCGTGTATTCTCGGTTCAGTACCATCCGGAAAGCGCACCGGGGCCTGAAGACTCAAACTACCTGTTTGACGAATTTTTAAAGAATATTAACGAATCAAAGGAGGAAAAAGAAAATGCCTAAGCGCACAGACATAAATAAAATCCTTGTAATTGGTTCGGGCCCCATAGTAATCGGCCAGGCAGCCGAGTTTGACTATGCGGGAACACAGGCCTGCCTTGCCCTGAGAGAGGAAGGCTATGAGGTCGTACTTTGCAACTCAAATCCCGCTACGATCATGACGGATCATGTAATTGCGGACAAGATATACATGGAGCCTCTTAACCTTGAATTCATGGCAAAGATAATACGTATGGAACGTCCAGATGCAATTTTACCCGGAATCGGCGGACAGACGGGACTTAATCTTGCCATGCAGCTTGCAAGAAAAGGCGTTTTGAAGGAGTGCGGAGTAGAACTTTTGGGTACAAAGATAGACAGTATCGAAAAGGCCGAGGACAGAGAATTGTTTAAGGAACTTTGCATTTCAATCGGCGAACCTATTCTTCCTTCGGAAATTGCGGAAAGCATGGAAGAGGGACTTAAGGCAGCAAATGATATAGGCTATCCTTTGGTACTTCGTCCCGCATTTACACTCGGAGGGACCGGTGGAGGCTTCGTTGAAAATGAAGAAGAATTCAGAGAAGTAATGAAAAATGCCATTTCTTTATCACCGGTTCACCAGGTATTGGTTGAAAAGAGTGTAAAGGGTTATAAAGAAATAGAGTATGAAGTAATGCGCGATGCAAATGATACCGCCATTACCATCTGTAACATGGAAAATATCGATCCAGTCGGAATTCACACAGGAGACTCAATAGTTGTTTGCCCTTCGCAGACACTTACCAATAAAGAGTACCATATGCTCAGAAATTCGGCGCTTAAGATAATAAGAGCCCTGGAAATTGAGGGCGGCTGCAACGTTCAGTTTGCATTAGACCCAAAGTCGTTTCAGTACTACCTTATTGAGGTTAATCCGAGAGTTTCCCGTTCTTCGGCTCTTGCATCGAAGGCAAGCGGCTACCCGATAGCAAGGGTTTCTGCAAAGATTTCAGTTGGCATGAGACTTGAGGAAATCATGCTTGCTAACACACCGGCTTCCTTTGAGCCTTCGCTTGACTATGTCGTTTCAAAGATGCCGAGATTTCCTTTTGACAAGTTCAATGACGCAAACAATTCGCTTGGAACTCAGATGAAGGCAACGGGTGAAGTAATGAGCGTAGGGCGTACACTTGAGGAAAGCCTTTTAAAGGCAATCAGAAGCCTTGAAATCGGCGTATTTCATCTGCATCACAATAAATTTGACAATGCGGAAACAGAAGAATTAAAGCAGTACATCAGAATCGGCACGGACGATAGGATTTACGCTGTTGCAGAGCTTTTAAGAAGGGGTATTTCGGAAGACGAGATTGCCGCACTTTCTACGATAGATGTGTTCTTTATCCGCAAATTCAGAAACATCGTGAACATGGAAGAGCTGCTTAAGGAAAATATCGGAGACCTTGAAATCCTTAAAAAGGCAAAGAAGTTTGGCTTTTCCGACAGGGAAGTAGCCGTTCTTTGGAATATGGACGCGCACGAAATCTTTGACATCAGAAAGAAAAACGATGTTTACCCGATATACAAGATGATTGATACCTGTGCATCGGAGTTTAAGTCGTATGTTCCGTATTTCTATTCGACTTATGCCGATGAAAATGAATCGATTATATCTGACAGAAAGAAGATAATCGTGCTCGGTTCGGGGCCGATTCGTATCGGTCAGGGTGTCGAATTTGACTATTCGACGGTGCACGCCGTAAAGACCATAAAGGAGCTTGGCTACGAAGCAATCATTATAAATAACAATCCGGAAACCGTTTCGACAGATTATACGACTTCGGATAAGCTTTATTTTGAGCCTCTGTGTGTAGAGGATGTTGTCAATATCGTCGAGCTTGAAAGACCTGAAGGTGTGATCGCAATTTTGGGTGGTCAGACTGCGATTAATTTAGCAGAGCCTTTACTTGAGTACGGCGTAAGGATAATCGGTACAGACTGCGAGGCAATAGAGAGGGCGGAGAACAGGGATGCCTTTGAAAAGGTATTGTCAAGCCTTAACATCCCTCAGCCAAAGGGTGTTGCTGTTACAAACATCGAAGACGGCGTAAAGGCTGCGGAGGAAATAGGCTATCCTGTTTTGGTGCGTCCAAGCTTCGTACTCGGAGGTCGTGCAATGCAGATTGTGTCAAAAGAAAAAGACATGCGTCATTATCTGAAGACTGCAGTTGAGGTTGATGAGGACAAGCCTGTTTTGGTAGATAAATACATTCGCGGTAAGGAAGTAGAGGTTGATGCAATCTGTGACGGCGTGGATGTATTTGTGCCCGGTATCATGGAGCTTGTAGAAAGAACGGGAGTGCATTCGGGAGACTCAGTATCGGTTTACCCTCCGTTCTCAATTTCGAATAAAGTAAAAGGCACCATCCTTTCTTACACAAAGAAGCTTGGTCTTGGCATAGGTATAGTGGGGCTTTTCAATATACAGTTTATCGTTGATAAATATGACGATGTTTATATCATCGAGGTTAATCCCAGATCCTCAAGAACTGTACCCTTCCTTTCAAAGGCAACGGGCTACTCGATTGCGGACATTGCGACGAAGTGTATACTTGGAATTAGTCTAAAGGAACAGGGGATTTTCGGGCTTTACCCTGAAGAAAGCAAGCGCTGGTGCGTTAAGGCTCCTGCTTTTTCTTTCTCAAAGCTTAAGGGGATGGACTCTTACCTTGCACCTGAGATGAAGTCGACAGGTGAAGCAATCGGATACGACGAAAAGCTTCACAGAGCAATGTACAAGGCTTTGACCGCATCAGGAATAAGGCTTATCAACTACGGAACCGTAATAGTTTCCCTTGCCGATGAAGATAAGATTGAGGCGATGCCTTTGATCAAGCGCTTCTATGATATGGGCTTTAACATCGAGGCAACCTCGCTTACAGCAAAATATCTGCATGACTACGGCATTAAGGCAAGAGTCAAGAAGAAAATGAGTGAAGGAAGCGAAGAAATTCTCGATGCGATCAAGTCGGGAAGCGTAGCTTACGTGATTAACACAAGAGCAATTCTTTCCGGAGTGCATTACGGTGACGGAACCGCTATCAGAAGATGCGCAACGGAAAACAACGTAACGCTCTTTACCTCACTTGATACCGTAAGGGTGCTTTTGGATGTACTTGAAGAGCAGACGATAAAGGTATCGACAATTTTTTAAAAAAAAAATTTACTAAAAAAATCAAATTCTCTGTTGACAACTTAAAAATATAGGTTTATAGTACGTCACATAAAAGCAAAGGCGCTTTGGATTGATTCCAAAGCGCTTTTTCTTTTTCAATAAATTCAGCCGCTATGAAGGCAGGCGTAACCTTCAGGGGCTTCAAAACACAGAGAGGAGAAAGGCTATGAACAAAGTACCGGAAATTTACGGAAGCTTAGTGTTCTCAGACAAGGTGATGAGAGACAAGCTGCCAAAGGATGTCTACAAGGCATTAAAGAAAACAATAGAAAACGGAAGTCACCTTGAACTCGATGTTGCGAATGCCGTTGCAATTGCAATGAAGGAATGGGCCATAGAGAACGGAGCAACACATTTTACGCACTGGTTCCAGCCGATGACCGGAACGACAGCCGAAAAGCATGACAGCTTCATTAATCCCGTCGGAGACGGAACTGTTATCATGGAATTTTCGGGAAAGGAACTTATTAAGGGCGAACCCGATGCTTCGAGTTTTCCATCGGGCGGATTGAGGGCAACCTTCGAAGCAAGAGGCTATACAGCCTGGGATCCTTCTTCACCGGCATTTATCAAAGAGGGAACCTTGTGCATTCCGACTGCTTTTTGTTCCTACAGCGGAGAGGCACTGGACAAGAAGACTCCGTTGCTTAGATCAATGGAGGCTCTCAGTAAGGAAGCTGTAAAGATATTGCATCTTCTTGGAAAGGATGATGTCACAAGCGTATCCACAACGGTAGGCCCAGAACAGGAATATTTCTTAATAGACAAAAAGGATTATGCAAAAAGAAAGGACCTTATTTTTACTGGTCGTACACTTTTAGGGGCAATGCCTCCAAAAGGACAGGAGATGGACGATCATTATTTCGGATCGCTTCGTCCGAGAGTAGCGGCATATATGCACGAACTTGACGAAGAGCTTTGGAAACTCGGTATCCCTGCCAAGACAAAGCACAACGAAGTAGCTCCCGCACAGCATGAGCTCGCACCGGTATTTGATACGACAAACGTTGCGGTCGATCACAACCAGCTAATGATGGAGGTTATGAAGAAGGTAGCCAACAAGCATGGGTTTGTCTGCCTGCTTCATGAAAAGCCTTTTGCAGGAATCAACGGTTCCGGTAAACACAACAACTGGTCGATGAGCACCAATACAGGCGTTAACCTTTTGGAGCCTGGGAAGACTCCGAAAGAAAATACACAGTTCCTTGTATTTCTTGCAGCTGTCATAAAGGCGGTCGATGAGTATGCGGATTTACTAAGGCTCTCTGTTGCGAGCGCGGGAAACGATCACAGACTCGGAGCAAACGAGGCACCTCCGGCCATTATCTCAATCTTCTTGGGAGATGAGCTTACGGCGGTACTTGATTCGATTGAGAACGGTACCTTCTTTGAATCAAAGAAGGAGATGATGTCAATCGGTGCATCTGTACTTCCTCATTTCATAAAAGATAATACGGACAGAAACCGTACTTCACCGTTTGCTTTTACCGGAAACAAATTTGAATTCAGATCTCTTGGCTCCTCCGCTTCGGTAGCGGGTCCAAATACTGTTCTGAATACCGCGGTTGCAAATGCACTTTGCGAATTTTCAAAGAAGCTTTCGGATGTTTCGAAGGAAGAAATGGAGGATGCGGTTACAAAGCTTGTCAGAGAAACAATCAAAGAGCACAAAAGAATTATCTTTAATGGAAACGGTTATACTGATGAGTGGGTTAAGGAAGCAAAAAAAAGAGGCTTATGCAACCTAAAGTCAACTCCCGAGGTTATTCCCAGACTTAAAGATAAAAAGAACATCGATCTCTTCAAAAGGTTCGGTGTGTACTCAGAGGTTGAGCTTGAATCAAGATATGAAATTCTTCTTGAAAACTATTCAAAGACAATTCATATCGAGGCTCTTACTCTTAAGGATATGCTTGAAAAGCAGTTCATGCCGGCTTTACTCAAGTATACGGATATTCTTACTTCTTCCGTTATTTCTAAGAAGACTCTCGGAGTAACTCTAAAGGCGGAAGAGAAGCAGTTAAAGAAGCTTTCCGGACTTTATGAGTCGTTATTTGAACTTACGGACGTATTGGCAGGCGATATATCCAAAGGCGAAGAAATCAAGGATCTGTTAGAACAGGCAAACTTTTACCATGATACTGTATTTGGCGATATGGGCAAGGTAAGGGCAGTTGCCGACGAAGCTGAACCCTTAATTCCCGAAGAGCTCATGCCATATCCTACATATGAACAGATGCTGTTCTATGTATAAAGAAAAAGAATAATTATCAAACGCAAGGGCGCGTCTATCAACAGGTAGACGTGCCTTTTAGCCTATAAAAGGAGGAAAATAATGTGTTCAATCATGGGTTATTTAGGAACAAGCCTAAGTAAGGATTCCTTAAAACCGTTTTTTGACGAAACGATTTCAAGGGGACCCGACATGCAGAAAATCGTGGAATTTAAGGAGGGAGTGCTCGGCTTTGAACGACTTTCCATTATGGGACTGTCAGAAAGCGGCATGCAGCCTTTTTCTTTAAACAATAATATGGTTGTTTGTAATGGTGAAATCTACGGATTTAAAAAAATAAAAGAAGAGCTTGAAAAGGATTATACCTTTAAAAGCGAGTCAGATTGTGAAGTGCTTCTTCCAATGTATGAAAAGTATTCGACCGACATGTTTGTACGTTTAGATGCGGAGTTTGCCTGCGTCATATACGATGCTAAAAGGAAAACAATAATTGCCGCCAGAGATCCGATTGGAATAAGACCTCTTTTTTACGGCTATCCGAAGGCTGGTGAGATTATTTTTGCAAGTGAAGCAAAGAACCTTGTGGGCTTATGCGATAAGATTTATCCCTTCCCTCCCGGACATTACTACATCGAAGGAAAATTTATTCCGTACAGGGATGTTACAAGGGTTGCTGACTACGTAAAGGACGACATTGAAGTTGTTTGCAAAAACATTCATGACAAGCTTGTTAGGGGAATTGAAAAAAGACTTGATGCTGATGCACCGCTTGGGTTCTTACTTTCTGGCGGCCTTGACAGCTCACTTGTATGTGCGGTTTCAGCAAAGATACTTAAAAAGCCTATCAGAACCTTTGCTATAGGAATGAGTACCGATGCAATCGATTTAAAGTACGCAAAGGAAGTTGCTGATTACATTCACTCTGATCACACGGAGGTAATCATTACAAAGGATGATGTCATAAAGGCACTTCCTAAGGTTATTCATTTACTCGGAACCTTTGATATCACCACCATAAGGGCTTCAATTGGTATGTACCTTGTCTGCAAGGCTATTCACGAGACTACCGATATCAGGGTTTTAATGACAGGTGAGATTTCTGATGAGCTGTTTGGATATAAATATACCGATTTTGCTCCGAGCGCAGAGGAATTTCAAAAGGAAGCGAGTAAGCGAGTCAAAGAGCTTTACATGTATGACGTTCTAAGAGCGGACAGGTGCATTTCCGTAAACTCAATAGAAGCGCGTGTTCCATTCGGAGATCTGGACTTTGCTTCTTATGTAATGAGTATCGATCCAAAGATGAAGCTAAACAAATACGGGAAAGGTAAATACCTGTTAAGGCATGCTTTTGAAGGCGATTATCTTCCTATAGACATTCTGATGCGTGAGAAAGCTGCTTTTTCCGATGCCGTAGGTCACTCAATGGTTGATTACCTTAAGGAGTATGCTAACAGTCAGTATACGGATGACGAGTTTGAGGCAAAAAGAAAAAAATACACACATGCAACACCGTTCACAAAGGAATCTCTTCTTTACAGAGAACTTTTTGAAAAATTTTATCCGGATCAGGCAGAAATGATTAAGGATTTCTGGATGCCCAACAAACAGTGGGAGGGCTGCAACGTAGACGACCCCTCGGCAAGAGTTCTTTCTAACTACGGAGACAGCGGTAAGTAAGCAATAGGGATTAAGGATAAGGAGTCAAAGATGGTTAAGTATGTATTTGTTACGGGAGGTGTTGTTTCGGGTCTTGGTAAGGGAATTACGGCTGCGTCCCTGGGAAGGCTTTTAAAGGCAAGAGGGTATCATGTGACCATGCAGAAGTTTGATCCCTATATAAACGTGGATCCTGGAACTATGAACCCTATTCAGCACGGTGAGGTTTTTGTCACGGATGACGGAACGGAAACGGATTTGGACTTAGGGCACTACGAGAGATTTATAAACGAAAGCCTGGATCACAATTCAAATGTTACGACTGGCAAGATTTACTGGTCTGTACTTAATAAAGAACGTCACGGTGATTACGGCGGAGGAACCGTTCAGGTGATTCCACATATCACAAACGAAATAAAGGATAAATTTTACAAGGCAAAAAAACCGGATGAGGAAACCATTTCAATTATAGAGATAGGAGGAACGGTCGGAGATATTGAGTCGCAGCCCTTCCTTGAAGCTATCAGACAGTTCCAGGCTGAGGTCGGAAGAGAGAATGCGATCATCATTCAGGTAACGCTAATTCCGTACTTAAAGGCTTCGGGCGAGATGAAGACGAAGCCTACCCAGACGAGTGTAAAGACACTTCAAAGTCAGGGACTTTGGCCGGACATCCTGGTTTGTCGTTCGGATTATCCGATTGATGATCAGATGCGTGAAAAAATCGCGTTGTTTTGCAATGTAAAGAAGGAACACGTTCTTCAGAACCTCGATGCGAAATCGCTTTATGAGGTTCCGCTCTTAATGGAAAAAGAAAATCTTGCAGGTGCGGTTTGCGAATGCTTAAACCTTCCATGTCCTGAGCCTGACTTAAAGCAGTGGATGCAGCTTGTATGTGACTTTGAAAATCCAAAGCACAAGGTAACGATTGCAATCGTCGGTAAGTATGTGGCACTTCACGATGCTTACTTAAGTGTCGTTGAGGCATTAAAGCACGGCGGAATCGCAAACAAGACCGAGGTAAACCTAAGATGGGTCAATGCGGAAGAACTTACAAGAGAGAATTTTGCAGAGTACTTACATGATGTGAACGGAATTTTGGTTCCCGGAGGCTTCGGTCAGAGAGGAACTAAAGGAAAGCTTTTAGCCTGTGAGTATGCCCGTACCATGAAGATTCCTTATCTGGGTCTTTGTCTTGGAATGCAGCTTGCGATAGTCGAGTTTGCAAGAAACGTTTGTTGCCTAAAGGATGCCGCAAGCTGCGAGCTTGAACCTGGTACAAAAAACCCTGTTATTCATATACTTCCGGATAAAGAGGGCATTGAGAATATAGGAGGAACTCTAAGACTCGGTGCATACCCCTGTGTTCTTTCCAAAGATACTATAGCTTACAGACTTTACGGTAGCGTTAATATTTCCGAAAGACACAGACACAGATATGAAGTAAACAATGATTACAGAGAGATTCTTACAAAGAATGGAATGGTTCTTTCAGGACTTTCACCTGATGGAAGAATAGTCGAAATGATTGAATTAAAGGAACATCCCTTCTTTGTCGCAACCCAGGCACATCCGGAGTTTAAATCACGTCCGGATGTGCCGCACCCGTTATTTAAGGGGCTTATAGAGGCTTCACTTAAGAGACAGGAGGAGAGCATTCATGAGTAACAATACAGAAAAAACTTTATACGATCCTTCTTTTGAACCTGATAACTGCGGCATCGGCGCGATTGTTGGCATACATGGAAAGAAAGTCACAAAATTGTCGATGATGCCCTTAAGATTGTCGAAAATTTTGAACACAGATCCGGAAAGGATGAGGAAGGAAAGACCGGCGATGGCGTCGGAATACTTACTAAGATTCCTCATAAGTTCCTTGCCCGTGTCTGCTTAGAGCTTGGTATCGACAAGAGAATACGGAGTCGGCATGTTTTTTTCCCTAAAAACGAGCTTCAAAGATGGGGAATACGAAACCAACAAGGAAAATATTTTTACGGTCGGAGATATGCACAGAGGACAGTCTTTGGTAGTTTTTGAAATACCCGAAGGCAGAAACGCGGCACGTGCAGTAGATAAGTCTTTAATGGGGTATACAAATCTTTAATTTTGGTACTTGCATTTTAAATTGTATTCTTGTATACTTTCTTTCGAGGACAAGGGCGTCTTAAAGAAAAATGCGGAAGCACTTTTATTTAAGTCGTCCTATTATTATATAATAGGAGGAATTCATTATGTCATACGTTGACGAGATTTACGAAAGAGTCGTAAACCAAAACCCCGCACAGCCTGAATTTCATCAGGCAGTAAAGGAAGTACTTGAGTCACTTCGTGTAGTAATCGAGGCACATGAGGATGAGTACAGGAAGGATGCGCTTCTTGAAAGACTCACTACCCCAGAGAGACAGATTCTTTTCAGAGTACCCTGGGTAGATGATAAGGGACAGGTTCAGGTAAACAATGCTTACAGAGTACAGTTTAACTCAGCAATCGGTCCTTACAAGGGAGGCTTAAGACTTCACCCCTCAGTTAACTTAGGTATTATCAAATTTTTAGGCTTTGAACAGATTTTCAAAAACTCCTTAACCGGTCTTCCAATCGGCGGCGGCAAGGGTGGTTCTGACTTCGATCCCAAGGGTAAGTCGGACCGTGAAGTAATGGCATTCTGCCAGAGCTTTATGACAGAGCTTCACAAGTATATCGGAGCAGACACCGACGTTCCCGCAGGTGATATTGGCACTGGTGCCCGTGAAATCGGATATATGTACGGCCAGTACAAAAGACTCACAGGTCTTTACGAGGGTGTTTTAACCGGTAAGGGCTTAAGCTACGGCGGATCTTTAGCAAGAACGGAAGCTACAGGTTACGGTCTTCTTTACATGACAGAGGAAATGCTTAAGTGTAACGGTGTTGCACTTGCAGGTAAGACTGTTGCAGTTTCAGGTTCTGGAAATGTTGCAATCTATGCAATCCAGAAGGCTATTCAGCTTGGCGCTAAGCCTGTAACCTGTTCTGATTCAACAGGCTGGATTTACGATCCCGAAGGAATTGATGTTGCTCTTCTTAAGGAAGTTAAGGAAGTTAAGAGAGCTCGTCTTACAGAGTACGCAGCTAAGCGTCCTTTAGCTCAGTATCATGACAAGGCAACCGAGAAGAACAACCAGTGGATTGTCAAGGTCGACGTTGCTCTTCCTTGCGCAACTCAGAACGAACTTAATCTTAATGATGCAAAGAACCTTGTTGCAAACGGAGTAATTGCAGTTTGCGAAGGTGCTAACATGCCTACCACTTTGGAAGCTACCGAGTATTTACAGAAGAGCGGTGTTTACTTTGTACCCGGCAAGGCTGCAAACGCAGGTGGTGTTGCTACATCGGCACTTGAAATGAGCCAGAACTCAGAACGTCTTTCATGGACTTTTGAAGAGGTTGACGGAAAGCTTCATGATATCATGGTTAACATCTTCCACAATCTTGATGATGCTTCAAAGAAATACGGAATGGAAGGCAACTATGTTGCAGGCGCAAACATTGCAGGATTCTTAAAGGTTGCAGACGCAATGAAGGCACAGGGCATTTGCTAAAAACATTTTGAATATTTCAAATTAGGATGCACGGCGCATGAAATGCGCCGCGCATATATCATTAGGAAGCTTTTTTGCTTCCTATGATATATCCTATTATAGGAAGCGTTTTTGATTCCTATAATACAAATAATGGTGCAGGTCGTACCTGCAACATTTTAATTGCTTAACTTTACTGAAAGGGACGGACATGAATACTCGCGAAGACATTTTACGACTTATAGAAGAAGAGGATATTGAATTTATCAGACTTCAGTTTACCGATGCATGGGGCAATTTAAAGAATATTGCCGTTACCCCAAGACAGATTGACAAGGCCTCAGACAACAAATTTCCTTTTGACGGTTCAGCGTTATTTGACGGAAAAGTCGATTTTAACGATGAACTTTTTCTTGTTCCGGACCTTGATTCGTTTGTGATATTGCCATGGAGACCACAGCAGGGCAAAGTAGGGAAGATGACCTGTGATGTGACATATTCGGATGGCAGTCCGGTTCCTTTTTCCCCGCGTACTATTTTAATGAAGACTATAAAAGAAGCAGAGGACTTAGGCTTTACCTTCAAGGTAAATCCAGAGTGCGAGTTTTTCTTATTTAATACAGATGAAAACGGGATGCCTACCATTGTTTCTCACGAAAAGGCAGGCTACCTTGACGTAGGACCGATTGATTTCGGCGAAAACTGCAGAAGAGATATGGTGCTTAATCTTGAGGATATGGGATTTGAAGTTGAATCCTCCTATCATGAAGAAGCGCCAGCTCAGCATGAAATTGATTTTGGGGCATCCGAACCGATTAAATGTGCGGATGACATAATGACTTTCAGATTTGCAGTAAGGTCGATTGCAAAGCGGTTCGGACTTTACGCAACCTTTCTTCCGAAGCCTCATACCGGACACTCAGGCTCCGGTATGCATTTGAATTTTGCAGTATACAAGGACGGAGTCAACATTTTTTCAAATGAAAATATTTCTGACCTCGGTGCGCATTTTGAGGCTGGAATTTTAAGGCATGCAGGCGGAATGTGCGCCGTTACGAACCCGATTGTCAATTCATACAAGCGCATTATCGCAAGCCTTGATAAGAATGCTTGTCTATCACGTATCAGAGAATCATTCGGCGAGACAAGACTTGAGGTTAGGTTTCCAGACAGTGCTGCAAACCCTTACCTTGCAATTGCTCTTTGTATTAAGGCAGGTTTAAACGGTATCAGCGAAAAGATTATTAAGGATGATAAAATTGATGGACATCTTCCTTTGAATTTGAGCGATTCTATAAAGTTCATGAATGAGGATGAAATTATAAAAGAAACTCTTGGAAAAGATTTTTCATATATCTATATTCATTCTAAGGAAAAGGAATGGAAAGAATATATGACACAGGTGTCGGATTGGGAGATTGAAAAGTATCTTATTAAAATGTAGGAGGACCTATGGGAAGCATACTAATTGCTATGCCCAGATATGATGACTCTGTTCATTTGCAGGATCTTCTTACAAGTCACGGGGTACATGAGGACCTTGAAATCTGTCAGACGGCATCTGAGGTGCTTCAGATATCAAATGACAGAGACTTCGGAATCGTAATCTGCACGAAAGCTTTAAAGGACATGAGCGCACTCGAACTTTCCGAATACCTGCCGAAATTTTTCGGAATGATAATCCTTACCAAGGATATGGCGCTTGACGTCTATTCCGACAGGATTGTGAAGCTTATGATGCCGTTTAAACCTGGAGAGCTTGTTTCGACAATAGATATGATGTCCTCATTCTTTTTACGAAGGATAAAGAAACAGACAGTCGGACCGGTGAGGCGGACGCATATGCAGGATAAGGTCGTAAGCGAGGCAAAGGCTGTTCTCATGGACAGAAACGGAATGACGGAACCAGAGGCATTTAGGTACATTCAGAAGTGCAGCATGGATACTGGAAGAAGTATGGTTGAATCGGCACAGATGATTCTAATATTAAACAGATAGAAGGGCACAATCACGAAGATGGATTTTGTAAAAATGCATGGATGCGGGAATGACTACATTTATGTAAACGGATTCGAGGTTTCCTTTGATAAATTCAAGAAGGCTGAGCTTGCAAGGAAACTTTCGGACAGACATTTTGGAATAGGCTCGGACGGACTGATTTTCATAAATCCGTCTGGAATTGCCGACTTTGAAATGGAGATGTATAATGCTGACGGCACAAGAGCGGAAATGTGCGGAAACGGCATCCGATGCGTTGCCAAATATGTCTATGACAATAAGATGACGGATAAGTCGGAATTTGTGGTAGAGAGTATGGGAAAAAGAAAGCTAATCAAGGTATATGCGGAAGACGATCTTGTGAAAAATGTCACGGTCGACATGGGCGAGCCGATTCTTGAATCGAAGCGTATTCCCGTTATTTCTTCCGCAGAAAGCTTTATTGACGAGCCTGTCAATATAGCAGGAAAGGTTTTCCATATGACGGCAGTCTCAATGGGAAATCCGCATGCTGTTTCTTTTCACAATCCTGATGAAATCTTATTGTACGGCCAGGCAATAGAGACAAGCGAAATTTTTCCAAACCATGTAAATGTGGAATTTGTAGATGTTTTGAACCAGGATACGGTTCGTATGCGCGTTTGGGAACGTGGAACCGGAGAAACCTATTGCTGCGGTACGGGATGTTGTGCTGCTGTAGTCGCATCGGTTCTTAATAAGAAGACCGGCCGTCACGTTAAGGTGAAAGTACTGGGCGGAGAGCTTGACATAAATTGGGACGAAGAAAGCAACCACATATTTATGACGGGACCCGCGGAAACCGTATTTGAAGGCAGTGTTGAAGTCTAAAAATCGGAGGTATTATGGCAAAGGTAAATGACGATTATTTGAAGTTAAGGGGTAGCTATCTTTTTTCTGACATTGCAAGAAGAGTAAGGGAGTTTGAGGCAAAAGGTCCCAAGCAACCTGTTATCAGAATGGGAATAGGTGATGTGACACAGCCTATCGCACCCACTATTATCAAGGCTTTGCACGGTGCGGTAGACGAAATGTCCAAAAAGGAAACATTTAAAGGCTATGCGCCAGATTTGGGATACGAATTTTTAAGAAATACAATTGCCAAGCATGATTTTGAGACTCGCAATTGCGATATAGATCCGTCAGAAATCTTTGTTTCCGACGGGGCGAAGTGTGATTGCGGCAATATTCAGGAACTTTTTTCAAAGGATAATGTCATTGCCGTATGCGATCCTGTTTATCCAGTTTACGTTGATTCAAACGTTATGGCGGGAAGAGCTGGAACCTTTAATGAAAGCACAAACACCTGGAGTGATATCGTTTACATGCCCTGTACTGAGAAAACCGGATTTAAACCGTTAATTCCTAACGAGCATGTCGATATTATTTATCTTTGCTTTCCAAACAATCCTACCGGTGCCGCACTTACTAAGGATGAGCTTCAGGTATGGGTTGATTATGCCAATGAAAATGACGCCATTATTATTTTTGATGCGGCCTATGAGGCATATATTTCCGAGGCTGATGTCCCTCACAGCATATATGAGTGCTTGGGGGCAAGAAACTGCGCAATAGAGATTCATTCTTTTTCAAAGAATGCCGGATTTACGGGGCTGAGACTCGGCTATACCGTTGTCCCGCATGAATTATGTATCGGAAAAGCAAACCTTCATGATATGTGGGCAAGAAGACATGCCACGAAATATAATGGAGCTCCTTATATCATTCAGAGAGCCGGGCAGGCTGTTTATTCTGCTAAAGGTCAGAGAGAAATCAAAAAGCAGATTTCGTATTATATGAAAAATGCCGCCTATATTGCCGACAATTTAAAGGAATGCGGCATAAAGGTAAGCGGAGGAATAAATTCACCTTATATTTGGCTGAAAACTCCAGATGGGCTGAGCAGCTGGCAATTTTTTGATAAACTGTTAAACGAGGCTTCGGTTGTAGGTACTCCCGGTGTCGGTTTCGGACCGTGCGGGGATGGCTATTTCAGACTTACGGCATTTAACACCTATGAAAACACACTCGAAGCAGTTTCCAGAATTAAAGAGCTTTCTTTTTTATAAAAATTCAAGAAAACCAACTGCCTTTAGGCGGTGGGTGTTACACAACGCGGTGCTGGGTTATAAGCCCAGTATCCCGAAGGGCACGAAGTGCCACTTTTAGTAGAGCAGCAGCGAAGCGGAATGTTCATATCATTGAAATTCTAAAAACAGAGGATATTTTCGCAGAAAGTCTGGTTATCATTCCTCTTCAGCTTATGGGATACTATATGTCGGTGACCAAGGGCCTTGATGTAGACAAACCCCGCAACCTCGTAAAGAGCGTTACGGTTTAGTAGGAGGTATCAAAATGGTTAAAGCAGTAGTCGGTGCAAACTGGGGCGACGAAGGAAAAGGAAAAATAACTGATATGCTTGCTGAAAGCGCAGACATCGTAGTCAGATTTCAGGGAGGGGCAAATGCCGGTCACACTATTATAAATGAGTACGGGAGATTTGCTCTGCATACACTTCCTTCAGGTGTTTTCTACAATCATACAACGAGTATTATCGGTAACGGTGTTGCTCTTGATATTCCGAAGCTTATAAAAGAAATAGAATCCCTTAAGGAACAGAATGTTCCAACACCAAAAATTTTGGTAAGTGACAGAACGCAGATTGTAATGCCTTATCATCCTCTTTTCGATGCCTATGAAGAAGAACGTCTCGGCGGTAAGTCCTTCGGTTCTACGAAATCGGGTATTGCGCCTTTCTATTCTGATAAATTTTCAAAAATCGGTTTCCAGGTAAGTGAACTCTTTGACGAGGAGGTGCTGCTTGAGAAGGTTGACAGAGTATGTGAGTTAAAGAACATAATGCTTAAACATTTGTACCACAAGCCAACGATTGACAAGACAGAGCTTATCAATACTCTCCATGAATACAGGGATATGATTAGGCCCTATGTGTGTGATGTTTCAAGTTTCTTAGATAAAGCAATTAAAGAAGGAAAGACTATCCTGTTGGAGGGGCAGCTCGGAACCCTTAAGGACCCAGACCACGGTATCTATCCAATGGTTACTTCTTCTTCAACGCTTGCAGCCTACGGTGCAATCGGTGCGGGAATTCCTCCTTACGAAATCAAGCAGATTATTACGGTCTGCAAGGCTTATTCTTCGGCAGTCGGTGCCGGTGATTTCGTATCTGAAATATTCGGAGATGAGGCGCAGGAGTTAAGAGTACGCGGCGGTGACAAGGGAGAATTCGGTGCAACAACGGGTCGCCCCAGAAGAGTTGGATGGTTTGACTGCGTTGCATCCAGGTACGGCTGCAGACTTCAGGGAACCACCGATGTTGCTTTTACGGTTTTGGATGTACTCGGATATCTTGATGAGATTCCAGTTTGTGTAGGCTATGAAATTGACGGAGCTGTTACAACAGATTTCCCTGTTACCACAAAGCTTAATCACGCAAAGCCAGTATTTAAGAAGCTACCAGGCTGGAAGTGCGACATAAGGGGCATCAGAAATTATGACAAGCTTCCGGAAAACTGCCGTAATTATATCGAATTTATTGAAAATGAAATCGGCTATCCGATTACAATGGTAAGCAATGGTCCGGGAAGAAACGATATTATTTACAGAAAAAGTAAGCTTTTATAAAAGCTCAAGAAAACCCACTGCCTTTAGGCAGTGGGTGCTCCCCGCGAGGTGCCAGGTTACAAGCCCAGTACCTCGTAAGGCACGTAGTGCCGCTTTTAGTAGAGCCGTAGCGAAGCGAATTGCGAATATCATTGACAATAAAGAGGTAACATGGACAGAGAAAAAATATTGGTAATAGATTTCGGAGGTCAGTACAACCAGCTTGTTGCCAGACGTGTCCGGGAATGCAATGTTTATTGCGAAATCTATTCTTACAAGACAGACTTAAATAAGATAAAAGAAATGAATCCGAAGGGAATCATTCTTACGGGAGGACCTTCAAGCTGCTACGAGGAGAATGCGGCAACCTGCTCGCCGGAGCTTTTTAACCTGGGAGTTCCCGTACTTGGCTTATGCTATGGCGCCCAGCTTATGAATCATGTGCTCGGCGGTAGGGTTGAAAGAGCTAAGGCAAGAGAATACGGAAAAACAAACATATACGTAGATAATTCCTCCAGGCTAATGGAAGGGGTTCCTGAAAATACTATCTGCTGGATGAGCCACTTTGACTACATTTCAAAGCTTGCTCAAGGCTTTAGAGCAATAGCACATTCGGACAACTGCCAGGTTGCAGCCTGCGAATGTGTTGAAAAGGATCTATACGGAATTCAGTTCCATCCGGAAGTATTACATACACCAAAAGGCTCAAAGATGCTTTATAACTTTGTACGCAATATTTGTGGCTGTAGTGGTGATTGGAGAATGGATACCTTTGTGGAGGATTCCATCAAAGCAATCAGAGAAAAAGTTAAGGACGGAAAGGTCTTACTAGCTCTTTCAGGTGGAGTGGATTCATCGGTACTGGCTGCTTTGCTTGCAAGAGCAATAGGAAAGCAGCTTACCTGTGTATTCGTAGATCACGGCCTTCTCCGCAAAAACGAAGGCGATGAAGTTGAAAAGGTATTCGGAGAGTACGGAAATTTTGATATCAACTTTATTCGAGTTAACGCACAGGAACGTTACTACTCAAAACTTAAGGACGTCGAGGAACCTGAACATAAGCGTAAGATTATCGGCGAGGAATTCATAAGAGTTTTCGAAGAAGAGGCAAAAAAGATTGGAAAGGTTGATTTTCTTGCACAGGGGACCATATATCCGGATGTCGTTGAATCCGGTCTTGGCGGAGAGTCTGCGGTAATAAAGTCTCATCACAACGTTGGCGGGCTTCCCAATTATGTTGACTTTAAGGAAATTATAGAGCCCTTAAGAAGCCTGTTTAAGGATGAAGTCAGAAAAGTCGGCTTGGAGCTTATGCTTCCAGAATATCTTGTATATCGCCAGCCTTTCCCTGGCCCCGGACTCGGAGTCAGAATAGTCGGCGCAATAAGTGCCGAAAAGGTCAAGATAGTTCAGGATGCAGACTGGATTTATCGTACCGAAGTAGATAAAGCCTTAAAGACATACAGGGATGAGCACGGAACAGATGCTCCCTGGATGCCGAATCAGTATTTCGCAGCTCTTACAAACATGCGTAGCGTAGGAGTAATGGGAGATGAGCGCACTTACGATTATGCAATCGCAATTCGTGCAGTTCGCACGGTTGATTTCATGACTGCGGAAAGCGCAGAGATTCCTTTTGAAGTACTTCAGACAGTAATGTCCCGTATTATAAACGAGGTGCGTGGAGTAAACAGGGTTCTTTATGACCTGACCTCGAAGCCTCCTGGGACGATAGAGCTTGAGTAAAACACTAAATCCCTACAAACCGTGTAAATACGTGGTTTGTAGGGATTTTTTAATTTTCGCTGGGTTCATTTTGGGTACAAAAATTTATTTTCATAAATTTGACCAGGCGATTTACTCTGGATTCTTCGGATTAAGACCGTAGAAATCCATGTGATCATCAAAAGCCTTTTGAGCCTTTAGTGATTCTAAGAAAGGTTCTGATTCTGGATAGATATCCATCCAAAGGTCAAATGACTCTTCTGCTTTAAGAAGGGCGTTGGCCTTCTCTGTAACATCTTTTATTTCTTCACATTTCATTATTTCTTTCTGGTAGCGTTCATATCGGTCATACCAGGAACTCATAAGCGTAAGAGTACCAAAGCTGACGGCAATTCGATCATTTCCATCTTCGTCCTGGTATTCTACTAATTCGCCACAATATCGGCGGAAGACCTGAAATAGCTTGTGCATGGCTTTTACGCCATCAAAATCGGCTCCGGTAAGTGCTTCTACATTTACATGAAGAGCAGTAGCCAAGGCTTCTAAATTTTTCTGTTTTGGATTTCTGCGGCCTGATTCATAGGCTCGAATATAGGCTTCGCTGACGCCTATGCTTTCTCCAAGCTGCGCCAAAGTAAGCCCTCGTTCCTTGCGGATACGGCGAATGTTTTCTCCGATTGTCATATTGTATGTACTCCTATCGCTTTATTTGATGCCCACTAGATGGGCATTCGTATCATTTGAATAAATATTATACCTAAAGATACGAATTTGCAATCACAAGCTATTGACACGCACCAAAAGATACGGTAATATACTCGATACAGAACCGTACCAAATGATACGGAATGAACAAAATGTAATGGGTACAATTCCCAAACATCGCACCTTGACAACTGAATAAGACGCAATCAGCTACACAGGCATCGAGCAATTCGGAACTCACGCCATGACGCCGCAAGGCTAGCGATAAATGAGAAATTCCAAAATGAAGCAAAGGAAGCTTCAATTGCCATGAGGGCCACAAATGATACTCCTTTCCAGCCATAGTTCGAGCGGTGCAAATCCGTCGCAAGCATTGGGGGAAGCTAGGGGGAACAAATTCTTCTAGATACGGACAAAGACGTATGTGTGATGGGAATCCTACCATCAGGTTGATTGTTGGAGAACAAAACAAAAAACAAAAAGAAAGGACAATTAGATTATGAATGAAAAACTTTATTACACAGCCATGGAAGTGGCACAAATGATTGGTGTTGGCAGAACTACAGCCTACAATCTGCTGAAATCAATGAACAAGGAACTTAAAGAGGCTGGCTATCTGGTAGTGGATGGCAAAATACCAAAGGATTATTTCGATGAGAAATACTTTGGGGGCTCTCACAGAAAGGCGGTGAGTGCTTAGTGGCAAACAGTGCTAAAAGGGACGCCAATGGCACCTGGCATATACAGTTTCGCTATAAGGATTGGACAGGAACTCAGAGAAAATCTTCTAGAAAGGGCTTTAAGACAAAAAAGGAAGCTGAAGACTGGCTCAATCACTTTTTGTTACAGCAGGCTTCTGATCCCAACATGACATTAAATGATTTCTGGGGAATTTATAAAACAGATATGGCAAAACGCCTGAAAGAGACCACCATGTCAAATAAGGAATACATTATGAGAGATAAGGTACTTCCTTATTTTGGCAATACGCCCATCAATGAAATAACGGCCGCTAAAATCAGAACCTGGCAGGGTCATCTGATGGATATGGGCTATAAGCCTACTTATCTGAAAACCATTAACAACCAGCTATCCTCGGTAATGAATTATGCAGTTAATTTTTATGATCTCAGATCAAATCCCTGCAAGAAAGCTGGCAGCATGGGAAAGGGAAAAGCGGATGAAAGGCCCTATTGGACACTAGATGAATTCAATCGATTTTTGGATGCAATAAGTGACAAACATGAGTCCTGGATAGGCTTTCAGATACTATTCTGGACCGGTATTCGAGTGGGTGAATTATTGGCTCTTAAGGTGGAAGATATTGACTTGGTAAATAAGACGATTCGTATTGATGAGTCATATACCAGGCTAAAGAAAAAAGATATTATTTCTTCTCCAAAGACAGAGGCTTCCAAGAGAATCATAACTATCCATGATGAGCTGGCAGAAAGCTTGCAGGAATATATGGCCTGCCTTTACAGGGCAAGACCTTCATCACGATTGTTTTCAGAAAAGACGAAAAGATTTTTTGAACACGAGATGGACAGAGGGATTGAAATCAGCGGGGTCAAAAGGATAACGGTTCATTGCCTGAGACACTCTCATGCATCCATGCTAGTGGAGTTGGGATTTAACCCCATGGAAATAGCAAAAAGACTTGGTCATGGCAAGGTAACTACTACTATTGAAACCTACTGCCATTCATCAATGGATGCCCAACAAAAAATAGCATCAACATTAGGAAAGGTTAAAAAGGGCGAAGGAAATGTCTTGTAAGAGAGAAGATAGAAAACGTCATAATACGATAGCTTTTTGGCTCAGTGATGAGGAAAAGGAAGCAGTGGAAGCCAGGATTAAAATAGCGGGCGTTGACAAAGGTGAATACTACCGAGCTGCAGTCTTGGGACAGGAAATCAATATTGTGGCTGGCAGGTATAAGTCTGACAGATTGGCTATGGCACTGGAGGAAATTTACAAAAACGTGGAAAGAGGTGATGCCGATGATTGTAGACGGTTGCAGGTTATACTGCAGGAATTATTAGAGCTTATGAAACGATAAAATCCTCTGCTGGTAACAGAGGATTTATCTTACGAAAGCTTAGTTGGAGCTCTCAAATACTGATTTATAAGCAACTTCAGTATATCAGAGCTCCTGGGTACAAACAATGAAAAGTTGAAAAACAGGAGGATGAATTTATTGAGTATTTTTGAAGAAGTGAAGGGCATGGTTTCAGCCAGAAATGTAGCTGAAAGCTATGGCCTAAAAGTAGATCGGGGCAAAATGGCATGCTGCCCTTTCCATGATGACAGGCATCCGAGTATGAAGATTGATGACAATCATTTTCACTGCTTTGCTTGTGGGGCTCATGGAGATGCAATTGGCTATGTGGCTAGACTTTATGGCCTTAGCCAGTATGATGCAGCATGTAAGATTATTTCGGATTTTAATCTGAATATAAATTCCGCAGGGAAAAGAAGCGAGACAGAAATCATAGAAGCCAGACAGAAAATCGTAAGACGTGACAGGCTTTGTGATATCAAGAGTAAATTAAAAATATGGCAGAGAAAACAGACTGACGCTTTGTTGGAATGTGAAAGCTTGATAAAGCAAGCTGAAGAAGCTTTGCTAAAAACATCAAGCCATACAGTATTTCTTACCAATGGCTTTGCCTATATGATGCATAAGAAAACAACCATTGCTTATTGGCTGGACATCCTTTGCATGGGCACTGAAGACGAGGTGAAGGAATTTTTCCTTACAGATGGGAAGGAGGTGAGCCGTATTGTTGCAAACATTAAACGAGCAGGAGATGACATCCTGGGAAGAAGCAGACAAGCTGTTGGATAATATTGCAGGCTTATCTGTAGAGGACGTCAAGGCTATGCTTGCTACCAATGAGAAAGGCAATGTGAGTCAGGGTATTGATAATTGTATGATTGCTTTGCAGCATGATCCGATACTTTCCGGTGCTATCTGTCATAACGATCTTACCAATAAAATGGACATTACTAAGGATATTGGTTGGGGTAAGCCCGCAAATGGTGGTGTCAGGGATGTGGATATTGATCAGATTGATTGGTATCTGGAGCGTACCTATGGCTTGAAAAATTATAAAGCTATAGGAAAGGCTCTGAATATTATCGCCAGTCAAAATCATTTTCATCCAATCAAGGATTATTTGGAGGGATTAAAGTGGGACGGAATTAGCCGAATAGGAGACCTGCTTCCTAAATACCTGGGTGTAGAAAAATCGAACTATGAGACAGAAATAATGACTCTTTTGATGCAGGCTGCCATCCACAGAATCTATGATCCAGGATGCAAATATGAAATCATGGTCTGCTTGATTGGCGGACAGGGAGCCGGTAAATCTACTCTGTTCAGGCTACTTGCTATCAGGGATGAATGGTTCTCGGATGACCTTAGAAGGCTGGATGATGACAATGTGTATCGTAAGCTGCAGGGACATTGGATTATAGAGATGCCGGAGATGCTTGCCACAGTAAATGCCAAGACGGTGGAAGAAATAAAATCCTTTTTAAGTAAGCAGAAGGATAACTATAAGATTCCCTACGAGGTACACCCGGAGGACAGGCCTAGACAGTGCGTGTTTGTAGGTACTAGCAATACCCTTGATTTTCTTCCGCTGGATAGGACTGGGAATCGACGATTTGCTCCTATCATGGTCAATATGGAGCGGGCTGATAAGCACATTCTGGAAAATGAACGGGAGTCCCGTGAATATATTAGGCAGGTCTGGGCTGAGATGATGGATTTTTATTGGAAGAATAAAAATTACAAGTTGAAGATATCCCAGGAGAATGCAGATTATTTGAAGGAGTTACAGAAGGAATTCATGCCGGAGGATACCAAGGTAGGAATACTTCAGGAATGGCTGGATCATTCTTCAGAGGATTATGTGTGCACCATGCTTCTTTATAGGGAAGCTTTGGGACATGACTGTGATCCTAAGGCCTGGGAGCTGTCGGAAATCGGCAGCATAATGAACAATAGCATTAATGGCTGGGAGTCTGGACCACAGCACAGATTTAAGGATTATGGTCAGCAGAGAAGCTGGAAACGGATTAAATCTGAGGATGGATTTGCACCGGTTCCTGAGGGGGCAGGCCTGCCATTTGATTAAGAAAAAGTCTTTTTGCCCTCGTTTACAAATCTCGTTTACAGGAGGCTGTAAACATGGTCGTAAACGCATCTGTTTACAGAAAAAGTCAGTATTTATGCGGCCCGCAACTATTGTAAACGATGTAAACGAGATTTTGGCAAAAGACTATTTTCTTGAAAATATGTAAACGAGACATGTAAACAGAACAATAATAGTAAAAGAAAAGGAGATTTTGATTATGGATAATTTTAACATTAATGGAAAAATTGTGATAGGCATTGATCACGGATATGGGAACATGAAAACAAGACATGCCGTATTTAAAAGTGGGGTTAGGTGCTTTGATACAGAGCCTGCGATTGCCAGCAATGTACTGGAGTATGGCGGCAAGTATTATGTGATAGGTGAGCATCATAAGGTATTTATAGCAAATAAAGACGAGGATGAAGACTATTACATCTTAACCTTGGCAGCTATTGCAAAGGAGCTGGATGTCAGACAGATAACTGAGGCGGATGTGATACTTGCAGTTGGTTTGCCTCTTCATTGGATGAGAAATCAGATGAAGGATTTCGGTAATTACCTTTTGAGAAATGAAAGGGTAGCTTTTAGATATTGTGGTAAGAGCTACAAGATCAGAATCTGTGATGTGGCAGTATTTCCTCAAGGCTATGCTGGTATAGTGGCCAATCTGGCTGACTATAGGGGAGTGAATATGCTGGCTGATATTGGTAATGGCACAATGAATACCTTGGTGATTACAAACGGCAGAGCAGTCTCAGATAAGATGTATACGGATAAATTAGGCGTTCACCAGTGCGTGACGGAAATTCTTAATGAGGTGCAGGCTGAATGTGGCAAGGTACCAGATGAAAGCCTGATAGAGGATTTTCTGAGAAATGGCTATACGGATACTTCTGACAGAATTCAGAGGGTTATGAGAGCAGAGGCTGAGAAGTATACCCAAAAGATATTCAACAAGCTGAGTGAGTACGAATATGATCCGGAGCTGGTGAAGCTTCATATCATCGGCGGAGGCGGATGCCTGATTAAGAACTTTGGCAGTTACGATGCTAACAGTGTGGAAATAATATCAGATATCTGTGCTACAGCAAAAGGCTATGAAAACCTGTATATCAGCAAATGGAAGAGAGATAGGAGAAAAGGGGCGTAAGCCTCTTTTTCTTTGAGGTGATGGCCTATGAAGGAAAAGAGAATCAGCCTGAGATTTCGTGAAGATAATGATCGGGATATGCAGGCCTGGAGATTGCTGGAGGAGATGGCTAATACAAAAAATGCATCGAAGAATACGGTTGCCATTGAGTTGATGCTATTGGGAGCAGAAAACAATGACAGAACTTCTGAAGATGCATTGGCGGAGCTTATTGCTGAAAGAGTAGCTGCTAAGATTTCTGGTAAGCTACAGATACTTTCAAGCAATAGTGAAGCAGAAGGCGAGGCAAATAGATTGAGTGATATGAGCACGAGGAATGAGGCAGAGCCTTCAGCAGATGAGCCGATTTATTTAGGCGAGGATGCTTTAGATTTTCTCGATACATTTGGATAAAGCTGGCATCACTTTGATGCCAGATAAATGCATATGGCATCAATATGGTGCCATACCATCGAGAAAATCTGAGCTCACCTAAGGACCTAGGTGAGCTGCCAGCTAGGGTATATTGGCTGGCACGGCAACTACGTGCTTTTCGTAGCTGACGGCTCTCCGCAGGAGTCCCTCGGAAGAGCGACTTGGTTTTGATACGCAGTGTCAAAACTAATAAGGCGTTACTCTTGACAAGAGTAACAGAACCGGCGTGTTTCGGACCGGGAGTTTTTTGGAAAATATAAGGAAAGGATAAGTGTGATTATATGGGAAAAACCATATCGTTTGTAAAGGGCAAGGGTAGTCTTGCTCACAATAATAGAGAATTCATAGCAGGAAATGTAGATCCAGAGCGTACATCATGGAATGTGACTTATGTGCAGACACCACTGAAGCAGGCCTATGAAGAGATATTTGGCCCTGCTGTTGCAGAATATAATAGTCAGCAAAAACGTAAGGACAGGCAGATAGACAACTATTTGAACAAGATTAAGAATTCTGGCAATAATGAAAAGCAGTTTTATGAGATTGTGGTCCAGGTGGGCAGGCAGGATGATACAGGCGTGCTGGATGAAAATGGCAAGCTGTCAGATGGGGCAAAAGAGGCTGCTGAGATACTGGATCAGTACGCTAGGACTTTTGAAGAGAGAAATCCTAATCTAAAATTATTTAATGCTGTACTTCACATGGATGAGGCTACACCTCATCTGCATCTAGATTATATTCCAGTAGCTCATGGATATAAAAGTGGTCTTAAGACCAGAAATAGCTTGACTAAGGCACTTAAGGAAATGGGTATCGAGCCGGCCAAGGGCCAAAAGGATAATGAGACGGTACACTGGCAGGCCCGGGAGCGAGAATACCTGACAGAGCAGTGTAAGGAACGTGGCATTGAGATAGTAGTCCTGGGTGTAGACAGAGATGACTATACTATTCCTGAATATAAGCAGGCCATGCGAGAAAAGGAAGCTGCTGAGGCTGAAGTGGAAATTCTTAATTCTGAAAAGGTGGAAATAGAGGCGACCATCGCTTCTCTGGACACTAAGCTGGAGGCTGGTGAAGCTGAGATACAAGACCAGCAGGATATGCTGGAAGAAATTAATTTTAGAATAGCTGAAGCTGATAAAAAGATTGAAGCCAAGGAAAAGGCTATGGATAAGATCTTGTCTGCAGGAAAATCAGTAGAGAAAGAAATACAGAATATCAAGTCGACAGCTTCTGACCTGCCATCTTTATTTGGTGGGGAGCAGATGGTAAAGCTGCCAAAAAGGACATTTGAAAAGATGCTTATAAAATATCGTGTAGCAGGAACCTTTGAGAAGCTGAATGAGCAGTATAGTCGTGAGCTACACGCTAAGCAATCTAAGATAGACAAGCTTACTAAGCAGATTGGCGAGTTAAAGGAAAAGTTGGCTCAGCTGATATCATTCATAGATATAAATGGATTGGTCAATGCTTTCGAGGCCTTTATGGCTCCTAAGAGCGTCAGAAAGCAGCTGGAAGAGAGCAAGCGCATGAGTGAAGAGCTGGATCGGAATAAAGGCCCTGTTGTGGCTCGTAGGAAGCGAGGACATGATGTGGCTATTTAAGTAGAAATGAAAAGGGAATCGGTGTGAGCCGGTTCCCTGATTTTTTTGTTTGTGCGAAAGTTAGATTGAGTAAAGAACTGCAGAAAAGCCAGGTTTTTGTAAGGATGGTGAATTTGCAGAAAAGTGTACTTTTTTGTAAGCGTTTTCTGACTTTGTTAAAAATGGCCGTTTTCCTTG
>CAVIIX010000012.1:0-69047 GCA_963643225.1 Lachnospiraceae bacterium
GGTGTCTATGTTAATAGTAAATCTATTTAATAAATATGTCCACTTTGATAAGTATGATGCACTAACAAACTAACCCGCCAGGGAATGTCAAGCAAGCACAGGTGCTGTGAATGACTTGATATTTTTTGGCGGGTTTGTTATTCATAATAAATGCCTAAATCGTTAATTCTTTCTTGATGTGGCTAATGTCAGAAGAAGACAAATCCATTATATGCAAGGTAACAAGTTCATCTGAATCTGTTAATCCAAATATTAACTGTCCACATCTCAAGTGTTTCGTGGCAGGATTTGTAGAAATTTCAATTAAGATACCATCTTCATAAACTTTTACCACGAAAGTGTCACATTCCATCTTTTCAGGACCTGTAATGGCGATAGAACTATCCAATGATGCCGGTTTTTTAATTTTGCCGGTCTCAATTGAGTAATGATTACAGAGAGTCAGCGAGAAACGCTTCAAATCTTTACTTTCTGGGTCCACGGAAAATTCAAACATATCTGTATCTTGATAGCTAAATTCTATGAAATGGTTATTAAGCTCTTCCTTTGAAAATTCAATAATAATGGGAAAGTATTCCTCTGCAATGAAGACTGAAGAACTCTTTTTATTTTTTATAAATGTATATTTCATGTTGACCTCCTATTGTTTTAAACCGGTGAACTTTGCATGCTTGATTACAGGATTCTTTCCGGCTTGTCTGGGCTTGGAAAAGATGAATTCCCAACTGCCGAAAATAACCTTCTTTTCATATGTTATACCATTTCTTACAGCTGAGCCAAGTGATTTCCAATAATCAAAGAGAATAAATTGAGTATAAAGTTTTGGATTGGAATCTTTTAATTTTGGATCATCTTTTAAAGACAGTATGGCTTCGTGCATATGCTTGGTGGCATTGCCATGGGTCCACATTTTACCTTGAGGCGTGTTTATATTAAAGGATCTTGGCAAATCTGTACCACCATAGGAATCTTGAGTCTTTTCAATATGTTCCCAGACAATAGAGGTATTCCAGTTTCGCGTGCCGGAAGTTCCTGAGAAATGATTGCTGATGGCTTTACTCATGGATACGCCTCCTTTCAAATGCTTCGCTGGTTTTGCTAGGAAAAGTAATGATGTTGATATTATTTTCACGAAGCCTATCAAAGAAAGGGTATTTATCAGAACCATAAATCAAAATTGTTGTGGGTTCTATAGTATTTACCATTTTGAATAGACCTTCTTCAAAATTTGGACGTACAGAGAGCTGCTTTAGGCTGCTAGCAACAGTTCCAATAGAGACAGTACTGTGTTTAGGAATACCGTCAAAGCAGTAGCTCCATGTCTCTAGGGTTCCCCAACGGACATTGTTGATTACGGGTATATCAAGTTGATTCATCCAGCATCCGAAAGCCCTCATCCTATAGGTGTTAAAGCGTTTCCACGGATCCGGAAAGTCTGCATTTGTTGAAAAATCGGGCGTAATAACTCCTGCAAAATGTTTGATAACAGATAAAGCTTTTTCTGGATATAACCATATACTGCTCTGTTTGCCATCAAATTTCTGATCGCCAATGTAAAAGTGAACGAAGGCATCGAAAAAGAAATTATCATTGCCAGAACGACGTGCTTTCTTATAAAGAGCCTTGGCGTCCTCATATGATATTAATTGTTTTGGCATAACTAGAGCGGAGCTTTTACAAATAGGGATATCTGTTGGATACGTAAATTCTGCTTTCGACACCATAAACGCGTTCCACATATCTGCGCAACCTGTGCGAGGTTGCTTATTATTGAATTGAAAATTTTTTAATGGTTGCATAAAAATCCTCCTTTCTATGCAAGTAAATATTTACATTGTTTACAGGAAATGTTTGATTGCAGAGGCCTCATGCAATCAAATCATGTTCTTCGCCTAGTTCAATTTTGACAAAGTTAAAGAAGGTAAAAAATTTGTTTTTTTATTTAATGCAAATGGTATTTGTGTATAAATTAAGGTAGATAATCTATATCTGAAATCTTAAAATCTATATTATACGAACGTTTAACGTATTGACATAACGTATAAACGTAATATAATGATTGTTATATGACGGAGGGTAAACAATGATTAATTATGAAGATAATATTGGTAAAAATATAAAAGAGGTTCGACTAGAAAGAGCATTGTCACAGGAAGCACTTGCCAAACTATGCGAATTTTCAAATACAACGTTGAGTGCATATGAGAATGGTCGCAAGATACCTAATCTTGTGACTATTGCAAAGATAGCGAAGAATCTTGATGTGTCAATTGAACGATTGTATTACGGAGATGAGGATAATGCCTTTATTTCTTCGGAGCCGGATGAGGGGAAAAGAATTGTAAACTCAATATATTATTTGTGGAGTGTTGGCGTTATCACATATTATGAGAACCTTGTGCCGGGAATAGCACAATTTATGTTTGACCAATCTAGTGAACTTAAGGGAATGTATATATATATCAATCAATTCAGTTCTCAGATAAAGAGACTTATAGTTGCACTTAGTGAATTTAAGTCAAGAAAAGAAACTTTTTCTAATCCAGAGCAATATCTGGAAATGTTATTGTCGTCAGTAGCAACTGAAATCAATAATGAAATTCAGAAGAATGAGAAAGAACTGGCACAACGAAAGAAGGTGCTTAAAGAACTAAAAGAGACACCTAATGCGTAGAGGGCTTAGAGGTATTTTAATGATTTATTTGGAGTGTTCATTAAAAAGGCTGAGTTGTACGGTTTACGGATTTACAACCTTTTTTACAACTTTTGATGGCAAAAATATGCCAAAGAATACCATCGTATACCAGTTTATGTTAAAATTAATCTGCCGTAGAAATGCGGCAGATTCTTTGTGTTTAAAGGAAAGCGAGTAAATTTAAGTAATGATAAAAATATTATTCATCTGCCACGGCAATATCTGCCGTTCACCTATGGCAGAATTTGCATTTAAGGACATGATTGAGAAGAAAGGTCTTACAGATCTTTTTGAAATTGAGTCGGCTGCTACGTCCACGGAGGAGATTTGGAATGGAAGAGGGAATCCTGTTTATCCGCCGGCAAAAGAAGAACTGAGACGGCAAGGAATTGGAACGACTCCTTATACGGACTTTTCGAAGAAAAGAGCGGTGCAGGTGAAGAGAGCGGATTATGCGAAATATGATTATATCCTTTGTGCTGACAATGCTAATATTCGTAATACCATTCGTATAACCGGTCCGGATACGGAAGAGAAGATTAAACTATTGCTTAATTTTTCTTTGGACGAGAACCGTCACGGTCAATCAATTGCAGACCCATGGTATACGGGAAATTTTGTGGATACTTATAACGACATTATGGAAGGTCTTGAAGGTTTTATTAAACACCTGGGGTATTGACCATATCGGATAATATCAAAACAACAAAATAAATACACAACAAAAAGGATATTTTAGTAGTCAATTTATAAAAACTCAAGAACACCCACTGCCTTTAGGCAGTGGGTGCTCCCCGCGAGGTGCTGTGTTACAAGCCCAGTACCTCGTAAGGCACGTAGTTATTTTTTAGTAGAGCCGTAGCGAAGCAAATTGCAAATATCATTGACATAAGAATGTAGCGAAGCGTTCTGCGAATATCCTTGATATTATCTTTTGGCTGTGGCATTTTACACAAAGCCTCTTAGGATAACATTGAGGCATTTTTTGAAGCCTTAAGGCGAGAATGAGAAAATATGAATTTTAACAAAATGCGTCCCTGCGGGGGAATTGGGAACTGTATAAAGTGTAATGTATGTTCGGATTATTCAGATCACGAAGCCTTAAAGCTTTCAATTGAAGCTACGGATGAAGACATAAAGCCTTTTAAGGACTGCGATAAAAACAAAACCGGCGTTGCAATCGATATAGGCACCACTACGGTTGTGGCAGCTTTTTATGAATTAAGCACAGGAAAATTAATTAAAACTTCCTCAATGATAAATCCTCAGACAAAGCTTTCGACGGATGTAATGGGGCGTATAAGTGCCGATATAAATGGGTACGGAAATAAATTAAGGGCAATGATTATAAGCTGTCTTGAGACACTTACTTTAAATGAGGCTTTTGATTTTTGTATTATAACAGGTAACACTGCAATGCTTTATCTTCTTACTGGAAGATACACTAAAGCTTTAGGTCTTGCGCCCTTTGAGGCTGATTGTTTATTTGGAAATTTTGAAATTCTCACGCCTGATTTTAAAGCCTATTTACCAAGATGCTTTGGTGCCTTTGTAGGGGCTGATATAAGCTGTTCCGTTTTGTATTCCGAAATGTATAAAGAAAATACTACCTCGCTTTTAATTGATGTAGGCACAAACGGAGAAATTGTCCTAAATAAAGACGGAAGATTATATGTCACAAGTACGGCAGCAGGCCCGGCCTTTGAAAAAAGGGGTGTTAAGGGAAGCGATATTATCGATACTATTGCGGAAGGCTTAAGGCTTGATTTAATTGACGAAACTGGGGCAATTGTAGGTGACGAGGGTGAAATAAAAATAAAGGATATTATCCTTACACAAAGAGATATCCGTAATATTCAGCTTTCCAAGGCGGCAATTTCTGCAGGAATAAAAACTTTACTAAAGCTTACGGAAACAGACAATAATGAAATTAAGAATTTTTATATAGCAGGTTCCTTTGGTAAAAGGCTTAATTTGGAAAATGCTTCTAAAATAGGACTGTTTCCTGGTGAACTTATTAAAAAGGCTATAGTTTATGGCAATGCTTCCCTTAAGGGCGCTGCAAGACTTTTAACAGAGCCTGAATTAATTAAAGAAATTGAAAGCTTTACTAAGGAGGCTAAAGTCATAAACCTTGGCGGAAACGCTTTCTTTAATGAACTATACCTTAAGGAAATGGAATTTTAACAAATTTGTGGTATGCTTAAAGCATGAATAAAACGACCACAGAAATATTTAAGAGACTTGAAAATGAATATGGCAGGGATTTAACCTGCTACCTAAATCACGATGACGGGTGGCAGTTACTTATTGCCACAATTATGAGCGCACAGTGCACGGATAAAAGGGTAAATGAAATTACTCCGTTTCTATTTACAAAATATCCGGATGTTAAGGCCTTTGCAGAGGCTGATATTGAAAAGCTTGAAAAAGACATCCGTCCCGTAGGCTTTTTTCATAACAAGGCTAAAAATATAATCGGGTGCTGTAGAAAATTGATAGATGACTATAGTGGTCAACTTCCTAAAACAATGGAAGAACTTACTTCACTTCCGGGAGTAGGTCGCAAAACTGCCAATGTTATAAGAGGAAACATTTTTTCAGAGCCAAGTGTTGTTGTGGACACTCATGTATTGAGAATTTCAAGTAAACTTGGACTTGTAAAAACAACCGATCCGGTCAAGGCCGAATTTGCCCTTATGAAGGTGGTGGATAAGGACTACTGGATATATATAAATCACTGGTTTATTGCACTTGGTCGCACTATTTGTAAGGCACAAAGCCCTAAATGTGGTGAATGCTTTCTTAAAGATTTATGCCCCTGCTGTAAATGATATTCGCAATCCGCTTCGATGTGGCTTGGCTAAAAGCGGCACTGCGTGTTCTTGAGCTTTTATAAAAGGAGAAAGAAAAATGAATTCATACGTTTCTTTAGACCTTGAAGCAACGGGGCTTAATCCTAAATATGAAAAGGTGATAGAAATAGGAGCAGTAAAGGTAATTGGAGGCATTAAAACCGACAGCTTTTCTACTTTTGTAAATCCCGGGCGCAAGCTTGAAAAAAGGATAACGGATATTACAGGAATAACTGATGAAGATTTAAAGGACGCTCCTTTAATTAAGGATGTAATAAAGGATTTAACTTTTTTTTGTGAAGACTTACCATTAGTGGGTCACAGAATTTTATTTGATTATTCCTTTGTAAAGCAGGCATGCATAAATAACGGACTTATATTTGAAAAAGAAGGAATTGACACGCTTAAAATTTCAAGAGCCTGCTTTTATGAGCTTCCCAGTAAACGCTTAGGGGATATGTGTGCTCATTATGATATTAAATTAAAGGCTCACAGAGCCTTAAACGATGCAGAGGCTACGGCGGAATTATATGAGTGCCTTAAAAATGATTTTCTTTTTAAGAAGCCTGAAATCTTTAAGCCTGAAAGGCTTATATATAAGGTGAAGCGTGAAAGTCCAATAAGGAGCGCGCAGCTTGAAAAACTGAAGGATTATATAGGCCGTCACAATATCGACTGCCCCTATGATTTAGAAACCCTTTCCCGTAACGAGGCGTCAAGATATTATGATAAGCTGTGTGCTGAGTTCGGAAAATAAAAAGTGCGTGAAAATATCTGAATATATCTGAATATATTGGCATTTTATAAAAGCTCAAGAAAACCCACTGCCTTTAGGCAGTGGGTGCTCCACGCGAGGTGTTTTGTTACAAGCTAAGTACCTAGTAAGGCACGTAGTTATGTTTTAGTAGAGCCGTAGCGAAGCGAATTGCGAATATCATTGACTTTTGATTTTTTGTATTTTATGTTAGTAGATGGGAAACAGCAATAGATAAGGTAATGGAGGATGATTATGCAGTTTTCAAATGATAACGGAGCTTTGGTTGCAAAGCTTAACGGTGAAACACTCCGTATTGAACCCTGGGGAAATAACGCATTACGTGTGCGTTCCACAATGCTTCAGGCCTTTACGGATCATGACTGGGCTCTCACTGAAGAGGCTCCAAAGAGCAATGCAGAAATAAAATTTTTTGAAAGGGATAACTGGGTAGGAGACGGCACCATAAATCAGCAGCCCTATGCTTCTATTCGGAACGGACGAATTAAGGCAGAGGTTAACTTTGCAGGCGTTATCACTTTCTTTAGAGATGAAAAGCTCATTTTAAGAGAATATTTCAGAAACTACGGTGGTACTATTTCAAAGGAGAGCCGTTGCCTAAAGCTTGTAAACCGTGAATGGAAGGGCATTATCGGCGGCACAGGCTTTTGCCTTAATTTAAAATTTGAAGCAAATGAAGGCGAAAAAATTTACGGTATGGGTCAGTATCAGCAGCCCTACATGGATTTAAAGGGCAGCATGCTTGAACTTGCTCAGCGCAATTCACAGATAAGCGTTCCCTTTATGACTTCTTCACTGGGATACGGCTTGCTTTGGAACAATCCGGCAGTAGGCCGCGTTACCTTCGGTAAGAACTTTACCGAATGGATTGCACGTTCCACACGTCAGATGGACTATTGGATTACGGCAGATGAAAATCCTAAGGCTATCCTTAAAAATTATACAGAGGTTACAGGACATGCTCCCACATTCCCTGAGGACCTTATGGGCTTATGGCAGTGTAAATTAAGATACCGCACTCAGGACGAGGTTTTAGAGGTAGCAAGAGCGTATCAGAAGGAAGGCATTAAAATCGATCAGATAGTAATAGACTTCTTCCACTGGACAGTTCAGGGGGACTGGAAATTTGATACAAAATACTGGCCGGATCCAAAGGCAATGGTTGATGAGCTTCATTCAATGGGTATAAAGGTTATCGTATCAGTATGGCCTTCCGTTGACAGAAAGTCAGAAAACTTCCAGCCTATGATGGATCAGGGACTTTTAATCAGAACAGAACGTGGTGCGGCTCAGACCTACGATTATCAGGGTGACTGCGTAGAAATCGATCCCTTTAATATAGCTACCCGCGAATACGTTTGGAACGTATGTAAAAAGAATTATTACGATTTTGGTATCGACGCTTTCTGGCTTGATAATTCAGAGCCCGATTACGGCGTGTACGATTTTGAAAATTACAGATACTGCGACGGCCCGGCTCTTGAAATGAGTAATATGTACCCTCAGATGTACAGCCGCGTATTCTACGATAAGATGAGTAAAATCGGCGATGGTACTGTTGTAAACCTTTTAAGATGTGCATGGGCAGGCTCCCAGAAATACGGTAACGTAGTATGGTCAGGCGACGTACCAAGCACATTTGAAGCCTTTTACGATCAGCTGCAGGCAGGTCTTAACATGGGTCTTGCAGGTATTCCCTGGTGGACAACAGATATCGGCGGTTTTATGACAGACGATGTAAACGACCCTGATTTCAGAGAGCTTTTAATCCGCTGGTATCAGTTTGCTGTATATTCGGCAGTGCTGCGTATGCATGGCGACAGAGGTCCCTACAACATTCCTCCTCTTGACACAAGAGACTGGGGCGGCGGATACCTTCACACAGGCCAGCCTAACGAGCTATGGAGCTATGGCGAAGACAATTATAAGATTATGAAGAAATATTATGACATAAGAATCGGCATGCATGATTACATTAAGTCATTATATGACGAAGCTTCTATAAACGGCTCGCCCTTAATAAGAACAATGTTCTACGAATTTCCTGAGGATGCAAACTGTTGGGAACTTCAGGACCAGTACATGTTCGGTAGTGAATACCTCTGTGCTCCTATTTTTAAGCTGCATCAGTTTGAAAGAGAGGTTTATTTACCTTTAGGTGCAAAATGGCAGCTCACATCAACAGGTGAAATCTTTGAAGGCGGTAAGCGCGTTTTAGTTAAGGCTCCTATTGATTACATGCCTGTATTTAAGAAAATCTGATAAATTAACGTACAGGGAATTGCAACGCGATTCCTATATGTTAAAAAACGGGAGAGGCTTATTCCTCTCCCGATTTTTTAATTTCAGTGACGGTTAAAATATTTTCCTTTACCTTAAATTTAACATTAAAGCCTGCATAGCAAAGCCCATATTCTCTTGACACATCACTTTGATAGTGTGGACGTGGGTCGCCTTTAAGTATATTAATCAAGGCTTTCTGTTTATTTAAATCAAATTTATTTAATTCACTTTCTTTTATGATAACCGATAAATTTTCATTTAAGTGTGCTCCTGCAAAGCCGTTTGATGCATCTGTATGGGCATCTGCATAAGGCAAATAGGGCTTAATGTCAAAAATCGGAGTGTTATCTCTTAAATCAATTCCGGATACCTTTAAAATCGGAGCGTTTGACACCTCTATAATAACCTCTTCTAATTTAACGGAAGACAAGCCTATTGGATTTGGCCTAAATGGAGAGCGCGTGGCAAAGACACCCCTTGTTTCGTTCCCACCTAAGCGGGGAGGTCTGACGGTTGCGTTAAAGGTATCTGTAGGAATTCCTTCAAATTTCCATAAAAGCCATAAATAATCAAATTCTTCAATTCCCTTAACTGCATCAGTCCTCCTGAATTCAGGCTCGAATTCTATATAGCCTGTAGCTTCAGGCACTAAGCCACTCTGCCTTGGAATCCCGAATTTTTCAGGAAAGTCTGTATGAATGTGCGCAATGATTTTTAGATTATCCATATCTATATAGTAGCATAAAAATACCCACTGCATAGTGCAGTGGGTAAATTAATTTTTCTTTTGACGTATTATTGAATTGTAACTAAATCAGCAAGATAATTGATAACGCTGTATTTGATTGCAACCTGGTGTAAATAAGCGGAGCCGTAAGTTTCAACTATGTCTTCACCACCGTAGAGCTCTACAACTTCTGCGTACTGTTCGTCTGAAACGGTTAAGCCGTTGTTTTTATAGAAGGCTTCGTAGGTCATGTCTAAAGCAGCAAGCTTCTTTGCGGAGTCCTTTAAATGGCTTTCGTATTCCGTATCAGTCATGCCGGTGTAATCTGAAAAGCTTTCATACATCTTAGAACCGTAATAGTAGTAGTAATAATTGTTGTAGTATTCATAGTTCTGTTCATCACGATATTTTGCAACAGCCTTTAAGTGCTTTACATAGGATGAAGGAACAGCCTTTGCTTCCGCATTGTCTGAAATATAAGTGGAAATGTAGGTTTTAACGTTTGATTCGTAGCCTGTTTTTCTTAAATATTCAGTGAATTCTTCAGCGCTTGAAGCGTATTCACTGTAGTTTTCAAGTACGAAGGCATCGTCGTATTTGGGTGTTACTTTAATTGAGTTAACTACACATTCAAATGTTGCATCCTTACCGTTTAAATCGGTGTTGGTGGTGGAATAATCTTCAGGGAAGGTGACTTCAACGGTAACAGAATCACCGGGATGTGCACCGACTAACTGATCTTCAAAGTCATCAATGAAGCTGCCGGAGCCGATTTCAAGAGTCTGTCCTGTGGCTGTGCCGCCGTCAAATGCCACACCGTCTATTGTGCCTGCATAATCTAAATTGATGGAGTCGCCCAAAGCAACTGTAAGGCTTGCATCGTCTGAATAAGAAGCTGCACTTGCTAAAAGTGAATCGATGTCTGACTGAACATCTTCGTCGGTATATTCAACCTCGCTTGCAGGTATTACAAGACTTTCAAGTGCAAGGTCTTTTACCCCTGAAAGCTTAGCTCCCTCAATGTAACCCTCTTCTGTTAAGCCTTCCGAATAGTCACTTGAAGAAGTGGTGGTGTTGACACTTTGTACAATACCCATTGCAATAACGCCTATTACAACTACGGCGATTACAATACCGATAACCCAGCCCAGAATGCCGTCAAATTTTTTCTTAGCCTTTTCAGCCTTTACTTCGGCTTTTATGGCATCACGTTTTGCTTTTGATTTGCTGACGCCTGCTGTTTCATTAACAACAGCGTCGTTTTTGATTTCTTCGCTCATAATAAATTCCTCTCCCGGCGCAAAATTCAGCACCGCAATATAAAGAGTATACGATTTTTTTTAAAATCTGTAAATCCCTAAACGCCTTATAAAATGTGAAAAAAGGATGAAAAATAGTTTTACAGGTGGTATGATAAGTTTAAGTGTAGTCTTTTAAAGCACGCTAAATAAAAGGGAGTCTTTTTTATGAAAGATTTAATTAATTTTATAAATGCAAGCCCTACGGCTTTTCATTGTATAGATAATATTAAAAAAGCACTGGACGAACAGTGCTATATGGAGCTTTCGGAGGGAGAGTCCTGGCGTCTTTCAAAGTCAAGAAAGTGCTTTGTTACAAGAAATTCCTCAAGCTTAATTGCCTTTGCAATGCCGGAGCGTGAAATAAAGGGCTTCCACATTTTCAGCGCCCATTCTGATTCTCCTGCTTTCAGAATAAAGGAAAATCCTGAAATGATATCTGAAAACGGCTACGTACGTCTTAACGTGGAAAAATACGGCGGCATGATTATGCCTTCCTGGTATGACAGACCCTTATCAATTGCTGGAAGAGTGGTAGTAAAGGAAAACGGCGCTTTAATCGAGAAACTTATTAACATAGACAAGGATTTGTGCGTTATCCCTAACGTTGCAATCCACTTAAAATCTGACGTTAACACAGGAGCTTCCTACAGCGCCCAGAACGATTTGCTTCCTTTGTTTGGCGATATTTCTTCCAAAGAAAATTTTGAAAAGCTTATAGCAAAAGAAGCAAAAACCGATGTAAAAAACATATACGGTAAGGACTTATTTTTATATGCACGTGAAAAGGGCAGTGTAATAGGAAGTAAAAGGGAGCTTTTACTTTCCCCACGTCTTGACGACCAGGCCTGTGTTTATGCAGGCTTACAGGGGCTTCTTGATTCAGAGCCAGGTGAATACATAAGAGTACTTGCTGTTTTTGATAACGAAGAGGTGGGAAGCGGAACAAAACAGGGAGCCGATTCGACCTTCCTTGAGGATACCCTTTTCAGAATTTCCGAATCAATTTCTTTATCAAGAACTGACTATTTAAAGCTTTTATCGGAAAGCTTTAATATATCGGCTGATAATGCCCATGCGGTACATCCGGCACTCCCAATAAAGTCAGACCCTACATCCCGTCCTGTTTTAAATAAGGGCGTGGTGCTTAAATTTAACGGAAACCAGCGCTATGCAACGGATGCGGTTTCTGCAGCCTTTTTTAGGGAGCTTGCAGAAAAGGCAGGGGTTACACTTCAAAATTACTACAACAATTCAGATGTTTCTGGCGGCTCAACTCTTGGAAATCTTTCAACAGCTCATGTTTCCGTTAAAACTGTTGATATCGGCCTTCCCCAGCTTGCAATGCATTCGGCGGTTGAAACTATGGGTACCAAAGACTTTAAGGATCTTGTAAAAATAGCAAAAAAATATTTCGAGGAATAATCCATGGACAAGGAACTGATTCAGGGCTACGATAATCCGGATTACCCTGTGGCAGTCAACTTCATAGAAAGAAAAAAGGATGAAGGAACTAAAGGCGAATGGGTGGTGCGCCCTCATGAAATAGAGCTTTTGATTGTAAATAACGGAGAGCTTAAAATATCCTGTAATGACAAAACCAGAAGAGCACTTCCCGGTCAGGGGGTTTTAATTAACATGAATACCCGTCACCGCATTACGTCTTCTGCAAAAGAAAATACGACCTACTACAGCGTGGTAGCGGCTCCTGCCTTTGCTCTTGAAGCAGAGCCTGAATCAGCCATGTTTGATAAATATATTGCTCCTATTAAAGGGGATAAGGCCTTTACCTGCCTTGTGCTGGATGAAGCCAATTTAAAGGATGAAAGCGCCATTAATAAAATAAACGATATAATCGTTGCCAATACCATTAAAAAGACAGGGTATGAACTTTTGACAAAGAGTTATATCTGCATGCTGTGGGTATTGTTACTTGATTATTTAATGACAAAAGAAGCAAACTTTAACGGACGAAACGTACCCTCCCAGGATGAAATAAGAGTAAGATGTGCCATTAAGTATATGTCTGAAAATTATGCGGATTTAATTACTCTTGAAGATCTGGCAAATAAAATACACGTAAGCCGTAACGAATGCTGCAGATGCTTTAAAAGAGTCATGCAGGTATCTCCTGTAGATTTTTTAATTAAAATAAGAATATTTGCGGCAGCTAAACTTTTATATAAGGCACCTTTAAATGTAGAGTCTATATCCGGACTTGCCATTCAGACAGGCTTTAACAATATCAGTTACTTTAACCGTGCCTTTAAAAAGCACATGGAGTGTACACCTACACAGTTTCAGAAAATGTTAAAAACAGACCCTGAAGAAGCAAAAGCACTTTTTGACAACCTTCAGGAGGCTGTTACGGGATTATAGGGGAATTTAGGGAAAAGAATTTTAATTAAGAAAGCGAAAGAAAAGGATGACAACAGAGGAGTTACATTTATTTTTACAAAACCCAGAAATGACGGGCGAGAATTTAGTGCCGGCCCATTCAGATCACTTCTTTTATGAAAATGAGAAGGATTTAATTAAAGGCGAAGACATGCCTCTTAAGCAAAGCCTTAACGGTGTGTGGAAATTTAAATATTCAAAAAATTTATTCAAACGTCCAAAAGACTTTTATAAGGAAGGCTTTGATGTATCTGAATTTGATGATATTTTAGTACCCTGCCACATTGAAATGCAGGGCTATGACAGAAAACACTATACAAACATGAATTATCCCTGGGACGGAAGAGAGAATTTAATGCCGCCGGAAATTTCCAGGGATGATGCTCCTGTAGGCAGCTATGTGCTTGATTTTAAGGTAGATAAAAATTTAAAGAACAAGCCGCTTTTTATTTCTTTTCAGGGAGTTGAAACCGCCTTCAGACTTTTCTGTAACGGTGAATACGTAGGTTTTTCAGAAGATTCCTTTACACCTGCTGATTTTGAACTTACAAAATTCATTAAATCAGGCAGAAACAGAATCTGCGCGGAGGTATATAAGCGCTCAAGTGCTTCCTGGCTCGAGGACCAGGATATGTGGAGATTTTTCGGTATATTCAGGGAGGTTTTCCTATATGCCTATCCTTCACTTCATGTTAAAGATATGTGCGTACAGGCCGTGCTTGATGAAAATTACGAAAAGGGTATTCTTGACGTAGCCTGCAAGACTTACGGCCCTGTTAAAAGGGCTTCTTTGGAATTATTTACAGAAGATGGAAACAGAGCCTTTGAATTCCCAATGGAAGTAACGCCCAATTCTTTAAAGCTTCATACTGAAGGCTTATTTGTAAACACATGGAGTGCCGAAGACCCCTTCCTTTATGACTTAAGGATTTCCTTAAAGGATGAGACTGATTCGGTCAAGGAAATTTCCACATGCAAAATCGGCTTCAGGACATTTGAACTTAAAAATAATTTAATGCTTATAAACGGCAAAAGAATCGTATTTAAGGGTGTGGACCGCCATGAATTTTCTGCTCTTAACGGACGATGCTGTACAAAGGAGGAAATGCTTTGGGATATAAAGACCTTTAAGAAAAATAATATAAATGCTGTAAGAACATCTCATTATCCAAATCAGTCAATGTGGTACAGACTCTGTGATGAATACGGAATTTACATGATTGATGAGACTAATTTGGAAACTCACGGTACCTGGCACAGAGAAGAATGCCGAAAGAATGACATGGTAGTGCCGGGCTCCAAGCCTGAATGGAAAAAGGCTGTTATAGAGCGTGCAGAACACATGCTTATGAGAGACAGAAACCATCCAGCTGTTTTAATATGGTCTCTTGGCAATGAATCCTACGGTGGCGATAATTTCGTTGCAATGCATGATTTCCTTAAGGAAAAGGATTCAACCCGTTTAGTACACTATGAAGGCGTTGTAAATTACAGAGCTTCCGATGCCGCTACCGACATGGAAACGAGAATGTATGCAAAGCCTCAGGAAATAAGAGAATATTTGTCAAACAATCCTAAAAAGCCATATTTATCCTGTGAATATATGCATGCCATGGGTAATTCACTTGGCGGTATGAAGCTCTATACGGATTTAGAGGATGAATTTGAAATGTATCAGGGTGGTTTTATCTGGGATTATTTAGACCAGGCACTCTGGCAGAGACACGGCGATAAAATGCGCCTTGCCTATGGCGGCGATTTTGGGGACCGCACCACAGAATACTGCTTCTGCACCGACGGTCTTGTATTTGCAAACAGAGTTGAGTCTCCTAAGTGTATGGAGGCTAAAAACCTTTATGCGAACGTTCACTTACAGGCAACAGACAAAGAAATCGTAATAGAAAACCGCAATTTATTTATTGATTTATCAAGATATTATTTTGTATACACTGTATCTGAAAACGGTAAGATAATATATACAAAAACCTTTACAGACATTAATTTACGTCCCGGTGAAAGGGCTTCTTATCTGGTAGAGCCTGAGGATGAATTAAAGCCTGATGCAGATTATGTATTCAGAATAAAAATGTGTGAAAAGAATGAGACAAAATGGGCTAAGGCAGGCTTTATGGTTGCTTTTAATGAGTCTGTTAAATTTGCAAGGGTAAATCCAGTTCTTTTGACAAAGGATAATACCGCAAAGGAATTTAAGCACGTAGGTACCTTTGTATGTAATAGAGGCGCGGATACAGATGATTACAGCCTTCTTTTCTCGGATGTAAGAAAGGGCGTGGGCGGTCTTGTTTCCTTAAGGGATAAAGAAAAGGAAATCGTGACAATGCCTCCGAAGCCTTCATATTTCAGAGCCTATACCGACAACGATAAGGGCTTTAGGCTTGGAGAAAAGGCGCATTTCTGGCACATGTTAAGCTTATACCAGGGAGCAAGCCTTGATTATTTTGAAAATAAGGGTGAATATGTTGAAGCTAAATATTCATATACAGCTCCGGAATCTGAGGAAATAATTTCTGAAATTGTTTATAAGGCATACCCTGACAAGCGTCTTGAAGTTAAGGCTAAATATCTGGGTAAGGAAAATCGTCCGATTTTACCTTTGTTTGGTTTTGAAATGAAGCTTGATAAGGAATATGATAATGTTGAATATTTTGGAAAGGGTCCCGTTGAAAATTATATAGACAGAAGCAACGGCGTTTATACCGACATATTTAAAGAAAAGGTAGAGGATAATCTGACGCCTTATCTGATTCCTCAGGAAGCAGGTAACCGTACAGGAGTGCGTTATGCAAAGGTTACCAATGACGAAGGTCACGGACTTTTATTTGCAAGCCTGGAAGGCACCTTTGAACTTGGCTTTTTACCATACAGTGCCTATGAAATGGAAAATGCTCTTCATTTAGACGAGCTTCCTTTAAGAAATTATACATGGATAAGAATTAATGCAGCGCAGATGGGTGTAGGCGGAGATGACTCCTGGGGAGCTTCTGTACAGAAGGAATTTTTGCTTGATTCTTCCAAGGACTACGAGGTTTCTTTTGAAGTAAGAATAATATAATTAAGAGGTATTTTAACATGAAAGTATTAGTAACAGGCGTGAAGGGACAGTTAGGCTACGATGTAATGCGTGAGCTTTCAAGGCGCGGTATTGAAGGCATCGGTGTGGACATTGACGAAATGGACATTACGGATTCTGAAAGCGTGGACAGAGTCATTACAGAGGCTCATCCGGATGCGGTTATTCACTGTGCTGCCTGGACTGCGGTTGATGCAGCCGAGGATGAAGACAAAAAGGAGACTGTAAGAAAAGTTAACGTGGAAGGCCCCCGCAACATTGCAAGAGCTTGTAAAAAGCTTGACATAAAGATGCTTCAGATTAGTACAGACTACGTCTTTGACGGACAGGGAGAGCGTCCCTGGGAGCCTGATGATAAGACAGGTCCTGTAAGCGTGTATGGTCTTACAAAGCGTGACGGCGAGAATGCAGTTATGGAAATTTTAGATAAATTTTTCATTGTGCGTATTGCCTGGGTATTTGGCATTAACGGTAAGAATTTTGTAAAGACCATGATTAATTTATCAAAGACGCATGATTCACTTGCGGTTGTAAACGACCAGTGGGGGTCACCCACCTACACCTACGACCTTGCCCGTTTACTTGTTGACATGATTAAGACAGAAAAATACGGAATTTACCATGCCACCAACGAAGGCTTTATCAGCTGGTATGATTTTGCCTGTGCTATATTTAAGGAAGCAGGCATTGATATGCTTGTTAAGCCGGTTTCTACTGAAGAATACGGAGCTTCAAAGGCGGCTCGCCCTTTTAATTCCCGTATGTCAAAAGAAAAATTGACCCTTGCAGGCTTTGAAAGACTTCCCGGCTGGGAAGATGCCCTTTCAAGATACATTAAAGAATTAAAGGAAGAAAACTTCTTCTAAATTATGAGGTAAATAATGAGCGAATGTACAAATAATTGTGAGTCCTGTGCTTCAAACTGTGACTTTAGAACCGGCAAAAATCCTTTTCTTGCCGAAATGAATAAGGCTTCAAATGTGCGCCATGTAATAGGCGTTGTCAGTGGTAAAGGCGGAGTAGGAAAGTCCCTGATTACGTCTTTGCTTGCGGTAGCTATGAATAAAAAGGGAAATGCCACCGCAATTCTGGATGCTGATATTACCGGCCCTTCCATTCCAAAGGCTTTCGGTCTTAAAAACAAGGCTGTGGGCACTGAAGAGGGCATTTTCCCTGTGCTTACAAATACAGGCATAGAGGTAATGAGCCTTAATTTATTAAATGACAATGAAACAGATCCGGTAGTGTGGAGAGGCCCTATTCTTGCAGGCACCGTTAAACAGTTCTGGACCGATGTAATCTGGGGTGAGGTAGACTATATGTTTGTGGATATGCCTCCCGGAACCGGAGACGTACCTCTTACGGTTTTTCAGTCACTTCCGCTTGACGGCATCATTGTGGTCACATCCCCTCAGGAGCTTGTGTCCATGATTGTGGCTAAGGCCGTAAAGATGGCAAAGCTGATGAACATTCCTATTTTGGGAATTGTAGAAAACTTTAGTTACATAGAATGCCCCGACTGTAAAAAGAAAATTCCTGTTTTTGGCGAAAGCAAAATTGAAACGGCTGCAAAGGAATACGGAATAGACGCTCACGCCTCCCTTCCGATTGATCCTTTAGTGGCAGCAGCTGTTGATAAAGGAAACATTTCCGATATAGAGCCTGTATGGCTTGAAGAAATAGTCAAAAAGCTTGAAGGTCTATAGAAGATGGGGCAAAATGCCCCATCTTTTTTTTGATTTTTTGGCAAGTTTGAGTCTTTACCCTGTTTATTTTTTTTTGCTATAATTATATTGGTTTTCGGAATAGATTAAGGAGGTTAGAATGTTTCAGATTAACGAATATGTTATCCACATGACCGGTGGCATCTGTCAGGTGCGTGATATTGCGCCATTAGACATTTCCGGTGCGGATAAGGACAGGAAATATTATTTTCTTGCGCCCATAAAGGCTCAGGGGAGTAAGGTGTTTGTTCCTGTTGATAACGACAGCGCCATGCGCAAGATCGTGACGGAATCTGAAGCATTGAAGCTTATAGAAGATTTTCCTACAATCGATGAAGCCGTCATAGAGAATGATAAATTAAGAGAAACAAAATACAAGGAGGTCATTAAAAGCTGTGACTTAAGTGCTTTAGTTTCTATTATTAAAAATCTTCACACTCGCCGTTTAAAGCGTCTTGAAGAAGGCAAGAAGAACACAGCCACCGATGATAAATACATTAAAATAGCCGAAGAAAATCTCTTTAGTGAGCTTGCCTTTGTATTAAAAAAGGACAAAGACGAAATGAAGGAATATTTCTTTTCGGTAATCTAAGCCATGAATCAAAACCACCGCGATGCGGTGGTTTTTTTGTTTTCAGTATAATTAAGCAATCATTTTATAATTTTTTAAGGATATTCACAGTTTGGACACAAAATAATCACTTTTGACACATATTTAATTTTTAAAATATAGGACAGTAATATGAGGGTTTGGCTTTAAAAGCACAATAAATAAGGAGGATGAAAAAGTGATTGAGGTTAAGAATCTGACTAAGAAATACGGCAGCCATACTGCTGTTTCTGATTTATCATTCACTATCGAAGAAGGTCAGATCTACGGCTTTTTAGGCCCTAACGGTGCCGGCAAATCCACCACCATGAACATCATGACGGGTTGTCTTGCAGCTACCGACGGCTCTGTAAAGATCGGTGGATACGATATCTTCGAGGAGCCTAAGGAGGCTAAAAAATTAATTGGGTACCTGCCTGAAATACCGCCGCTCTATGTAGACCAGACACCAAGAGAATATTTATCTTTTGTGGCTGAAGCAAAGGGCATAAAAAAGGCAGATTTGCTACAGGAAATCGAAAAGGTCATTGAAGAAACACATATTGAAGATGTGGCAGATAAGCTTATTAAGCATTTGTCAAAGGGGTATAGACAGAGGGTAGGAATTGCGCAGGCACTTTTAGGCTCCCCTCAGGTAATCATTTTAGATGAGCCAACCGTTGGCCTTGACCCTATGCAGATTATTGAAATAAGAGATCTGATTAAGGAGCTTGGTAAAAATCACACGGTAATTTTAAGCTCACACATTTTATCGGAAGTTCAGGCAATATGCTCTAAGGTGCTCATTATCCATAAGGGTAAGCTTGTAGCCTTTGATGAACCAGACAATTTACGTAAGTCTTTATCAAACGGCAACACAATCGAGCTTAAGGCTGAAGGCAGCGAAGCTGACCTAAGAAGGGTTCTTGAAAAAATTGACGGCATTACTGACATTAAGCTTGTTACTTCCACTGATAACCTTACACAAGCCGTACTTTCAGTAAGTGAAGAAGACCTTGAAAGTAAGTGTAAAGAGCTTTTCTTTTCTTTTGCAGAAGCACACATAGCAGTTATGAACCTTAACCCCGTCAAGGCAAGCCTTGAAGATATCTTCATCGAGATTACCGAGGCAGATGATGCTGCAAAAGAAAATGAATTAAAAATTATGACTGAGAATGAAGAAGAGGAGGCAGAATAATGTTAGCTGTATTAAGACACGAACTTAAATTATATTACAACAGTCTGACTGCCTATGTATTCGGCGCATTCTTACTGATATTTACAGGCCTTGGAGCACTCTTATATAACATAGAGTCTTCAGTTGCCAACTTTGAATACGTGCTTGCATTTATTTCAATCGTATTTATTATTATCGTACCTGTTCTTACCATGCGTATAATCGCTGACGAAAGAAAACAGCGTACAGATCAGCTTTTATATTCACTTCCCATCACTACAACCGACGTGGTAGTGGGTAAGTTTCTTGCTCTTGGAATAGTTTATTTACTTCCTATGATTATCATAAGCTTCTATCCCTTACTTTTTTCAAAATACGGGGATGTTTATCTTCCTACATCCTATGGATCACTTTTTGCTTTCTTTTGCATGGGTTTAGCACTTATATCCATAGGCATGTTCATCTCCTCACTGACCGAGTCTCAGGGTATGGCAGCCGGCATTTGCGTAGTGGTAATGCTTTTTAATTATTACAGCGCCACCCTTGCAGATTACGTTTCAAGCACCGCAACCGGCGCCTTCATAAGCATTCTTGTAGTGCTTTTGCTCCTTGGACTGGTCATAAGATTTTTAACAAAGTCGGATATTGCAGGCTTTGGTACTGCAGGAATCCTCGCTGTTGCGGCTTTGATTGTATATATTAAGAGCGCAGAAACACTTGAAGGCTTACTTCCAAATGTCATGAATAAGCTTTCTTTATTTGAACGCTTCTACACCTTCGTAAACGGCGTGTTTGATTTAACAGCAATTATTTATTACGTAAGTGTAATCGTATTCTTCTTATTCCTGTGCGTGCAGTCACTTGAGAAAAGGAGGTACAACTGATAATGGAAAAGACAAATAAAAGATTTTCAATTAAGGACTATTTAAAGAAAAACAGAGATGCCTTAAATACCCGTACTGCTAAAGTAGGCGGTTACAGCGTGCTAATGAGCGTAATCGCATTGCTTATTTTAATCGCGTTAAACGTATTTGCAGAGGCACTTCCTTCCAATTTAACCCAGTATGATATTTCATCGGCCCAGCTTTATTCCCTCACTTCCTCCACAAAGGTTGTAGTTCAGAACCTTGAAAAGGAAGTAAAGATTTACTGGATAGTACAGTCAGGTGAAGAAGATACGGTAATCGAAAGATTATTGGGAGTCTATGATGCACTTTCAGATAACCTTGAAATTATTAAGAAAAATCCGGATGTGTATCCTACCTTTGCAAAACAGTACACAGAGGATACGGTTTATAACAACTCTCTAATCGTAGAATGTGGCGATAAATCAAGATATATAAGCTATTACGACATTTACGAATACGACACAACAGATTATTACACTACAGGCTCCGCTACCCAGTATTTTGACGGTGAAGGAGAAATTACAACTGCAATCGACTACGTAATTTCTGATGACCTTCCTCAGATTTATTTATTAACAGGCCATGGCGAGGCTGAACTTTCAGAGACAATTGCTACTTCTATTGAAAGAGCCAACATGGAAACCTCTGAATTTTCACTTTTGAATGTGGATGAAGTGCCTAAAGATGCAGACTGCGTTATCATTAACAGCCCTACAAGTGATTTATCCAAGGAAGAAGCCAAAATGCTTTCAGAATATGTTGCAAACGGCGGTCATCTACTGGTATTTGCAGGCCTTAAGGAAGAAGGAAGTCTTGAAAATTTACAGACTGTTCTTGAAAATTATGGCGTAACCACCAATGAAGGTATCGTGCTTGAGGGTAACAGAGAATATTATGCTTTCCAGGCACCCTACATCTGCCTTCCAGAAATTGAATCTTCGGAAATTACAGACGCCTTACTTGAGGGCACCAATTATGTCATTGTATCAATTGCCCAGGGCATGACTGTTTCTTCATCCAATAACGGTGCCACTGTTACAAGCCTTTTATCTACTTCCGATGCTGCCTTTTCAAAACTTGAAGGCTACGCTCTTACAAGCTATGAGCAGACAGAAGAAGATATAGCAGGACCCTTTTCTTTGGCTGTATCAGTTGAAGACGGAAAAGGAAAAATGGTGTGGGTAAGCTCAGATTACGTAATAGACGATATGTATATTTCCTATTCCTCAGGCGCAAACACTGACTTTGTTATGAATTCCCTTTCCTGGATGATAGGTGAAAGCGAGACAATTGCAATCCGTTCAAAGAGTCTTGATTATACATACCTTACAATTTCCGATTCACAGGCTTCCACTATTAAAATCTGCCTTATCGGAATCATTCCTTTAGCTTACCTTCTTTATGGTATCGATGAGGTTATCAGAAGGAGAAAGAAAGCATGAAGAGAACACGTACGTTAATTATTTTAGTGACGGTTCTGGCAGCGTTAATCGTAGGAACCGTTGTGGTAAACACTGTAGAAAAGCACATTGATTCAATACAGACAATTGATGAAGTAATTGTTGCAGTAAACGAAGAGGATATTACCTGCTTTTCCTGGGACGTAGAGGGGGAAAACCTTGAATTTACTAAGCAGGAAGAAGAATGGGTGGATGCAGCAGATGCTTCCTTCCCTGTAGACCAGGATAAAATCAAGGATTTTTTAAAAGATTTTGAATCGGTGCATGCCAGCTTTATTATCGAAGACATAGAAGATTACAGCCAGTATGGTCTTGAAGATCCTGAATCAACAATAGTATTTTCCTTGACTGAAGGAGAATTAACCATAGCCCTTGGTGACTATTCGATAATGGATGAAAAGCGATATGTTTCAATCGGAGACGGAAGAGTTTATTTAATCGATACAGACTTACTTGAGCATGTATCCGTAGACAGAGACGACTTTATTTTAAACGACACGATTCCATCAATTGACACAATTTTAGAATTCGATATAGCAGGTGATTTTACAAATACAATCACCTACGAGCCTGAAGCAGATTATCTATACACAGATGACTATGATTATTTTATGACTGTTTCAGACACTAAAAAGGCTTTATCTACGATAGCAGTTACAGAATACATGGAAACTGTTTCGGATTTAAAGCTTACGACCTACGCTACATACATTGCGTCTTTGGAGGATTTGTCTGTATTCGGTCTTGACAAGCCTGCTTTGACCATTACAGTCAGTGGCGAAAACGACATTGAAGACTCAGAAGAAAAAGAGGAAGCTTCCTATGTTTTGTACGTAGGCTATGTTGTTGATCCTGCTTCAAAGCCTGAGGAAGGAGAAGAACCTGACAAGCTTGTGTATGTACGCCTTAAAAATTCAGAAATTGTTTATTCGGTTTCTTCATCCGTTTATGAAACTCTTGTAAACGGCACCTACGACACACTTCGTCCCACAGAAGTAATTTCCGTTACCTCAAGCGAAGTAAAGGGCATCCGTTCAAACATTGAAGGAAACGACATTGACATTAATTATGTTGTCACAGAAGGTGAAGGCACAGAGGATGAAGTCGGCGACTATTATTTAAATAATGAGGTTGTTGATGCTTCAACTATTATTTCAGATTTAAAGGAACTCATCATCACTGATTTTAAAGCAGTAAAGAACGACTCAACAGTGGAGCTTGATTTAACAGTTACTCTTGAAAACGAAGAGTACCCGGAAGTCAACATTGTGTGCTATCGTAACGATGGCGACACGGTACTTGTTGAATGTGAAGGTGAGCTTTTAGGCTTAATCTCCAGAAGCTCCATGGTAGCCTTAAAGGAAGCAATCTTTACTGCATACCTTAACCTGGAACAGACAAAGCCTTAGAGCGTTTAAAAATTTGAAAAAAGCCGTCGGTTTCCGACGGCTTTTGATTTTCTTATCGTTATGGAAATTTCGTTCCTATACGATTAAAACGCTCAGCTGATATCGCACTTGCACGTAAGGAATATGTCGCAAAGGCGACTGCGCTAGGCACGATACCTTCAAGCTACTCCTGGCTTATGCAAGGCTCCAGGTGGTGCCTTCTCTGGTGTCTTTTATGAGGATGCCTTTTGCAGAAAGCTCTTCTCTGATGGCATCGGCTGTAGCAAAGTCTTTATTCTTCTTTGCTTCCTTTCTTTCTTCAAGCTTTTTAAGAACGTAAGCTTCAAGCTCAGGGTCTAGTGAAGGTGCTGAAGTCTCGGCTTCCTTTGCAAGGTCTAAGCATAAAACGGTATCGAAGTCGTTGATTAAAGCAAGCTTTGTGGCTGCATTGGTGTCAGTCTTTAAGACATCGTACAAAACGGTGATGGCCTGGGAGGTGTTTAAATCGTTACCGAGGGCATCAAGGAATTTTTCTTTATAAGCATTAAATACGCTAGCATCAACTGCTCCGGCGCAAGCTTCTGATTTAAGCTTTAATACCTGCTTCTTTAATTTTTCGTACTGACTCTTTACCTGATCCATTACTTCAAAGCTGAATTCAAGAGGCTTGCGGTAGTGGCTCTGTAAGCAGAACATTCTGTATACAAGGGGGTTGTAGCCTTTTTCAATAAGTAAATCCACACACAAAAATTCGCCTGAGGATTTGCTCATTTTTTTGCCGCCCTTTTCGTTTAGGTGGTGTACATGGAACCAGTAATTGCACCATTTGTGACCGAGGTAGGATTCGGACTGGGCAATTTCGTTGGTGTGGTGGGGGAAGATGTTGTCGATACCGCCACAGTGGATGTCAAGCCTGTCGCCTAAATGCTTCATGCTGATGCAGGAGCATTCAATGTGCCAGCCGGGGTAACCAACGCCCCAGGGACTGTCCCACTTTAATGCCTGGTCTTCAAATTTAGATTTGGTAAACCATAATACGAAGTCGTTTTTGTTTCTTTTGTTGGTATCTTCATCTACGTCGTCTCTTACGGCTACCTTCAGGTCGTCTTCATTCTGATTGGAGAGTACGTAGTATTCTTTTAATTTGGAAGTGTCAAAATAAACGTTTTCACCAGCAATGTATGCATAGCCCTTTTCAAGGAGTACTTCAATCATGTGAATGAATTCTGCAATGCAGTTGGTGGCAGGCTCTACAACGTCGGGACGGCGGATGTTTAAGCGGGTGCAGTCCTTAAAGAAAGCGTCGGTATAGAATTTTGCGATTTCCATAACGGTTTTGTGCTCTCTCTTTGCGCCTTCGACCATCTTGTCGTTACCGGTGTCGGCATCACTTGTAAGGTGTCCTACGTCTGTGATGTTCATAACGCGCTTTACATCGTAGCCTGCATAACGAAGGGAACGGTCCAGAATGTCTTCCATAATGTAACATCGAAGGTTACCAATGTGTGCAAAGTGATAAACGGTAGGTCCACAGGTATAAAGTGATACCCTGCCTTCTTCAATTGGTGTAAAGTCTTCAACCTTTTTAGTTAAGGTATTATAGAATCTGATTCGGCTCATAATACGTCCTCCTTATTTTTTAACCTAAATATCGTAACGTAAAAAGAAAACATAGTCAAGGCGATTTTGGGGTAAAGCCCTATTTATCAAGGCCCTTCTGTGCTAAAATGTAGGTAATATTAATGTGGAGAAAATTTATGAACAATAAACGCTTTAACATACTTAAAACCGATTATGAAATTCACAATAAGCCTATGGGAGGTTATCCACGCCCTTCAATGGTGAGAGAATCCTACATATGCTTAAACGGAAAGTGGGACGACGGTGTGACGGTGCCATTTTGCCTTGAAAGCAAAAATTCAGGCTTTATGGGAAAGGTGCCAAAGGAATATACCTATTTTCGCAACATAATTTTGGAAAAGGGATTTATAAAGGACAGGGTGCTGTTACATTTCGGAGCGGTTGATACGATTTGTGACGTTTACATTGACAATCATTACGTTTGTCATCACGAAGGCGGATATTTGCCTTTTTCTTTTGACATTACTGATTTTGTGACAGAGGATAAGATCCACAAACTGACGGTGAAGGTAAAGGATACCTTAAATAAGCTTTACCCATACGGCAAGCAAAAGAAACATCGCGGCGGCATGTGGTACACACCAGTTACCGGTATCTGGCAGTCTGTGTGGCTTGAAAGCGTTCCTAAAAATTATATTGAGGCTATTGAAATTACACCTTATTTAGATAAGATTTCCGTTAATTTAAAAACCGAAGCCACGGATTTTCATGTGTCTGTTTTCTTTGGCGGACGCCTTGTTTATGAAGGAGATTTTGATGCGCCCTTTTTTAACATTAATATTAAGAATCCTATGCTTTGGACTCCGGAGGAGCCTAATCTTTACGACATATACGTGCGCACGGATAACGACGAAATAAAATCCTATTTTGGCCTTCGTACCGTTACAATTGAAAGGGTTGACGGCATTAACAGAATTTTATTAAACGGAAAGCCTTTCTTTTTCAATGGAGTGCTGGATCAGGGTTATTTCCCAGAGGGCATTTATACTCCCAATAACGAAAAAGTGTACGAAGAGGATATCAGACGATTAAAAGCTCTTGGCTTTAACACCATCAGAAAGCACATTAAAATCGAGCCAGAATGCTTTTACGAAGCCTGCGACCGTTTAGGAATGCTTGTGTTCCAGGACTGTGTAAATAACGGAAGGTATTCCTTTATTCGTGATACGGCACTTCCGACGCTGGGCTTTAAGAAAAGTAGTGACATAAAAAGAAGAGTTAAGGACGAAGTGAAATTTTCCTTTGAACGGACAATGGAGCAGACCCTTGCCCACTTATACAATTTTCCATGCATCGTGTACTACACAATCTTTAACGAGGGATTTGGACAGTTTGATTCAGACATTATGTACAATATCGTGAAGGCAATGGATAAAACACGTATTATTGATTCTACATCAGGGTGGTTCTGGCAGGAGTACAGCGATGTTGACTCCCACCACATTTATTTCAAAGCATTTGATTTAAAGAAACTTGAGCGTACCGGCCGCCCGGTTATTTTATCTGAATTTGGCGGATATTCCTTAAAAGTAAAAGAGCATTCCTTTAACAAAAGGGGCAATTACGGGTATGGTGCGGCAAAAGATACAAAAGAGCTTACAGACATAATAGAAAAGCTTTACAGAAGCGAAATAATACCAGCCATTAAACAGGGCTTATGCGGCGCTATCTACACTCAGATAACGGACGTTGAGGATGAAACAAACGGCTTGTACACTTACGACCGCAAAATCTGTAAGGTTGAGCCTGGTCGCATGCGAGCCCTTTTTGCGGACATAAAAATTGGAATCTGATATCAGGTTTCAATTAATAGGTAAATGTACGAAGAATATCCTTACATAAACTTATATACTTTAAAACTTACGCAGGTGCCAAGGCCGGGAGTACTTTCGACGGTGAGTCCTTTTTTGTAAAGGTGTTTTAAGCGTTTGTCGATGTTGTAAACACCGATACTCTGGTTTTCTTTTGGCACTCTTGTCAAGAGCTTGTGTATGGTTTCTTCGTCCATGCCGATGCCGTTATCACTTACAAAGAAATCAACGCTGTCGGGGTTGTTAACGATTCTTAAAGTAACAACACCCGGCTTATTTAATTTTCTGACGCCGTGTTTTATGGCGTTTTCAATTAAAGGCTGAATGGTAAGCGGGGGCATTGTGATGGCAGGAAGCCGTATGGGTAAATCAGTATAGAAGCTGATTGATGGAAATCTTTCCTTTTCTATGTCGGTGTAGGCTTCTACAAGCTCAAGCTCACGCCTTAAGGGAACGGTTTCGTCCATGTTATCAATGGATAAAATAAGCTTTAAATATTCTGAAAGAGAATTTATAAGCTTTTGAGCCTTCTTTGAATCCGTTACGCACAGGTCTGCAATGGTGTTTAACGTGTTATATAAAAAGTGCGGCTTCATCTGAGCATTTAAAAAGGCGTTTTCGCTTGCCTGCATGGCAGCTAACTGTCTCTTTAATTCTTCTGTATAGAAGATTTCGTCGCGGTTCTGACGGGCATATTCTTCGGCCATTATGATAACCATGGTGAAGGCAAATACTATATATCCAAGCATGTATTCAAAGCGTCCGGGAATAGTAAACTTCTGAGTTACTATACATAGCAGCACGCTTATTATCGTTGCCAAAACGCTTGTACCGTAAAAGCCCACAAGCTTTTCCTGCTTTTCATAGGCCACGACAAATACGTAAAGGCAGATAGCGTAAGGAATAATCAATACAATGGTTGAAAGGCAACGTAAGGGTATAAACTGTCCTAAGGACAAAGCATTAAAAAAAGGAATCAGAAAAAGAAAATCAAATACTATACCGATTTTCTTTGGATAGAAGTCAGGGTATAAGGTCTTTGTAAAATTCAGAAGAGCTACTAAAAACAACGGTATTGAAAAGATCTCCATGAAGCTTCCAAGCTGATAAGGAAGCTTTGGTATAAAGAGCATTATTATGCGGCCGTCTGTAAAGGCTGTAACTAAGAAAGTGGCAACTGATAAAAGTATAAAGGCTCTTAAACGCTTGTCTGATTTAAAGGTAATAATCTGTATTAATGAAAATATAACCGTAAATATTATTAAAGAGGTAAGGGCAAGGCTTATTCTTGATACGTTTAAGAAGGAATCTGAAATTTCATCAAGAGTACCTATTAAAACTGTGTCTGAATCAAAATTATAATAGTCAAGGGGAGAAATAAAATTGATGATGACTTCATAATTGCCGGTAGCATTTGAAGGCAGTTCCACATAGAAAGCAGAAGCATATACAGGGGTTTTACTTCTGAAGGTTTCCGACTGCTTTACAAATTCCCCGTTTACGTATACTCGGTATTCACAAAATTCTGCAGGAATCCAGAGGGCATAGTCCTGATTGGCGGGAAGCTTTAAAAAAAAGCAGACTGTAGCCTTGTAACTTCCATCTGCAATGCAGTCATCGCACTTTATCTCCTTAAGCTTATTAATGGAAGTATAGGTCGCGTAATTTTTAGCTATCTCAGAAAGCCTTGTTTCGAAGGTTGAGTCTGAATATGCTGAATTGTATGTGGTGGGCATGAAGATTGCCCCGTGGAAGCAGCCGATGTTTCCTTTTAATTCATAAAGCCTGTTTTCCTCAATATAGGAAGTCTGATATAAGCCTGCAGAGGAAGATGCTTCGATGGGTTCAGACTGCATCAAACTGTCTGCCACGTAAAGGGAAGTGATAAGCAAAACAGGAATTATAATAATAAGCATTATTGCTGTAATTACTCTTTTCACATCGATTCCTCCTTTTCTTTAAGGTAGGCAATTGTATCGGGAGGCACCACAAAAGAAACACTGGTACCGACGCCGGGTGCTGACTGTATTACAAGGCCTTTTCCAAAAAGGCTTATGAGTCTTGAATGAATGTTGTAAATACCGATTCTGGCGCTGTCGTGAAGGGAATCGGTTAAAGACTCCACCATGTCTTCTGCCATACCTTCTCCGTTATCGGATACGTCGATATGGTAATAATCCCTGTAGGGAATAATGGTAATGGTAATCTTAGGGTCCTTACTTGAAGGGGTAAAGGCGTGTTCTATGGCATTTTCAACTAAAGGCTGAATCGACAGCGGGGGAATATGAAATTCGGGGATAGGGTCTGGAAATTTATATTCAAAGGTGACTCTTTGATTACGTTCCTTTTCAATAGAGATAAAGGATTTTGTAAGCTCAATTTCGTTATTTAAAGGCACGATTCCGTGTAACTGCTGGAAATTAAGGGTGTGTCGTAAATATTTAGATAAAGAAACTGTCAAATCCTCTGCAACATAAGGGTCCTCGTCACACTTTTTGCTGATTAAATCAAGGGATTTATACAAAAAATCTGCCTTCATCTGTGTACACATAAGAGCGTTGTCTGAATTGTTGATGCGTTCAATGGTGTCTGCAAGAGAAGAGGATAAGGCTTTCGTCTTTTTAATTGATAAACTGTACTGATGCGTCAGCATTATAGCATGCAGCAAAAGAAAAACAGGCGTACATATTACTCTGGGGCTTGTAAAATCATGACCTGTTAATATAAGTATATAGCCTACCACGGACATAACAAAAATGATCCAGTAGGCAGATGCAGGATAGACATAGAAAATCTCACCGTCATATACTTTCTTTAAAGACATGTTTAGTGAAAAGAGATAGGTAAGCAGCGAAAATATTCCTAAAATTAAGTACATGGTCGTGATAAAGGAATCAGGAACAATCAGGCAGGCTGCCACAAGAATGAGGCATGTATAATTGTAGATTAAGTGGAAACGGGCATATTTTGCAGGCATTATGTAGCCTGAGTAGATGTTTAAACACATAGTCGTAAGCCCAAAGGAACAAAGATATATATTATCCTGAATGCCGACTGTGTAGCCGGCATTCAGTAACGCATATGGATGAAGTGCTATTGCAAAATTAATATTAATGCCAAGAGCGAAGCATAATGCAGCAAACCAAATCATACGTCTTGAGTTTCTGAAATAATAATAGAATATACTGCAGTATATACCTGTTACAAAACATGAAACAACGCAAAAGGCGCGTAAAACGGATGCCATTAATACCTCTTTCCGACTGATTAAATCGTCTTAATTAAATCTTTTACCTCGCGAGAAGGTTCAAGGCCGTATTCCTTGAAAAGAGCGTTGCGATATTTTTCGTAGTAATCACGAATGGCAGCGGGAGGAAGCTTCTTTTGCTTTAAGTGGATGATTTCTTTAAAGGCGTCTTCCTCGTAAAGGTCTACGTGAAGAACGGCTTCATAGGAATCGATAGCTGCATCGATTCTATCAGCCTCTGAATAAAGCCTTCCGGCTCTGTAAAGAAGCTGGATGTATCTGCTTTCAAGCCATCCCTTTGTTTCTTCTGCCCAATCGTAGAAGCGGTTCTCAAGGTAAGGTCCCTTGTAGATGCTTACAAGCGCCTCAATGTCTGCCAAAGGAAGAGAGTCGGGGCTTGAAATTTTGTTTCTGAAATCAAGATAGTCGCACTTAATACGGGAGGTGTTGATGCTGTAATCGTCGTGATCTCTTATAAGCACGTCCGTATATCCGAAATCTGCAAGTGTAGAACGAATGTAGGTGCAGGTAACGCGGAAATTATTGGCTGCCTTGTCAAGGTCTGCATCTGGCCAGAGGGTATCTAAAATCATATCCTTGGAGCGTGCTCTGCCTTCGTTCTGAATAAGGTAGGCAAGTAATTCCTCAGCCTTGCTTGTTCTGAATCTTAAAGGCTCCATGTCTGCAGCTTTTTTGATTGAGAAAGCGCCAAAGCAGTTGAAAATAAGCTTGTCGTCCTCTACCACATGCTTCTTATCAAGCTTCTTTTCCATAATGTCAATCTGGGCAGTAAAGTCATCGTGAGAGAGAGGCTTTAAGAGGTAACCGGTAGCGTGTGCTCTGAAGGCCTCCAAAGCATACTGGTTATAAGCAGTTACGAAGACTATTTCCAAATAAGGATTAGAGTCCATCAAATATTCTGCCAGCTCCAAACCTGTCATCTCAGGCATTTCTATATCAAGAAAAGCAATATCTACATGGTTTGTCTTAAGAAACTCAATAGCGTCTGCAGGCTTTGTAAAGGTCTTTAAAAGCTCTAAACGGTTATCATTGGTAATGAGCCTTTCGAAACGGTTTAACGCGTTCTGTTCATCGTCTACAGCAATTACTTTAAACATGCAATATAACCCCCAATTGTGAGATTTTAAGAATATAAGAAGGCATATGACAATACCTTCCTACATTTTATACTGAAATTTCGAAACTTACAATAATGTTTTAGAATTTAAAGAAATTTTCAGTTAATTTTATGTTAACAAAGAAATAACCTGCTGTTAACCTTGATTTTCTTCAGCATACTATGTATAAAGAAAAATAAATCCCGGAAGGTTACTTCCGGGATCTTTGTTTTAGTTGTTATAGCTGTAATATTCTTCAAGCCTGCTGCAACAGCCTAAGAATACCGGAAGCATTGTGGGATCAAACTGTGTACCCATGCCCTCTAACATTATTTCTTTTGCCTTATCAAAGCTCATAGGCTCCTTGTAGCAACGCTTGCTTACCAAAGCATCGTATACGTCTGCAACCGCCATGATTCTTGCTTCCAGGGGAACCATTTCACCCACTAAGCCTTCAGGATAACCACGGCCATCCCAGCGCTCGTGATGATACCGTGCTACGTTGTAGGCTATCCTTACAAAATGCTCCTCTTCAACGTCCTGTAAAATCAGCTTTACGATTTCACCGCTCCTTGGAGAGTGAGTCTTCATGATGGCATATTCTTCATCTGTTAAGCGTCCCGGCTTACACAGAATTGAATTATCAATTGAAATCTTGCCAAGGTCGTGCATTGGAGCGGAACGTATAATGTCTGTAGCCTTTTCTTCAGATATATCGTAAACTCCCTGCCTGATGGCTTCTTCCACAAGATATTTAATGATATCACTGGTACGTTTTACGTGGCCGCCTGTATTGTTGTCTCGGTTTTCAACCATGTTGGCAAGCCCCAATACAACCTTTTGCTGAATTGACTTAATGTTGTCGGCTTTCTGCTTAACCTCTGCGTTAAGAGTATCGTTATAGGATTCCATAACCTTAATGGCATGCTGTTCCTTAGTAACGTCGTAGACGTCAAACAGATAGCCGCGTGGCTTCGCCCCATTGGTTAAAGTGAATTTTGAAATTTCACATTTTACAATTCTGTCTTCTGAATTAAAGATGCTAAAGTTAATACCGTGTCTTTCAAAATCTCTCATCAGACCGTAGAAGAGCTCCTGAAGCTTAGGTAAGTCGTCTGGAAGAGGGGTATCCACACGATGAGTGATTAATTCAGGAAAGAAATTAAAAATCTTATCATTACAGCTTAAGAAATTTTTCTTTAAGTCAAAGGCAATATAACCCTTGGTTCCGTAATATTTCTGCTGCTGCGATACAAGACAGGAAATATTATGTGTGTATACGTGATCGTAGTTAAAAACCACAATACCTGCAGAAATCGTATAAAGAAAAGGCAGAATTGAAAAATTTACGTCAATCGTAAGCTCAATTGCATAAACAAAAACACCGGATAAAATAATGGCGCAGTAGGTATTTAATACTTTATGGGAATAGGTACCTTTCCTGACATAGCCGTATATCAAAAGACAGATAATCGTAAGGACGGCAAGCGTTAAAAACACAAAGTGTATTATTTTTAAGGGACCGCTTGTCATCTTTGTGGCGATGCCGTAGCCTGTGTCAATTAAGACCATGCTGTCATAGTAAAGCTTGTTTTCCACGCACAGCCATACTACTGCCATGTGACAAAAGGCAGCACTGTAACCGATGATTTTTAAGATGGGATGTACGTTTACTCCCATGAATCGCAACATTGAGAAAATCGTTACTACAAGTAAAACCGTACTGTCTAAATAAATGAAACAGAAGGCAAATTTTGCAGCCTCCGGTGTCTGCACTACGGTTTTAAGAGTATATCCAAGCAGGATAATCGGCACCATAACCGTTATCGTCCAGGAATAAATATCTACATTATCATAATTTTTAAGCCCCATGTAAATCACGAGTAATATCGAGAACACAAGACAGGATGCGTATAAAATGGTTATCACTTAAATACCCCTTATCTTACGACTTTCTGGTCTAAAGAAAAATGGATGTCGCTTAAATTGCCGTCAACGCTTACCGTCTTCAAGGAAGAACCCATGATTTCAAGTACCTTGTTGCCTACCTTAAATTCAGTGGCATCTTCGGATATTGAGGGACACGTGCCAATTATCTTTAAGGAATAAAGAAGGTGAATCGTGTCGCCGTCTGCTTTTCCGTATACACCAAGGGTAATGGTGGCGTTGTCTGACCTCATAATTATATATTTATAAAGGTTTAAAAGTACAGCCTTAATTCTTAAATAGTCTCCTTTAAGAGTCTGAAGGTCGTCTGCAAGCACGTCTGTCTTAAATTCAAAGGCCTTCTTAGCCTTAAACGGAAAAACAAGCTCTTCAAGCTCTGCTACAAGCTGTTTAATCGTATAATTACAGGATATATCATGAAGCGTGCCGTCAAGGGCTTCCACATAGTCTCTTGTAAGATTCAGAGTAGCATCAATTATATTGGCACCGGTTATAATGTTGTGTACTGTGACTTTATTTTCCTCACTTAAATTTTCAGTAAGTAAATGACTGCTTCCTGCTGTGATGTTTTTTGCAACCTCTGTCAGCTGATTGGAGGTAGTGACAAGATATTCATTTTTAAATGCATTTTCTTTTGCTATCTCTTCAATATTTTTCTTGGATTTTTCAAGCTGCTCGTGTTCATCGTTAATAAGACGAACAGTAAATAATACCTTTTCAAGCTGTCCCACACGGTTACGTTCAAGGGGCAAAAATCTAATGGAACACCAGCCCTTTTCGCTGCTTTTAAATTCATAAACAAGGCTGTCGTTTGTGATAAGACGGTTTTCAACAGTGTCTAAATTTAAGAATTCAAGTAAGGTTTCTTTATATAAAGGCTCCGTATCAGTGATGATGCGTTCAAATATGTCATATTCTTCGGAACCCGCTTCGCTTGTATCTTCAATACTTGAGACCATAAAGGTGTTGCAGGTCTTTAGGTCAACGGTAAATATGTAATCAAAGAGACCGTTCATGGCAGACATGCCGCTTAATTTTAACTCAAGGTGCTTCTTAATAACGGAATAGGATACAAACACGATTATGCCGGCAATTGCACCGATTCCCCAGATTATCATTGCTGCTATAAGGTAATTGGCAGCATCGCCCTGCATAAAGGTTCTGTTAAAAGTATAGTTGGCGGTAGCTGTCTCAACAGGTGAATTTGTCAGGTAATAGAAGATGATGCCGCATGTAACGGTTGAAGGCTCATTGCCGGCAGGATTTACCGGAAGCTCTGTAGCTGAATCCGGAATGTAAACAAGGTAGTCACCTTCTTCAAGGCGTATCAAAAGATCCTGACCTAACATGTAATAGTCAAGCTTGATAGAATCAAGCATTGCACTCATGTCACTCTTCAATGCAAGAGTCTGGGTGGTCTCGACATCGTTTCTAAACTGATGAATTTCCAAAGAACCGCACCAGTTCTGGTTTACAAAGCACTGACAGCCTATGTCGATTCTGATTTTCCAGTCATCGACTGTGTAGTCTGTGGCATTTGTAAAAGTTAAATCAAAGGTGGTACCTGTAAGAGTGCAAAGGGTATCGTCTATAACCACATCTCTTTTCAGCCAGGATTCGCCGAACCTTGGCCCAATTACAAAACTAACATCTCCTTCCTCCTGATAGGAAATTGTTCTTTCTGTATTATTAAAGGCCTGAAGCAGGCAAATATAATAGGAGGTTGCAGCAATTATTGCAACTAAAACGACTGACATAATCAATAAATAAATTTTACTTTTACGAGACATAGCAAGGCTCCTTTAATACAAAGATTTACTCACAAACATACACGCTAATTGTATGAAACAATTATTAACGAATTGTTTTTTACCTATATGAAGTAAGCAGGATTCTTTTTAAGACTGATTGTTAGTAAAAATTTTCTGTGATAAAATAAATATCATGAAAGAGTTCACATCCTGCAAGCTTGCCATGCAGAGCTGCCTTGATACAAAGACCTTTGCAGTGGCCCATCTTTATAAAGAAGAAAAGACGATGGATATGCACATCCATGACTGTATTGAAATTTATTATTCTATTTCCGGAGGCAAACAGTTCCTTATAGATAATAAATTTTATTCTATTGCCCCTGGTGATGTTTTCGTCATTAATCAGTATGAAAGCCACTACATCACACGGATAGAGGAGTGTGTTCATGAGCGTATCGTGCTGTCGGTGCACCCTGATTATTTAAAGACATTATCCTTGGGGGATGCCGATTTAAGCAGATGCTTTTTGGAACGAGGCCCCGGCTTTTCTCACAGGATTTCTTTGTCTAAAGAACAGCAGCGGGATTTTCTTTATCTGATTAATAAAATTACGAATTCTAATGACTATGCCCACGAGGTGCTTGAAACCGCCGCTTTCATGGAGCTTTTGGTACTCCTTAACAAGGCCTACGGCGTCCACGAAGAGGAGTCTGAGGTAAAGGAAACCGTTAAATATAATCCTCAGGTAGACGAAATCTTAGGGTACATTAACAGAAACATATCCCAGACTATCAGGATTGAAGATTTATCGGAAACCTTTCATATAAGCGAATCCTACATATGCAGGATTTTTAAACAGGCTACAGGCACTACCGTAAACAAATACATTACAGCACGCCGTATTTCCATTGCAAAGGCCTTCTTAAGCGGGGGCTTAAGTGTTCAGGAAGCCTGTGAACAGAGCGGCTTTACAGATTATTCAAGCTTCTTTAAGGCTTTTACCAAGGCCGTAGGTATTTCACCTAAAAAATATGCACTCTGTTCAAATAAATAATCACGAGGTAATTATGCGGGAAATAGAATTTAAAATGGAAAGACCGGGACTTTTAAAAGAGGGAGATGACATCACAGTTACGGAAGGCTTGCTTCCATCAAATTATTACTACACCATCGACCCCTCTCTTGCCATGAGCCCTAACATTCCCTTTAACCAGCGCCTTAAGGCACGTAAAGGAAAGGTTTTAAGCGTAAAAGAAACCCAAAGAGGCTTCTATGTGCTTGCTGAATTTGAAGAATAGTTACGAATAATTAAAGGAGAATAAGTAAATGAAATTAGTAGAAACAAAAAAGGCACCTGCGGCCATCGGCCCCTATTCACAGGGCTTTATCTCAAACGGGTTTTTCTATGCTTCAGGGCAGATTGCCATTAACCCTGAGACAGGAGAAGTGTCAACAGGAGACATCAAAGAACAGACAAATCTTGTATGTAAAAATATAGGAGAGCTTTTAAAGGCAGCAGGCATAGGTTATGAAAATGTCATCAAAACCACATGCTTTCTTGCACAGATGGAAGACTTTAAGGCTTTCAACGAAGAATACGAAAAATTCTTTATTTCAAAGCCTGCCCGCAGCTGCGTAGCCGTAAAACAGCTTCCTAAAAACGTTTTATGCGAAATTGAGATTATCGCAGAGGTATAGAGCACACTCGCTTTTATAAAAACCCAAGAAAACCCACTGCCTTTAGGCAGTGGGTTTTTTAGCTTTTAGCAGAGCCGTAGCGAAACGAATTGCTAATATCATTGACTTCACCAGATTTTGAGGCCCAAGACAAAATTGAAGATGAATATTAATGCAATTTGGAGAATTAATATCGCGGGCATGCCCCACACAAAATACCAGTGTTTGGTTTTGTGTCTAAAAAGCTTCATGCCTAAGATTGAACCGATGCTGCCGCCGATAATGGCAAAAAAGAAAAGCATCGCTTCAGATATTCTCCATTCGTGATTTTTTGCACGTTTCTTATCTATACCCATAGAGAGAAATCCTAAAAGATTCGCCACTAAAAGGTAAATGACTATCACTTGAGCGGTATTCATTGTGCGTTTCCTTTATTTGTTGTTTACCTCTGCCATCTTCATAGCTCTTACCTTTGTGGAAAGACCAAAGAGATTAATGAAGCCTTCTGCATCGTGGTGGTCGTAAAGATCGCCTGTTGTGAAGGAAGCAATTGATTCATTGTAGAGTGAGTAAGGGGAAGTAGTGCCGGCTTTAATGATGTTGCCCTTGTAAAGCTTGAATTTAACTTCACCTGTTACATACTGCTGGGTGGATTCGATGAATGCCTGGGCTGCTTCACGTAAAGGTGAAAACCACTTGCCTTCGTATACAATCTGGGCAAATTTGTTACCCATTTCTTCCTTTTCACGAAGGGTCTCTCTGTCGAGGATTAATTCTTCAAGCTGCTGATGTGCTTCGTAAAGAATTGTACCGCCGGGAGTCTCGTATACACCACGGGACTTCATGCCTACTACACGGTTTTCAACGATATCGACAATGCCGATACCGTGCTTGCCGCCAAGGGCATTTAAATCTGTAATAATTTCTGAAACCTTTTTCTTGGTGCCGTTGATGGCAACCGGAACACCCTTTTCAAAAGAAAGTGTAACGTATTCGCCTTCGTCTGGAGCCTTTTCGGGAGTAGTACCGAGTACAAGCAGGTGCTCGTAGTTTGGCTCGTTGGCAGGATCCTCAAGCTCAAGACCTTCATGGCTTATGTGCCATAAGTTACGGTCACGTGAGTAAGAGTTGTCGGCAGAGAAGGGAAGCTCTATACCATGCTGCTTGCAGTATTCGATTTCTGATTCACGGGAATCAAGAGTCCACTTTTCATTTCTCCACGCTGCGATGATCTTTAAATCTGGAGCAAGTGCCTTAATGCCAAGCTCGAATCTGATCTGGTCGTTACCCTTACCGGTAGCACCGTGGCAGATTGCCGTAGCACCTTCCTTTCTTGCAATTTCAACAAGTCTCTTTGCAATAACGGGACGAGCCATTGAAGTTCCTAATAAATATTTGTTTTCATAAACTGCGTGAGCCTGTACACAGGGCACAATGTAGTCATCACAGAATTCATCAATAACGTTTTCAATATAGAGCTTTTCAGCACCGCAGTATTTTGCTCTTTCTTCAAGACCGTCGAGCTCGTTGCCCTGACCGCAGTCAACGCATACACATACTACCTCGTAATCAAAGTTCTCCTTAAGCCAGGGAATAATTGCTGTGGTATCAAGACCACCCGAGTAAGCAAGAATTACTTTTTCTTTTGCCATTTTTAAATCTCCTTTATGAATACTGGCTTTTAACGCCGCTTGTTTCATGTCTTCCTTAATATAATACTGTTTTTATGCAAATGCAAGTCGAAAATGATGCATAAAAATGAATATTTTGTGTATAAAATCCACAAAAATGCATATTTATGGTTGCATAATATTCATTTTAGACGTATAGTTATGCAATGTCGGGGCCTTAATATTTTTTCTTGGCTTCATTAATTAATAAGTTGTATATTTAATTAACAGGAAGTGTTAAAATTATGCTTGAACGTGCAATGAAGGGAGTAAATATGGATAAATTCACTATCCGTCCCATGAAAATAGAAGATTATGAGGAGGTCTTTAAGCTCTGGAGCACCATAAACGGTTTTGCCATCAGAAGCATCGATGATTCAAAGGAAGGCTTCGAGGTGTTTTTAAAGCGTAATCCTACCACAAGTGTTGTGGCAATTGAGAACTCTCATGTGGTGGGGGCAATCCTCTGCGGTCATGACGGCAGGCGTGGCTGCTTTTACCATGTGTGCGTGCATAAGGAATACAGACGTCACGGTATCGGCAAGGCGATGGTTGTGTACTGTATGGAAGCCTTGAGAAAAGAACATATAAATAAAGTAAGCCTGATTGCTTTTACCAAAAACGATATCGGGAATGCCTTTTGGAAGAGCATCGGCTGGACGAAGAGAGAAGATTTAAATTATTACGATTTTACTTTAAACGAAAAAAATATTATTGCTTATATAGAGGAGAAATAAAATGAAGACGATTACAGGCGGTATTACGGCTCCTAAAGGCTTTAAGGCTACAAGCTGTGAGGCTAACATTAAATATAAGAACAGAACCGACATGGCAATGGTGTACTCGCAAGCTCCCTGTGTATGTGCCGGCACTTTTACCTCCAACGTTGTAAAGGCAGCCTGTGTGCAGTGGGATCAAAGGCTTGTGTATTCAGGAAAGCCCTTACAGGCAGTTGTGGTAAATTCCGGAATTGCCAATGCCTGCACCGGTAAGGAGGGTATGGATGCCTGCGAGGCTACTGCCAAGGCGGTTGAAGAAGCCTTGGGGGTGCCCTTTGAATCGGTTGCTGTTGCTTCTACCGGTGTAATCGGTATGCAGCTTCCTGTTGACAGACTTACAAACGGCGTAAAAATGATGGCAAAAACTCTTGATTCAAGCCTTGAAGCAGGCACTCTTGCTTCAAAAGCCATTATGACCACCGACACTATAAATAAGGAAATTGCTGTTTCTTTTGAAGCAGGAGGCAAAACCTTAACTCTTGGAGGCATGAGTAAGGGCGCCGGCATGATTCATCCAAATATGTGTACGATGCTTGGCTTTTTATCAACGGATGCGGTTATTTCAAAGGAAATGGCACAGAAGGCGCTTTCCGATGTTGTAAAGGATACCTTTAACATGATTACCGTTGACGGAGACACCTCCACAAACGATACGCTTTTATTAATGGCTAATGGTCTTGGCGGAAATGCCAAAATAAAGGCGGAGGGCGCAGATTACGATAATTTTAAGGAAGCACTTTTCTTTGTATGCAAATATCTTGCCAGAAGAATGGCAGGGGACGGAGAGGGCGCAAGTAAATTGTTCGAGGCAAAGGTTGTAAATGCAAGGTCTAAGGAAGATGCACGTACTCTTTCAAGAGCCATCGTAGGCTCAAACCTTTCAAAGGCAGCAATCTATGGCTGTGATGCAAATTTTGGCAGATTTTTATGCGCAATGGGTTATTCCGGTGCAGCCTTTGACCAAAACGACGTGGAACTTTTCTTTGTGAGTGAAGCAGGAAGGCTTAAGGTATTCGATATGGGTACTCCCCTTTCCTTTGACGAAGAGGAAGCACTTAAAATATTAAAGTGTTCTGAAGTGACGGTTTATGTGGATATGCACGAAGGAAGTGCCGAGGCTACAGCCTGGGGCTGCGATCTGACTTATGATTATGTAAAAATTAATGCTGATTACAGAAGCTAAAAGGAGAAGGTTTAAATGGAAAAGAAGGAAATGAATGAACTTTTGGGAAAGGCAGAGGTGCTGATTGAGGCGCTTCCTTATATTCAGAAGTTCAATCGTAAGATTATAGTGGTAAAATACGGCGGCTCTGCCATGAGCAATCCGGAGCTTCAGAGAAACGTTATTAAGGACGTAACGCTATTAAAGCTTGTAGGCTTTAAGCCTATTATCGTCCACGGCGGAGGCAAGGAAATCAGCAGATGGATTGAAAAGGTGGGAAAAGAACCTGAATTTGTAAACGGACTCAGAGTAACAGATGAGGAGACGATGGAAATTGCCGAAATGGTGCTTGGAAAGGTAAACAAATCTCTTGTGGCGATGGTGCAGGAATTAGGCGTAAAGGCTGTAGGTATTTCCGGTAAGGATGGCGGTCTTCTTAAATGCGAAAAGAAGCTTTCTGGCGGCAAGGACATAGGGTATGTAGGTAACATCACAGGTGTTGATACAAAGATTTTGCTTGATTTACTTGAAAAGGATTTTCTTCCTATAGTGTCTCCTGTAGGTATTGATGAAAATTTCACTACCTATAATATAAACGCAGATGATGCGGCATGTGCCATTGCAAAGGCTGTAAAAGCAGAAAAGCTTGCATTTTTAACAGACGTTGAAGGCGTGTACAGAGACTTTAACGATAAGTCTACTTTTATTTCGCATTTAACTGCTACTGAAGCTGAAGAGCTTATTTCAAGCGGCGTTATCGGAGGAGGCATGCTTCCTAAGCTTAATAACTGTACGGATGCCATAAGAGAGGGCGTTAACAGAGTGCATATTTTAGATGGCCGCACTCCCCACTGCTTATTGCTTGAAATCTTTACAAATGAAGGCGTCGGAACCTGTTTCCGTCAGGACGAGGATTAAATTATGATGAAGGAACACATTGAGGAAGCAGAAAAAGTGCTTCTTCACACCTATAACCGTTATCCTGTGGTGTTCGATCACGGCGACGGAGTTTATTTATATGATGAAGAGGGTAAAAAATATCTAGACTTTGTGGCAGGTATTTCGGTATTTGCTTTGGGCTATAACAATAAAGAATACAATGATGCCTTAAAAAATCAGATTGATAAGATTATTCATACTTCCAATTATTATTACAACGTGCCTGCAATTGAGGCGGCTAAAAGGTTAACAAAGGTGTCGGGACTTGACCGTGTTTTCTTTACAAATTCTGGCGCTGAGGCAGTTGAAGGTGCAATAAAATCCGCTCTTAAATATGCTTATTCAAAAAGGGGTAAGGATGATTATGAAATCATTGCAATGGAGCATTCCTTCCACGGACGTACTATGGGTGCCCTTTCGGTAACCGGCACTCCAAAATACAGAGAGCCCTTCGGTAACGGAATAGGCAACATTAAATTTGCAAAAATGAACGATTATGAGTCTGTAAAGGCTTTAATAACCGATAAAACCTGCGCGGTTATTTTTGAAACCGTTCAGGGAGAAGGCGGCATTTACCCTGCCACGGAGGAATTTATTAAAGGCGTAAGAAAGCTTTGCGACGATAACGACATTTTACTTATTTTAGATGAAGTACAGTGCGGTATGGGCCGTACGGGATACATGTTTGCATGGCAAAAATACGGTGTAAAGCCTGACATTATGACTACTGCCAAGGCCTTAGGCTGCGGCGTCCCAATAGGTGCTTTCTTAATGACAGAGAAGGTTTCGGAATTTTCTTTGGCTGCAGGAGACCACGGCACCACCTACGGCGGCAACCCGCTTGCAACCGCCGCAGCAAATAAAGTGCTTGAAATATTTGACCAATCCAATATAATTAAGAATGTTAATGAAGTTGGCGATTACCTTTTTGATGAGCTTGAAAAGGTACTTAAGGAAACCCCTGAAGCAATTGCTCACAGAGGTGTAGGGCTGATTCAGGGCCTTGAATTTATGGTGCCTGTGGGTCCAATTATCAACGAAGCCCTTCAAAACGGTCTTGTGTTGATTAACGCAGGCCCAAATATAATCAGATTTGTACCACCCCTTGTGATTTCAAAAGAAAATGTTGATGACATGATTAAGCTTTTGAAGGACAGCATTCACAAGGCATTATAAGGATTTTTGAGAATGTCATTTAGTCAGAAATTAGTTGTTATTGCTCTTATGACCTTAATGGTTGTGGGAATAATATTTGTAGGGCAGAGAGAAAATCAGGTCAAGGAAGAAAACGAAAAGAATGCCTATTATCAGGTTGAAAACGTTTATCTTTGGTATACAGACGAGGATTTTACCGAATTTTTTACAAATGCGGCGGTTGAATTCCACGAGCTTTATCCGGATATCCGAGTAATTCCTACCCTTGTTGATTCAGCAGAATATCTTGAAAACATCAACGAAGCATCCTTAAGTAACGATTCCTTTCCGGATGTTTACATGCTCACAAACGACTCTATTGAAAAGGCCTATTTATCCGGACTTGCTTCCAATGTAAGAGATTCTGAGGGCGTGCTTAACCAGGCTCATTTCGGGGCCGGAGCACTAAGTGCGGTTACCTATGACGGAAATTATGTAGGCTATCCCTTATCCTACGAGACTACGGCTTTATTATATAATCGTACATACCTTCAGAATTACGTAGATAAGCTTAATACAGAAGGCGTGTCGGATATTGATGCCGATGCGGGTGCTGATTCTTTATCAGCCGAAGACCTTGAAAAATATCTTGAAGATATGGAAAATGCAGGGAATACTTTAGATGAAACGGTTACGGAAGCTAAAACCTATACTTTGAAGGAATTTATTCCAGAGACCTTTGACGACATTATAGAATTTGCAAATGTTTATGAAGCTTCCGACGGCGTTGAAGCCATTTTAAAGTGGGACGTATCGGATATTTTCTATAATTATTTGTTCGTGGGCAATTATATGATAGTAGGCGGCGATGCCGGTGACGATACAGGAAACATCAGTATCTGCAACACAGATTCCGTTGCCTGCATGAAGATTTATCAAAACCTTAATTCCGTATTTTCAATTGATACGGATTCCTCCGACTACGATTCAATGCTTAAGGACTTTTTAGACGGTAAATTTGTGTACACTATCGTCACAAGTGATGCCATTAAAACCGTCAATGAAGCTTTGGATAAAAAGCAGGCAGAAATTGATGAAGCTGTGGCTGCAAGAGAATTGGCTTTAGCTAATGCTGAAGACGGCGAAGCCTTAAACGATTCCGAGGCTTTTGAAGCTTCGGAAATAGAAATTCCAGTTAAATATGATTTCGGATATGCAAACATTCCGGATCTTTCAGGTGATTTAAAATCCCGTTCGCTTTCTGTTACAAATGCTTTGCTTGTAAACGGATATTCTGAAAAGAAGGATGCAGCCAACAAAGTCGCAGCTTTCCTTACCACAAAATATGCAGGCTCCGTATATGAAAGAACAGGTCGTCTCCCTGCGGCAAAGGATGCCAATCTTGAAGGCGAAGCCTTTGATGTATTCTTAAGTGAATACGGGGATTCAATTCCTCTTCCAAAAATTGTGGAAACCTCCAATCTCTGGGTACAGCTTGAAATAGCATTTACGGATATATGGGGCGGCGAGGATGTAGAAGAAAGACTTAATTCCTTTGCCAATCAGATAGTTTTACAGATAGGTGAATAAAATATAAAATTGACACCCCGGTTTTTAAAAGACCGGGGTGATTTAGCATATTTGCATTAAAGGTCAATTATAAGGATTGTTTTTTGCTTGAAATAATAGTAGAATAATCATTGTCAGCACAAATCCTCCGGCACGGAGGTACAATGAAAAATTTTGTTTTATTTCTCTTGCTTTTATTTTTAACCGGCTGCGGTTTTAAGGATTCAAAGGCAGAAATTCTCTTTGACGAGGAAATTGAAGAAAGCGTTGCTTTAGAGGATGAGGCTAAGGCTTCTTTTGCTGCGTCTATAGATGCGGCTGTTAAAGAAAAAACTCAGATTTACGTATCGGTAATAGGATGCGTCAAAAATCCAGGGGTTTACATTATGGAGGAAGGCTCAAGAGTGTATGAAGCCATAAACGCTGCGGGAGGTGTGACTGAAGAGGGCTATGCGGAAGACCTTTGTCTGGTTCAGGAAATTTATGACGGAATTCAGATAAAGGTGCCAAAAATAGAGGAGAACATAGAAAATTTTGGAATGCTTTCGGATAGTGGAACGGCTGAGGATACCTCGGGAATGGTTAACATAAATACGGCGACTGCTACTGAATTAAAGTCTCTAAGTGGCATCGGAGATACCAGGGCTAACGACATAATCAGTTACCGGGATACCCACGGAGGCTTTTCTTCAATAGAAGATATCAAGAATGTTTCAGGCATAAAGGAAGGCACCTTTGAAAAAATTAAAGACAGTATCTGTGTTAAGTGATGTATTTTTTACAAGGCCCCTTTTCATAATTGCTATTTTAATACTTCTGTCTGATGTAATTTATGTAAACCTATTCTGGAAATATCAAAATCTTTCCAGGGAAAATGGAGAGTATGCTAGAATATCAGGCTATATAAAGGATAAAGCCTTTGATGCTGATGGAAAGGTCAAATCGGTAGTTGTAGAAAACACAATGTGTTATGTTAACAATGTCGCCAATGCTTCAAAGCTTACAATAGGAAGCTATGTGACGGTTTCAGGGGCTTTATACGAATATGAAGAACCCATGAATTACGGGGAATTTAATCAGCGCAAATATTACGCTTCTAAAAGAATTTATTATTACGCCTTTATAGAAAAAGCAGAAATAAAAAAAACGAGGATTTCCATAAAGGAAAAATTCTTAAATATAAGAAATTATTTAAGCGTGAGAGTAATTGAATCATGCCCCTTGGAATATGGCACCATAAATACTTTGCTTTTAGCCGATAAAGCACATTTATCGGAAACAAGAAAAGACCTGTACACAAGAGCTGGGGTGGGACATTTTTTGGTAATATCCGGACTTCACATATCCGCAATCGGAGCTTTTATTTATAAGGTAATGCGCTACACGGGTCTTAAAAAGGAAATTTCCTGTGGCGTTTCCATTGCATTTTTGTTTACTTACGGTCTAGTAGTTGGCTTTTCTGTGTCTGTTGTGAGAGCACTGATTATGTACACGGTAAGACTTTGTGCTGATATATTTAAAGAGACCTATGATTTTTTATCTTCTGTTTCCTTTGCTCTTATAATAACGATTTTAATTAATCCGTGTCAGGTTTTTGATTCGGCGTTTGCCTATTCCTATGGCACAGTGTTTTCACTTGCTTTTTATTCTACATTTATTCAAAAAAAAGGTGTTAAAAAATCAGGTGTTAAGGGTTATTTAAAGGAACTTTTAAGAATCCCTGCAGTAATCATGCTTTTTATTCTTCCGATTTCTTTGTTAAATTCAAGCGAGTATTCCATAGCTTCGGTTTTTGTAAACGCCATTTTAACGATTTTTTCGGGAGCCATTATATTTTTTGCTTTTTCAGGATTGTTTGGAAGTATTTTAAATTTAAAATTTCTGGCAGGACTTTCAGATTTTTTGCTTGCATTAATTTTAAAGAGCCTGGATTTCTTATGTGAAATAAGCGTTAAAACGGGGCTTTTTAAAATTTACGGAAAGCCTTTAAAAATATGTGTGCTTTTATATTTTATTTTCCTGTTTTTTTATTTTTTCTACATAAGGAAGCATTATGAAGGCTTAATAAAAGCAATATTTTTGTGCTCTTTGCTTTTATTACTTACCTTTTCTTTAAAGCTTCCGACTCTTTCAATGCTGTACGTAGGCCAGGGAGAGTGCATTGTAATAAGAACAGGGACTAAGAGCGCTGTAATAGTTGACTGTGGCTCCACAACGAACAAAGCTGTAGCAAAATATACGGTTTTACCATTTTTGAAGGCGTCGGGAATTGACAGGATTCAGGGCATATTTTTGACTCATTCCGATGCAGATCATGGAAACGGAATTGAATATTTGTTATCAGAACTTCCTAAAAACGGGATATTAATAAAAAATCTTTTTTTACCGATGATTTCTGATGAAAGTAAAGACTCCTTATATTCGGGGCTTGAAATGAAGGCTTTAAGAGAAAAAATTCCGGTTACATACATATATAAAGGCATGTGTGTTGAATTTAATGAAAATTATTTTTATGTTTTCAATCCGGAAAAAGAGGTTTACATAACTGACAGCAATGAAGCTTCACTTATAATGCTTTATAAACGCGGGGATTTTGATGCTCTGTTATTGGGAGATGCCACAAAAGCCTCAGAAGAAGCGGCTGTTGATCTTATTAATAAAAAAGTTACGGGACAAATCGAAATTTTGAAGGTGTCACATCACGGCTCAAAAACAGGTACGTCAGAGATTATGTTAACCGAATTTTCTTTTGCGAATGCCTTGATATCTGCAGGCATTAACAACACATACGGCCACCCTCATAAAGAGGTGCAAAAGCTTTTGTCTAAATTTTCAATTAAGGCTTACTGCACGAAGGACTGTGGTGAGATTGACGTAAAAATTTCAGATGGTTTAACCAAGTCGTATAAATCCGCATACTCTATGAGATAGAGAAGGTGCGGGTTACCATAAGCTTTATATGAGCAGGTAGCGAAGCGGATTGTGAATATCATTGACGTAATTAATAGGGACGAAGATAAAGAAAAGTGAAAAACTAAGACTATTAAGGAAGCAGTACTGCATTCAAATTTTGTATAAATATGCATAAGATAATTGCAATGAGATGCCATCTTGAGTAAAATAAATCCATAAACGAGGTTTATATGGGCGTAGTTGCAAATGATTTAAAGGAAAAAGTTTATAAATCGGCATATCTTCTTTTCGGAGAGGAAGCGTACCTTCGCACTTTTTATAAAAATGCACTGAAAAAAGCCCTGGTAAACGAGGGCGATAATTTAAATTTCAGTTATTTTGAGGGCACGGGCACAGAGGTGAATGAAGTAATAAATTTACTTACCACCATGCCATTTATGGCAGAGCACAGAGTTGTAATTGTTGAAAATTCCGGCTGGTTTTCAAAAACAGGAAGCTCTGATGAAGAAAGTGCAACTGATGCAGGAAATGGCAGATTTTCTGAATTAATCGATACGATTAAGGCTTTAGACGAAGATACGATTATCATATTTTCTGAAGAAAAGGTTGATAAACGTTCAAAGCTTTATAAGACAGTGCAGAATAAAGGCGTCGCAGAAGAATTTGTAAATCAGACAGAGGATTCTTTGGCTAAATGGATTTTTAATTACGCAAAAGCCTTAAATACCTCAATTGATTCAAACACGGCTTACTATCTTGTGTCCGAATGCGGTAAGGACATGAATTCGCTGCAAAATGAATTAGAAAAGCTTGTAGCCTACTGTCTTGAGAGAAAGGTTATAACAAAGGCTGATGTTGACAATGTGTGCACTCACCAGGTTAACAACAAAATTTTTGATATGATAACCGCCATTGCTCTTCACAAACAGAAGGAAGCCTTGAGACTTTATTACGATTTACTCACTCTTCGTGAACCGCCTTTTTATATTCTTACGCTTTTATCAAGACAGTATACTCAGATGCTTTCTGTCAAGGACGGCGTTATAAAGGGGCAGGGAGCCGGCACAATTGCTTCCAAAACTGGAATTAAAGACTGGCTTGTAAAGCGTTTAATGGAGCAGACAAGGTCCATGAGCACTGAATCTATCAAAAAAAATTTAAGAGCCTGTGCCAAGGCCGATGAAGACATAAAAACCGGCAATTTAACTGATATGCTGAGCGTGGAACTATTAATTATTTCCTGCTCAATGTAGGTGCTTATTAACACAGCATGACTTAGAACAACATAAAACAACATAAAATTGCTAAAACAGCACGAGTGCCTGTCCCAAATTGTGTACATCTAAAGTGTTATCCTTCATTCATAAAGAAAGCGAGGACACGAATATGAAGGTTACAGAAAAGAATGTGACAGGTTTAATTGCGGGTTTTATAGTGTTAGTTTTAATTCTTTGTATTTTTTTTAGAATTAAAGCAGTGGCAAAAGAAAATTATTTCAGTACCGATACTGATTTTTGCGAAACCAGGTACAGACAGGAAATTAAGGAAGTATTGAATGAAGCCGGAGCCAAAAACGCAGGTATTACCATGACAAAGGTAAGCTTTGACGGTCGCAAGCTTAAATATAATGTCAACATTAATCTTCCTAAATATATAAATTTAAACAATCAGGAAAAAGAAAATTTATTAGATAGCCTTTATGACATTGAAATGCAGGTGGAGAATTCAAGCGTTACCTTTTCTTTTTCCTAAGGAAGGGTAATTATGAGAAATACTCCAAAAGAAAATGAAATCTATCGTCATTTTAAAGGTAATCTTTATCAGATAGTGGCACTTGCCATCCATTCTGAAACTGAAGAACAGATGGTAGTCTACAGAGCACTTTACGGAGAAGGCCTTGTGTATGTAAGACCTTTGGAAATGTTTTTAAGTGAGGTAGACAGGGCTAAATATCCAGACGCCACACAGACCTACCGCTTTGAAAAGGTAGAATCTGCAGTGGATCCTGGAGTAATGGAGTTTTTGGATGCAAAGACGTATGAGGAACGAATTAAAATACTTGCACACCTTCGCCCGAGGCTTACGGATGCCATGATTAATACAATGGCAGTTTCCCTTGATTTAGACATTAAGGATGGGAAAATTGAAGACAGATACGAAGATTTTCAGCGATGTCTTGAGACCCATGCAAGATATGAATGCCTAAGACTTCGCTAGCGAAGACTAAGGAGAAAAAATGGCTTATAATCTTGAAAAACGACTTGTAATAGGGGTTTCTTCCAGAGCCTTATTTGATTTAACCGTTGAAAATACAATTTTTGAAGAAGAAGGCGTAAGCGCCTACTGTGAATATCAGAGAGCTCATGAAAATGAGATATTAAAGCCAGGCCCAGGTTTTAAGCTTATAAAGGCTTTGCTTGATATTAATAAATTAAAAGGCCAGGAAGGAAGAGTAGAGGTAATAATAATGTCCCGTAACAGTGCGGACACTTCCTTAAGGGTCTTTAATTCAATTGAGTATTACGGCCTTGATATTACAAGAGCGGCTCTTGCAAGCGGCGGAAGCCTGGCTCCTTATTTAACCGCTTTTAAGACAGATCTTTTTCTTTCGGCATATGAGGATGACGTACAATATGCCATCAACCATGGTATTGCAGCCGGTGTAATTTATACGGATTCAAATCACGACTACAATGCAGATGAAGCAATTAAGCAGATTAACATAGCCTTTGACGGTGATGCGGTGCTTTTTACCGATGAATCGGAGCAGATTTATCAGGCAGAGGGGCTGGAAGCCTTTGAAGAAAACGAAAAGAAAAATGCCGATAAGCCTTTGCCGGAAGGCCCTTTTGCGAAATTCTTAAAGACAATTTCGGATTTACAAAAGGAGTTTCCACCAGAGGAGGTGCCTATCCGCACGGCCCTGGTTACCGCAAGAAGTGCTCCGGCCCACGAGCGTGTCATCAGAACCTTGCGTGCCTGGAATGTGCGTATTGATGAAGCCTTTTTCCTTGGAGGTATTTCAAAAAAGGATGTGCTTGAAGCCTTTGGAGCCCACATTTTCTTTGACGATCAGGCGGTGCATGCCGATCCTGCAGCTAAGGTGGTGCCAAGCGCCAGAGTACCTTATAAGCAAAAACAGTTGACGTAGTGAAGATACAGCACTTACAAAATTAAACGTTAACAAGTTCTTAATTCCATTGCAATAAAATACATATTTGGCACACAGCAATTAATATGAGTGAAGATGATAAATAAATGACGAGGAAAATAATGGACAGAGCTTTAGATGACAAGAAACTAAAGAAGAGCATGAAGCAGAGCAGTCTTACAGAAATCACTGAAGACCAACTAAAGGAGTACATAGCAAAGAAAGAATTTCATATGTATTTGCAGCCCCAGTATTCGGTATCAGGTCATACAGTCGTAGGAGCCGAAGCCTTAGTACGCTGGATACATGAGGGTGAATTTATTTCACCTGGAGCCTTTATTCCGACATTAGAGAGCCGTGGGCTTGTAACACTTGTGGATCTTTTTATCTGGGAATCAGCCTTTGAGTGGCAGGCAGAACGCAAGCAGGCGGGGCTTCACCGGGTGCCGATATCAGTAAATGTTTCAAGGGAAGACTTTAGCAAGGTTGACATCTATGAGACGATGACAGGCTTAAGCGAGGCTTACAATGTTTCACCTAAGGATGTTCACATCGAGATAACAGAATCTGCCTTTGTAAACGACAGCGAGTCCATCTATCAGGTCATCGACAACCTGAAAACCTACGGCTTTTTGATTTACATCGACGATTTTGGAAGTGGCTATTCCGCCCTCAATATGTTAAAAGATATTGATGCAGATGTGGTAAAACTCGACATCAAATTTTTTGAATTAAATGAGAAAAATAGCGAGAAAGGCCGAAATATCATAAATTCAATCATCCAGATGGCACAGCTGCTCGACCTTGGATTAGTAGCAGAAGGCGTGGAGACGACAGACCAGTTAGATATTCTCAAGGAGGAAGGCTGCGATGTCATCCAGGGCTTTTTCTTCTATCGTCCAATGAATTTGACAGACTTTAACAACCTCATGGATGAGATGGACCAGATAAAAAACCGCGGCTCTTTGGAAGCAACGGATTTTGCATCGACATGCTTTAAAGAGAGTCAGGAAAAGCTTCTTTCCGGAGCCTATAGCGAGGCTTTGGCCCTTGCAGAGCGAGCAAGCTCGCGTATCACACCGGAGACTGATGCGCTCTTATATTGTAATTTGGAAAATGTAATCGGAGTCATCTATTCATCCATGTGCAATGAGATGATGGCGGTAGAGCATTTTCTCAGGGGCATAGGTGTAGCAAAGCAAAAGGAATTATTTGACGTTGCCGGTAAACTCTACAACAATATTGCGACAGAATACATGCGTCTAAGCGACCATGAACACGCACTCAAGTACTTTGAAATGTCGGAGAGAGAGAAGGCAAAGGGTAAACAACCGACGGAGCTTAGTCTTTTTAAGACCAATATTAACCTCTGTGCAGAATATACGGAACTTGGGGATTTTGAAAAGGCAGAGGATTACTTGAATCGTGCCGAGGCTCTGCTTAATGAACCGAGTGTTTCCGACATGCATTTCCATTATTTAATCCTTCAGTCTGCTCTTTGGATAAAAGAGGGAAAATTAGATAAGGTAAGCCAGGGCTTTTCTGCTCTTTTAGATGAGACCTTTGAGTCTCAGGATTTGTCCGGCTTCTGGGACGACATGGAGCGCTTGGGAGGTATTGCCATAGCTTTGGAAGATTATCCTTCCTTAAAGCGAATCCTCGATGTGATTGAAACGGAAATCACCGATTTAGGCGAGGAGGAATTAGAGCTTGACATCATGGTCAAGAACCAGGAAATGAAGATGGCATACTATGCCGGCATTGACGACAAAGAGAATTTGCGCAAGACTGAGCAGCTTTTCGTTGAACTTTGCAAGAAGTTAAGTCAGCAGACAAAACATGAGCGAGCTATCACCATCGACTATAAGATTCAGTTAAATCTTGAGAAGGAGGCTCAAAAGGAGAGTCGAAAGCAGATTGATTACGATGAGCTTACAGGAGTTGGCAACCGATATAAATTAGAAAAAGATTACAAGATGTTAAAGAAAAATTGTAAAGAGGGCGCAAAAATCGGCGTCGGAATTGTGGATTTAGACCATTTCCGAAATATAAATGATGCCTACGGCCTTCTTCGAGGCGACAATTATCTTATGATTGTAAGCCGTCTTGTTAAAAATATCATCAAGGGGATTGGAGGTATCTATCGATACTCAGGCGATCAGTTCGTCGTCCTTTTGGCAGATGCGGATAGTGATAAGACCTTAAAACTGGCAAAGAAAATGGACCAGGAAATCAAGTCTCAAAAGCTTGGAAATCCTGCAATGGAAGAGGGAATCCAGACTATTTCCCAGGGATATATTCTGACTGAACCCTCTACTAATGCAGATATCTGGAAATTGCTGACTCTGGCAGATAATCAGCTTTATCATGTGAAGCAGGATCCGTCACTTTCTTATCTGGTGGCTGACACAGAATAAAATAATAAGGGCATAGCTTTCAATAAATACCTTACCACAGGAAGTTTAAACCGCCCTGAAGCAGGCTTACCCTGATGTGATCTGCTTTGGTGTTAACCTCGCCGTCTGTGTGAACCCAGAGAGGCTCTTTTGTTTTTACTTCAAAGCTTTTTACGTGATAGATGTGAATCTTTTTGTTTTTTACGTGAGTACCCTTCTGGGCACCTGGAAGAGCAAGGAGCACGCCTAAGGGGCTTATGTTTCCAACAGTACAGATATCAAGGTAACCGTCATCCGGAACAGCCTTTGGCGCAAATTTATAGCCGCCTCCTTCATAGCAGGTGTTCATACCAACGATGAAACGGCAGTTTTTAACATCAATTGTTTCGTCATTATCAAGGGTTAAGCTGGCGTCGCAGAGCTTGGCTCCAAAAATCTGGCGGATAGCAACTACACCGTAAATAAGCTTTCCAAGCCCTAATTTATTTAAGATATCTTTTGCTTTTGAAGCAAGAGCCTCTTCACATACTGCTGCATCAAAACCGATACCGCAGGATACGTTAAAATAGCGGGTAGGTTCAACGGGACCCTTGTGAAGACGGGAACGTTCATCTGAGATGCTTATGTATTTTAATTTACCAAGGTCGTATTTTAAGGGTGTATCGCAGGAAAGAATTCGCCTGATGTTTTCAACAGGATCGTCGCTGTACACAACGGCTCTTGCAAAGTCGTTACTTGAGCCTGTGGGAACGTAGCCTATGTTTACCTTATCAAAATCAAGAATACCCTGAAGGGCTTCGTTAAAGGAACCGTCACCACCTAGAATTACAACATTTATGCGGCCTTCCTTTTCTGCATTTTCCTTACATATATCATTCATAAGCTCACGCATGTGACCGGGACGCTTTGAATAATAAACCATAAAATCAACCTTCTCAGCTACCAGATATTCTTCAATCTTTTTCCAGACCTCAATGCCGTGATTGGATTTTGATGCAGGATTTACCAGGAAATAGTACATAAATGTAACCTCCGATTTTCTATTTCTTATTTTAAAGTTTATCAATTATATAAAGAAAAGTAAATTGCAAAAACTAAAGGTTTTTTACTTCGCACTTGAAAAGAAAAATTTTCGTGTTATAATGGGAACAGTTTAGCACACTAAAGAACTAAATTGTAAAAGGAGAGAAAGCATGTATTCATTTGATGAAATCATGAAGGTTGATCCTGAAATCGCCAATGCGATTGTGGATGAACAAAAGCGTCAGAACGACCACATTGAGCTTATTGCTTCCGAAAACTGGGTTAGTAAGGCAGTTATGGCAGCAATGGGCAGCCCTCTTACCAACAAATATGCGGAAGGCTATCCGGGAAAGCGTTACTATGGCGGTTGTGAATGCGTAGACGTAGTGGAAAACCTTGCTATTGAAAGGGCAAAAGGACTCTTTCATTGCGACTATGCAAACGTACAGCCTCACTCCGGGGCACAGGCCAACATGGCAGTGCAGTTTGCAATCTGTAATCCAGGCGACACCATTATGGGCATGAACTTAGATCACGGCGGTCATTTAACACACGGAAGTCCGGTTAATATGTCCGGTAAATATTTCAACATCGTGCCTTACGGCGTTGATGACAATGGCTTTCTTGATTACGATAAAATGTACGAGCTTGCTATGGCAAACAAGCCTAAGCTTATTATTGCAGGCGCTTCAGCCTACGCAAGAGCAATTGATTTTAAAAAGTTCAGAAAAGCAGCCGATGACTGCGGCGCCGTATTAATGGTAGATATGGCACACATCGCAGGACTGGTGGCTGCAGGACTTCATGAATCCCCCATCGGTATTGCAGATGTTGTTACCACTACCACCCACAAGACCTTAAGAGGTCCAAGAGGCGGTCTTATTCTCTGCAACGCAGACGTTTTAGAAAAGTACAACTTTAACAAGGCAATTTTCCCGGGCATCCAGGGCGGTCCATTAATGCATGTAATTGCAGGTAAGGCAGTCTGCTTTAAGGAGGCTTTACAGCCTGAGTTCAAGGCTTATCAGCAGGGTATTGTTGACAACGCCCAGGCACTCTGTAAGGGTCTTATGAGCAGAGGCATAAAAATTGTATCAGGCGGTACAGACAACCACTTAATGCTTGTGGATCTTACAAATTACGAGCTTACAGGCAAGGCTGTTGAAAAATGGCTTGATGCGGCCCACATTACAGCCAACAAAAACACCATTCCAAACGATCCCCAGAAGCCCTTTGTTACTTCAGGTATACGTCTTGGTACTCCTGCAGTTACATCCCGTGGCATGAACACAGAGGACATGGACGTTATCGCTGACTGCATTGCAAACATCGTTAAAAACGGTGAGGCAGCCATAGAACCAACAAAGGCAAGAGTTTTAGAGCTTACAAAGAAATATCCTTTAATGTAAAGGCGGAAAATCCTGCAAGCAGCGAATCTGATTTTTGAATATCCCGGACGTTTTTTTGATACAGGAATGTGTTTAATGAAGGAACATATGTCGGTGCACGGCAGAAATGTCGTGCACCGATTTTGTTTAAAATTCCTAAAAAGAATTGTATAAATTTATAAAAATAGTCAACATTTTAGTTGATTAAAGTGCCGTGTTATGTTAAACTTTCTTTCGACAACGGACAACTGTCCGCAAGGAGCGAACAAATATGGCTGAAATGTCTGAGTATTACGTAGTAAAAAGAAAAGCTGTGCCGGAAGTTCTCTTAAGCGTGGTAGAGGCAAAGCGTTTACTTGAAACTCACAAGGTGGCTACCATTCAGGAAGCGGTAGAGCTTGTGGGTATTAGTCGTTCTTCTTTTTACAAATACAAGGATGACATTATGGAATTTCACGATAATTCACAGGGCACCACCATTACACTGTCTGCCCAGGTGGATGATGAACCCGGCGTTCTCTCTGATATGCTTAAGATCATTGCAGAGCACGGAGCCAATATTTTGACAATTCATCAGAGTATTCCCATTAACGGAATTGCCAGTCTTTCAATAAGTATTCAGATACTAAAGACTACAATCGATGCTGCCAGGATGCTTGAAAAGATGGAAAGCCATAGAGGCGTACATTCCGTTAAAATAATTGCAAAAGAATAAAGAATGGAGACAAAAAAATGATACAGGTTGGTGTGTTTGGCTACGGCACGGTAGGAAGCGGTGTTGTGGAGGTCTTAACGGAAAATGCAGATGTGATTGAAAAGAAAGTCGGCGAGAAGGTAAAGGTTAAGGCAGTGCTTGATTTAAGGGATTTTCCTGGGGATAAGCATGAAAATTTAATTGTGCATGATGTGGCTGAGATTATTAACGATCCAGAGATTAAGGTAATCTGTGAGACCATGGGCGGTGTGGGCCCTGCTTATGCGTTTACAAAGGCAGCCTTATCTGCCGGCAAGAGCGTATGTACCTCTAATAAGGAAATGGTGGCTCTTCACGGGGCAGAGCTTTTAACACTTGCAAAAGAAAACAACTGCAGCTATAAATTTGAGGCTTCCGTAGGCGGCGGTATTCCGATTATCAGACCCTTACAGGATGCAATTACTGCAGATAAAATAGAAGGTGTCTACGGCATTGTAAACGGCACCACCAACTACATGCTCACAAGGATGGCAGGAGAGGGCGCAGACTTTGACGATGTATTAAGAGAAGCCCAGAAGTTAGGCTATGCGGAGCTTCACCCGGAAGCTGATATAGAAGGATATGATGCGTGCCGTAAGATTGCTATTCTTTCAAGCCTTGTATACGGTAAGACAGTTAATTATAAAGATATCCCCACAGAGGGTATTACAAATATTTCATCAAGAGACTTTAAATACGCCAAGCAGCTTAATACAAACATTAAGCTCATTGCTAAATATGAGGATAAAGAAACGGGTGCTTATGCACTTGTAGCTCCTCACATGGTAAAGCCTGAGAATCCGTTATATCATGTAAATGACGTATTCAATGCGATTATGGTGCATGGCAACATGCTTGATGATGCAATGTTCTTTGGCAGAGGCGCAGGCAAGCTTGCCACTGCTTCGGCAGTATGCGGCGACGTGGTAGAGTGCTGTAAGAACCTTGGTAAAAACCTTCCCTGTGACTGGGCAGATGAAGAGGTTGTATTTACTGGCTTTGAAGCTTCGAGAAAGCAGTTCTTTGTACGTGTAGGCGCAGAGCTTAAGGAGGAAGCACTGAAGGCCTTTTTGGACGTTGAAGAAGTGAAAGCAGGCTTCTTTGATGAATTTGCCTTTGTTACAAAGGAAATGAGCGAGAAGGAATTTTCTTTAGCTAAAGAAAAAACAGGCATTTTGCTTAATTACATCAGATTATTTTAGGGTTGAGGAGTACATATGAGTAAGGTTGTAAAGTTTGGCGGCAGCTCCCTTGCTTCTGCCGAGCAGTTTAAAAAAGTAGGAAAAATCATAAGCGAGGATAAGGAAAGACGTTTCGTGGTGCCATCAGCTCCTGGCAAGCGCTTTTCAAAGGATAAAAAAGTAACGGATATGCTCTATTCCTGTTACAACGTTGCAATTTCAAATAGCGGCGCTGAAAAGATTGACGAAGAACTGGATGCGATAAAGGCCCGTTACAATGAGATTATTGAAGGCCTTGGATTAAAACTTTCTTTGGACGAAGAATTTGAAAAAATAAGAGCTGATTTTTTAAATAAGGCAGGAAGAGATTACGCAGCTTCCAGAGGGGAATATTTAAACGGTATTATAATGGCCAACTATTTAGGCTATGAATTTATCGATGCTGCAGAAGTGATTAAATTTAAGGGAAACGGCGAATTTGACGCAGATCTTACAAATGAGATTCTTTCGGCAAAATTAAAACAGGTAGTAAATGCTGTTGTGCCAGGCTTTTATGGTTCATATCCCGACGGAAAGATTAAGACCTTTTCACGTGGAGGCTCCGATATTACAGGTTCAATCGTGGCAAGAGCCTGCAGGGCAGATGTTTATGAAAACTGGACAGACGTATCAGGCTTCCTGATTGCGGACCCAAGAATTATCGACAGCCCAGAAGGCATTGACACCATTACCTATAGAGAATTACGAGAACTTTCCTACATGGGTGCTACCGTTCTTCATGAGGACGCAATCTTCCCTGTAAGACGTGAAGGCATTCCGATTAACATACGTAACACAAACGCTCCTAAAGACAACGGCACATGGATTGTTGAAAGCACATGCCAGAAATCAAAATACACCATTACGGGTGTGGCAGGTCGTAAGGGCTTTTGCTCTATTAATATAGAAAAGGATAAAATGAATTCAGAGGTAGGCTTTGGAAGAAAAGTATTACAGGCTTTTGAAGATAACGGAATTTCCTTTGAGCATATGCCTTCCGGTATTGATACAATGACAATCTTTGTACACCAGGATGAATTCATGGACAAGGAACAGCAGGTGGTATCTGCAATCCACAGACTTGCAAATCCTGACACGATTGAAATTGAAGCTGACCTTGCTTTAATAGCTGTTGTGGGCCGTGGCATGAAGTCGACAAGAGGTACAGCCGGCAGAATTTTTTCAGCGCTTGCTCATGCAGATGTTAATGTTAAGATGATCGATCAGGGCTCAAGCGAGTTAAACATCATTATCGGTGTTGCAAACGAGGACTTTGAGGCTGCAATTAAGGCTATTTATGATATTTTTGTGGTTGCCCGTCTCTAGAATTTACGAATAAAATTGAGTGAATTGTCTAAAAGAGTTAAATTGTTAATGCAATTTAACTCTTTTTTAAACAATTTCAAAATATTTCTAAAAAATCTATAAATTGTATTGACAAATATAAAGAACGATGGTACTATCAGTACATAAACAACAACACACAAACACTTATGAAAGGAAAGTGTAAAAGTTCATATAGAAAATAGAAAATTAAAGAAGGAGGTATAGTCCAAAGGGTCATTTATAAAAACTGAATAACATAGATATCAACTGATACATTCGAGTACATAGCATAGAGGTGATAGAAGTCATACACCTTAGTACAATCAGTACAAGGAAAAAGATGGAAAGATGTAGACGAGAAAGAGAGGAACAGTCCATTGGACGAGATAACAGTCTAGGAGAGGGCATCGCAGAAAAATAGTCGGTGTCCTCTCTTTTATTGTTAATTATTTTGTTGTAAGATATAAAAGTAGTTTAAGTATAAAAGGGTAGCGGGTATTTTAATGAGTGACGACAATAAATATATTTTTGATATAGATGCTCTTATAAAAGAGGAAAATGAAGAAATGAAGGAGGAGCGAAAGAAAAAGCACAGAAAAAGCCGTGTACTTTCCTGGGTATTCCTTCTTCTTTTTGCGGCTGCAATTATTGGAGCGGCTGCATTCTTTATTACAAAATATCTTTTGCCTTTTGATTCTTCTGATAAAGACAGCAATACATCTGCTACAGAGCTTGTAAAGGATCTAGTAGATGAGTTGCCGGTACCGGATGCGCCCGATGAAAATAATGAGAGCATCGTACATGAAGACGATGTAGTAATTTCAAATCCCGAGCCTGTTGTAATCGAGCCTACGGCAGATGAATTACTTGAAGAAGCAATTCGTGAATACATAAATTCAATGACCTTAGAAGACAGAGTGGCAGGCATATTTATCGTAACCCCTGAAGGCTTAACAGGCGTAGGTACCGTTACCCGTGCAGGAGACGGCACAAAAACAGCTTTAGAAAAATATGCGGTAGGCGGCATCATATATTCAGCCAAAAACATGACAGGGGTCGATCAGTTTAAAACAGTAATAGAAAACACTAAAACCTATGCGCGTTACCCTTTATTTCTGGCAGTTGATGAAGAGCTTGGGGCCAGCACATTCGGTAAAAATTTAAAGGTAGCTTCAACTCAGACCGCCGCTGAAATCGGAGCGGGCGGTGACGCGGCAATTGCAAAGGTTGAAGAAGAAAAAATTGCAAAATATATGTCTGAATACGGGCTTAATTTAAATACAGGAATTGTGGCAGACGTTTTAACGGATGCAGACAATACAGTTATGAGCACACGCTCCTTTGGAAGTGATTTGAATTTAACTTCCGAAATGTCAGCATATGCGGTTTCGGCTCTTATAAATGCAGGCCTTTATTCAGGCGTTAAATTTTTCCCGGGACAAGGCTTTGCAACTGCCGATACTTCAAACGGTCTTTCGGTATCTGCAAGAACCCGGGCAGAAATGGAAGAATGTGAATTTATAAGCTTTAAAGCTGCCATCGATGCAGGTGCCACAATGCTTATGGTGAGCCATGTTTCTGCTCCTGACCTTACAGGGGACAATACTCCCTGCTCTTTATCAAAGACGGTTATGACAGACCTGATTCGTAAGGAATGGGGATACGATAATTTAATACTCATTACAGATTCTTTAAGCAAGGCAGCAATTTCCTCTTATTATGAATCTTCAGAAGCCTGCATTATGGCTATCAAGGCAGGTGCTGACATGGTGCTGTGCCCGGAAAATTTTGAAGAAAGCTACGCGGCAGTCCTTGATGCAGTTAACAAAAACATCATCGCAGCCGAACGAATTGAGGATTCCCTCGTAAGAATATACAGACAGAAATTCAAGGACTTAACCCCTGACGAAATTAAAGCACTCATCAAATGATGGGTGCTTTTTTAACCAGGTGCCGGGTTACAAGACTAAGGCACGTAGTGGCGCTTTTAGTAAAGCCGTAGTGAAGCAGATTGCGAATATTATTGACAATACATATAGAAAGCTTTGTTACTGTACGACAAAAACGTTCCGCCAGTATCGCAATTTATAAAGCCTTTTTAATTGCTTCAAGCAGTTCAGCATAGGTTTCAAAGGCTTGAAGGTCGGGATTAGCTTCCTTGATTGCATCGGTACTCCTAAATAAAAAGCCTGCCTTACTTGCCTTTATCATGCCAAGATCGTTGTGGGAGTCGCCACTTGCGATTGTCTCAAAACCAACCGACTGTAAAGCCTTAACAGTTGAATATTTTGAATTTTCAACTCTCATTTTAAAGCCTGTGATATCACCGTTATCTGCTACCTCCAGGGTGTTACAGAAAATGGTGGGCCAGCCTAATTTTTTCATTAAAGGTGTTGCAAACTGTGTAAAGGTGTCGCTTATGATGACTACCTGAGTGATTTCTCTTAAAGCATCCAAAAATTCTTTTGCACCTGGCATAGGATCGATTTTAGCAATCGTATTCTGAATTTCCTTAAGACCTAAGCCGTGCTCCTTTAAAATTCCGATTCTCCATTTCATAAGCTTGTCGTAATCGGGCTCGTCACGGGTGGTTCTCTTAAGCTCGGGGATGCAGCTAGCTTCAGAAAATGCAATCCAGATTTCCGGTACCAAAACGCCTTCAAGATCAAGGCATACTATATTCATATCGCTCATAATATTCTCCTTAAAGTCGATTTCCGAAGGCTATTATAATTCACGAGCGGTATTTTACGCAAGTCATTTACGATACATTGTGCGAAATTCGGAAGGGGTTATTCCTTTTATCTGCTTAAACATGCGTATAAAAGAGGAAAGAGAAGTAAAGCCTGAATTGTAGGCAACTTCCGTAATGCTGCATTCAGGGTTTGCCAAAAGTCTTTCCGCTGTGTAAATGCGCTGCTTGCTTAAATACTGATAAAAGGAATCGTTTGTAAACTGTTTAAAAAGACGGCTGAAATGGAATTTTGAAAAGCCTGCGATGTTTGCAATTTCCTCAAGGTTTAAGTCTTCCGTACAGTGAGTGTTTATGAAATCACAGATTTTCATGAATTTATCTGCATATTCCTGATGCTTGTTAGAGGCTAAAGAAAGACGCGGCGTCTCACGCGTAAAGTTTCGTCCTATGAGTACTAACATTGCCAGTACCTTGCTGTAAATTGCAGCTTCCGAAAAAGAACCGTTATTTAAATATTCATCTTTAATGGACAGCATCAGCCTTCTTAATTCGTCATAAATTTCAGGTACAGCTTCCGGAGTTGCAATATACACCGGCGAAAGAAAAGATATTATGGTTTCTATTTCTTTCATTCCCCTTAAAATAGAAGGGTCTGCCTGAAATATTATTCTCACACCGCCTTCGCGTGGGTGAAAAAGAGAGTGAAGACAGCCCGGAGCGATAAATAAAATGTCACCGGGACGAAGAGTAATGCGTTCATTTAAGCATTCCGCATAATAGTGGTTTTCAAGAGGCATTATTATTTCAATTGGAGTATGCCAGTGTGGAGGATAGTCCTCAAGCTTATCGTTAACGTAAAGCCTTATATTGGTATTCTGTTTAAAATTGACGGTTTCGAATACTCCTTTAAGATTTTCTATCATAATTACGCCCCTCCAGCGTAAACTTTATTAAAGCAATAATTTTGTATGCATACAAGTCAATTATTGCTGCTTTCATTTCAACTGTTGCGACACAAATGTCGGAGAAAATAACTAAAATTGCACGAAAAAACTGTACAAATTAGATGTCACCAAACCAAAAACTAAAAATTTGGACAAAAACGAGTATAAAAAACTGTAAAAAATCACAATAAATTAAAAAACGATTAACGAAAATAGCAACTTTTGATAATTTTAAAGCAACTTTTCGTATGTAGCCGTATTTTTACTGTGCTATGGTTTTCTTACAACCAGTTCTTCTGCAGAGGATGGCAAAATAAAAATTAAACATTGCATAAATGCACCAAGGGGGTAAATTTATGAAGAAAAAGCTTTTAGCTCTCGTTCTTGCAACTGTTATGGCAATCGGCACATTAACAGGCTGCGGCAGCTCCAGTGAATCCGGAGTTCAGGAAATTACCTGGATGTTCTGGGATGACCTTGAGGCTACATCCGATTTGATTTCTTTAGGCTATGCAGAAACTATCGAACGTTTCAACAAGGATTATGAAGGCGTTTACCACTGCACACCTATTACCACAAATCTTGAAGAGTATTACACAAAGTTAAATGCACTTGTTGCAGCAAAAGAAACACCTGACGTATTTATCGTATCTCCTGGTCCCAACCTCGACGATTACGTAAAGCCCGGCGTTGCAGCATGTCTTGATGAGTACCTTGAAAAAGACGGTTGGAAAGAATCCTTCTCTTCTGACGCAGTATTCTCAGGCGGCACCTATGATGGCAAGATTTATGCCATTCCGCTTAACATTGCAGCAGCATGCGTATTCTATAACACAGAAATGTTTGAAAAGGCAGGAGCAGCAGTTCCTACCACATTTGATGAATTACTTGACTCCTGTGCTAAATTACAGGCAGCAGGCTATACACCTATTACTATTTCAGCAGGTACCGCATGGTGTCTTTCAATGGTAGCAGGTTATCTCTGCGACCGTAACGGCCTTGTTCTTGACGATGTATTAAATCACAAGACAGACTGGATGGATAGTAAGGTAATCAATGCAGCCAACCAGATTGTTGAATTATCTCAGTACTTCCAGCCTACAGCAGCAGGCGATGACAACGATATCGCAACAGCAGCTTTCTATAATGAAGAAGCAGCTATTCTTATCCAGGGCTCATGGGCTATCGCTCAGATCAACGGTTCAAACCCTGCATTTGAAGAAAAGTGCGGCGTATTTGCATTCCCTGCAGTAGAAGGCGGCAACGATCCTAACAGAGTTATTGCAAAGTCAGACTCTCTTGCGATGAGCTCTACAACAAAACATCCCGAAGCAGCAGCTGCATTAATGAAATACTTCACAGACGATACAGCTCAGAAGTACACAGCTGAAGTAGGCGGTAAGATTCCTGTAACAGGCGTTCAGTACGACGAAACCAAGGCTCCAAAGGAACTTGCTTACGTTATGGACGTATTCAAAAACGCAACCGGTACATTCGGTTTCTATAACGAATCCTTATACGACACAGAAGCAGGTTCAACCTTTGATAACTGTTTCGTAGAAGTATTTAAGGGTGTAGCTCCAGAAGAAGCTTTAAAGCCTATTCAGGAATACTACGAAGAGAATGTTTGGAAATAACATAAAAACTCTTGCTCAGCACCCTGAAACACGGGTGCTGAGTTTTATGTTATATATGAAGGTATGAAGGGAAACATTTTATGGATAAATTTTTCCGTAACAAAAAGGCGATCATAATTTTTATTGCGCCGGCATTTATTCTTTTTACGGCGGTTTTGTTTATGCCGATTTGTAAGGCACTTTATTATTCGCTTTGTGATTACAAGGTAAATTACACCCCTGAATTTGTGGGTTTTAAGAATTACATCAAATTATTTACAAAAGACGACACCATGAGAAATGCCCTTAAAAACTCAATGTTCTTTATGGTATTTTCCTGTGTGTCACAGCTGATAATGGGTTTGATATTGGCTGCATTACTTACGAATATAAAAAAGGGCAGAAACCTTTTTAAAAATATTTATTATTTACCCTGTGTACTTTCTTCGGCAGCTTTAGGCTTATTGTGGATGTTTGTGTTTACACCAAAGCTTGGTATCAACCAGATGATGGCATCCTTAGGCATAATCGAAGACTGTACGAAGGGCCCTGAATGGCTCTTTAATACGGATGGAAACATTATTTTACCTATCTGGGTAATTTCTTTTGTAGCCCTGTGGCAGTACGTGGGTCAGTCCATGATGCTTTACATGGCTCAGATTTCCGGTATCAGCAAGGATTTATATGAAGCTTCCTATATTGACGGATGCACAAGAGGAAAGTCCTTTATTCACATTACACTTCCTTTAATAAGACCAATGATTGCAACTGCCATGAGCTTAAACGCCATCGGGTCCCTTAAATTCTTCGATCTTATATACAACATGATTCCGGAAGGCTTACTTGCCCACAAGGCAGATGTTTTAGCCACACACCTTTACGATCAGGCCTTTAAATTCAATAAGCTTGGCTACGGCTCTGCAATCGGTGTAGTGCTTTTGGTGCTCTGTTTAATAGTTACCTTCTTTATAAACAAATTTGTAAAAGTAGAAAGCTATGAAATGTAGGGGGTAGCGTATGGCACATTCGATTAAAGCAGAAAATAAAAAGACGAAAATTTTAAACATCATTATATACATCTTCCTTATAGCGCTTGCGCTCATCTACATCCTCCCCTTAGCATGGGTTTTTATCACCTCGCTTAAGGATGATGCGGTATTAATGATTTCACCATGGGAATTGCCAAAACGTCCCATGTTTGAAAACTACACCTTTGCATGGACCAAGGGTAATCTGGGCCGCGCCACACTTAATTCCTTTATTGTGTGCGGCGTAACCCTTTTATGTTCAATGCTTTTTGGCTCAATGGCAGCTTTTGCCATAGCCAAGATGCGTTGGAAGCTTGCAAAGCCCTGCCTTGCATATTTTATGGCAGGTATGATGATTCCGGTACACTGCGTGCTGATTCCTTTGTTTATACAGTTTTCAAGTCTGGGGCTTTCAAATTCCCTTATCGGTATCATCATTCCATACATTACCTTTTCTTTACCCATCACCATATATATAATGGTGGGATTTTTCGAAGGTATTCCAAATGAGCTGTTTGAGTCTGCCTGCATAGACGGCTGCTCCATTTACAGAATGTACACAACTGTAGGCATCCCTCTTGCTAAAACCGGTTTTATGGTAACGGGCCTTATGACCTTTGTAAATAACTGGAACGAACTCCTTCTTGCAATGGTTTTTATTTCAAAAGAAGCAAAGAAAACCCTCCCCGTTTCACTTACAAAATTCGTAGGTCCCTACAACACGAACTACTGCCAGATGTTTGCGGCAATCGTGCTTGCCATCGTTCCGACAGTCATCGTATACTGCTGCTTTGCCAACCAGATCGTTGAAGGCTTAACGGCAGGTGCAGTTAAAGGCTAAATTAAAGTGAGTCCTTTTTATGAAGGACTCACTTTTTTCTCTTTTTGCATATTTAAAGGGGGTTAAGTTGCACCTGCCATGGTTTATTGAAGCTTTGCGTAAGACTATACTAATGTCATGAAGCGAGGATACAGCTTCAAAAGAAAACATTAGCCAAGCAAATAGGAGAAAATAAATAATGAAGCGATTATACAAATCTACAAAAGACAGAAAGGTCTTCGGTGTCTGCGCCGGTATTGCAGAATATTTTAACATCGACCCTACATTGGTAAGACTTATTACATTAATTTTATTCATAGCATATGGCAGCGGTTTACTTGCATATTTAGTAGCGGCGTTGATATTACCGGATGCACCCGCTGAGGTTTATAAGGATGTCGAAAGCATCGAAAACGAAAACTAATCCTGAGGGGGAGATAGTTAAGTAGTTAAAAGAAGCAGTTAAAGGTACCTGTTTGGATTTTCCAAACAGGTATTTTTTAATGAACTGTTAGCTTTTTTGTGCTAAAATATAATAGCTGTCAGCGAGCGAGTCTTGACTGATAATCTTGACCTAATTAAGGAGGCACTTCATTTATGAAGAAACTAATTAAAAAAGGAGTACTTTTACTGATTTCAATGTTTACGGCAATGCTTTTAGTTGCCTGCAGCAGCGAATCACCGGTTAACTCAACTCTTGACATTAACGACGATATGTCGGGTTCTAAAACCTTGGTGGTGGAAGTCTCAACAAGCCAGTTTAATGAATATTTTAATGGCACCTTTGAGGATCTGGTTAATCTTGTAAACAGCACAAAGCCTGAAGCTTTGGAATTTTCCTTTGAAAATACAGCGGAACGTCAGGCCCTTATGTTTACATTAAACTTTTCTTCAATTGAAGATTACGATGCAAAGGTAAACGAAATCATTGGAGGAGATGAAACTCAGAACCTTGAAGTATATGTGCCGGACGGTATGTGGGGAAGCGGCGCATCGGTTTACGAAAACATTAAAAATACAGACCTTCTTGAATGGCTTAGCACCGCCATTGTGGATGCAGGCTATGTAGATTCGAGTAATTCTTCCTATATCTTTGAAAATGGTGAATATACCTTAAGGATTAACGGTACTGAGAACACCTCAAGCTATGGTATGGATTTTGACAACGTTGAATACGGATACGTGGGTTACATTAAAGTTACAACAAATGTTTATTCAAGCTGTTCTTTTGACAGAACCTATGAATTTTATGTTTATAACGGCTGCAAGCTTGGCGACAAGGAAGCTTTAAAGGCTTATTTTCAGGAGAAAATCGGGGATAAGGGTACTGTAGAGCTTAATGATACAGACGAATATAGCTACATATATTCAGTTAAGGTTTTAAATCTTGATGCAGCTGGCATTAAGGCAGCAAACGAAGCATTGTTTACTAACAGTGATTTTTCTCTTGAATACAGCGGAGATAACGGCACCATTTTATCTTTAAAATACGACTTAAACGAAAAATTTGATGTGGCAGAATATTTAAATCCTGATATGTTCTTCATTGATGTCGAAAGTAATTATGAATATAACAACGGTTATGATGGAAATAGTAGCTATTATGATAGTATTGCAATTCAGGACGATGGCACAATGCTCTTTGAAAAATCCGGTTCAATATGTAAAAACTGTTCGCTTAACAGTTTAAATTCAACACTTGAATTTAAGGGCACTGATTCCGTAAGCGAAAAATTTGAATTTGAAATCGGCTCAATGCTTACGGATGAAGAAGCAAAACTTATTGAAAATGCCATTAATTTAAAAATGGGTACTTCCACGGAAGCAGGAATTGCTGTTTCTGAAGCATCCGCTGAAGGCGAAATAAAAGCTAAGGATAACCTTGATTATTCCGTAAAGATTAACACAAAGGAGGGCGTTTTCGGCACTGTTGAGATGTCAGGTAACATTTCTGAAGCAATGGAAGGCATTAAGCGTTTCACGGGCCAGAGCGCAGATATCAGCTACGTTACAAACTATTCAATTATGAAGCCTAAATTTGAAAAGGTTATCGAAGTATCCGTTAATCTTTCAGAAGTAGCTAGGTATTCATCAGATTCCTTTAGCGGTGAATTCATTATCAATACAGGCTCAGGTTCAAAAGTAACCTACTGTTCCTCAGACACTGCTTTAATTGATAAGAATACAGTTACAGCCAAGCTTAAACTCGGCAACAACCACTATCAGATTAAGGCTAGCGGCACCAACGTATGGGCTATCATTATTTGGCTTGTAATTATCGCACTTGTATTGGGAATTGCCTTTGTAGTTATTAAGAAAACTGGTGCTCTTGATAAGGCTAAGGATGCGGCAAATAAGGCTAAAGTAACAAAGGAAAATGCAGGTCGGGAAGCAGATTTATCTGCTCAGGCTGCAGGCTTTGTATTCTGCTCACAGTGCGGCACAAAGACAGCAGCAGGTACCATCAACTGTCCTAACTGCGGTTCTAAATTATAAGATGAAAAAAATCTGCAATATTCTTTGCGGACTGTTTACAGGCTTCTTTATATGTTTAACAATACTTTGCGCACTGTTCTTTACAAAGACAGTGCGCAAGGAAGTGTTTTATGACTTCATTAAAGAAACCAATCTATCCGCCAAATTAAATATAAGTGAAAACGACCTTGAAAGAGGGGCAGCAGCCCTTTGCGAATATGTAACGGGCACAGGAGACCATAAGGATGATCCTAATACCCACTACATGAAGGCAGGCACTGTTTATAATTTTTATAACGACGAAGAATTGAAACACCTTTACGATGTTAAGCTTTTATTTTCTGAATTTAAAATATATGGTTTAGTGTTTGGAATTTTATCTGCCTTTGGAGTTTTTATACTTATATTTACAGGCAAAAGAAAGCTCTTAGGAAAGACATTAATTATAAGCACGACAGCAGGCTCTGTGCTGCTTTTGGCTTTAATATACAGGCTTTATGCAAAAACCTACAGTACGGTTATTTTGCTTCATAAAATTTTATTTCCTAATGGAAATTTTCTTTTTACGGAAAATACAAGCGTGCTTGTAAACTTTTTTTCAGAGGAATTTTATTTAAAAGCCGGTTGGATTTTAATAAAATATACGGCTCTTTCCTATATGATATTATTGATTACAGGTGTAATGCTTATACTTATACAGAAAAGTGTTGAGAAATAAAGAAGCTTTTGATACTATGAAATTAACACAAGTGAGGAGGATATCATATGTTTTGTGGAAAATGCGGTAACCAGTTAGAAGACAATGCAAAATTCTGTCCTGTGTGCGGAGCAGCCGTTGAAGGTGCAGCTAAGCCAAAGACGGAAGCTGGCATAAGCTTAAATATTTCAGCTTCAGCACTGCCATTAATTACAGTTTTGCTTGAACTTTTAACTTTAATCTTTTATTTTACAGATACTATTGTTGCTAAAGTGGAGATTTTTGGCTTTGCCGATGAGGAAAAAATGTCCTTATGTGATTTATGGAAGGAGGCTCCATTCCTTAATGTGATTTTCATTATCACCATAATCGTGTCCTTTGTAATAGCAATTGCAGGCCTTGCAAAGCTTGATTTCAAAGGTCTTAATAAAATAATCGGTATTGTATGTAACGTTATTAAGGCTTTAGCCTGGATCATCACATTAATCTCAATTAAGGCAAGCCTTTCTGATTCTGATTATGAAATTGCAGAAGCCTCTGTAAGCTTCAATTTTGCAGGAATACTATTCCTCTTAATGACAATCGGACTTGTTTGCATTTACATTACAGCCAATAAAAAGAAAGCCTGAAAAGGACTAAAAAAGCACTTAAAAAAGCACTCAGTGTTGAGTGCTTTTTTACTGCTGTTTTTATCGTATAGGAACGAAGCTTCATAAAAAAATCCTTTCGTTTGTCATAGGCTCCTCCCACTTCCCTTGGGAGGTGGGAGGAGCCTTGTAAATTTGTAACCATTAACCTTGGCTTTCGATG
>CAVIIX010000013.1:0-45650 GCA_963643225.1 Lachnospiraceae bacterium
TAAAAGCTCAAGAAAACCCACTGCCTTTAGGCAGTGGGTGCTCCCCGCGAGGTGCTTTGTTACAAGATAAGTACCTCGTAAGGCACGTAGTGCCGCTTTTAGTAGAGCCGTAGCGAAGCGAATTGCGAATATCATTGACTATGGCAAACAAAAAGAGAAGATTACAACCAAAACCAATGACCGAGGGAAAGAAAACCGTTATTTAAGGATTACCTTATGAGTATGATATTAATACTTTAGAAGCTTCTTTCTCAGATTGAGGAACGGCATAATTTTTTACAATCAATTTAGATTTTTTTAATTGAACATTAACGCCTGCAAGTATAGGATAAAACCAATTGAAACGTAAATGAATTTTGACGAAAGCAAAAGAAAACAGGAGAAGAACATGCTTGAACTGAAAGAGATTACGAAGGTTTATCCTGCCGGAGGCGAAAATGTAAAAGCCCTAAAGGGAGTGAGCCTTCAATTCAGAAAAAACGAATTTGTATCGATACTTGGTCCCTCCGGCTGCGGCAAGACCACAATGCTTAACATTATCGGAGGTCTAGACAAATACACGTCCGGCGATCTTGTTATTAACGGCATTTCCACAAAGCAGTATAAGGACAGAGACTGGGATGCCTACAGAAACCATTCAATCGGTTTTGTGTTCCAAAGCTATAATTTAATTCCTCATCAGACGGTACTTCAGAACGTAGAACTGGCACTTACACTTTCTGGTGTATCTAAAAAGGAAAGAAGACAGCGTGCCAGGGAAGCACTTGAAAGAGTTGGTCTTGGAAATCAGTTAAAGAAACGCCCAAGCGAAATGTCAGGTGGACAGATGCAGAGAGTGGCAATTGCAAGAGCCATAGTAAACAACCCTGACATTATCCTTGCAGATGAGCCAACAGGTGCTCTTGATACAGAAACTTCCGTACAGGTAATGGATATCCTTAAGGAAATTGCAAGCGACAGACTTGTCATAATGGTTACCCATAATCCGGAGCTTGCTAAAAAATATTCAACCAGAATTGTGAGAATGCTCGACGGCGTTATCTTAAGCGACTCTAAGCCCTTAAGCGAGTCTGAATATAAGGAAGAACTTTCAAAAATCGATCCGGATGCTTCCAATAAATATCTTAAGGTCTTTGATGAAGCCTATAAAGAAAACGGAATGCAGGAAAGGAAAAAGACTAAAAAGAGAGAAAAGAAGCCGTCCATGTCCTTTGGCACTTCCTTCGGTCTTTCCTTAAAGAATCTGTTTACGAAAAAAGGACGTACAATTTTAACAAGCTTTGCAGGCTCCATAGGTATTATCGGTATTGCATTGATTTATGCCGTTTCAAATGGTATGACTGAATACATCGATATGGTGCAGGAACAGACTCTTTCTTCCTACCCCATCACCATCGAAGCAAAGAGCGTGGATATTTCAAGCCTCCTGACAACCTTTATGGGTAAGGCAGAGTCAATCGAAGAACATGAAAATGATGCCATTTACCAGAAGGCTATGATTTATGAAATGATGAATTCCTTAAACACCTTAGAGGAAACGGAAAACGATCTGAAATCCTTTAAGGCTTTTATAGAGAAAGAACAGAAGGATGAAGAAAGCAAGCTTTACAGCTCTCTTTCGGCTGTATCCTATGCCTACGACCTTGATTTAACAATCTATACTAAAAACGTAGACGGAGACATTATTTTATCTGATACCCAGACCTTAATGATGGATGCCATGCAGAAATTTTCGGGAGTTGATATGTCGGCAATTTATTCTGCCACATCAAACTCGATGCTGGGCACTGGCTCATCCTTAATGACTTCCCAGGCGTCTTTATGGAAGGAATTAATTCCCGGAGATGACGGCGCTCCTGTAAGCGCCATTACTCAGGATCAGTACGAGCTTGTGTACGGTTCCTGGCCTGAAGAATACAACGAAATAGTATTGTTTGTAGACTCTAAAAACGAACTTGACGATCTGACACTTTACGCCCTTGGCTTAAAGCCAATCGATGAAATCGAAGCTTTAATGCGTGCTTCCACCGACCATAAGGCGGTTGATTATACGGCAGAAAGCTGGAGCTATGAAGAAATCTGTGACATGGATTTTAGAACCGTTCTCCCAGGCGACTGTTACGTATATGATGAATCAACCGACTCCTATTCAGACTTAAGAGACACTGACACAGGCCTCAAATATTTATACGACAACGCCCTTTGCCTTAAGGTGGTAGGTATTGTAAGGCCCAATGACAGCGCTATTGCAACCAGCGAGACCGGATCTATAGGCTATACTTACAAGCTTACAGAATACATCATCGAGGAATCGACGGATTCAAAGATGGTTAAAAAACAGATGGAAGATGACACGGTTGACGTTTTTACAGGCTTACAGTTTGAATCCGTTACGGATGATTTAACAGCAAAAGAAAAAGCAGATGCTTTTAAAGACTATATAGACGCCCTTGACGATGCTGGAAAAGCTGATGCCTACATTCGGATTATGAGCATCCCTTCGGATGAACAGGTAGAGGCTACTGTTTCACAGACGCTTGCCACAATGACAAGAGAAGAAATGGAAGCTAGCATGACTCAGGCTTTAATAAGCCAGATGGGTATGGATGAAGCAACGGTTGCAGATTACATTTCCTCAATGAGTGATGATGAAATGAAGGAAATGTTTGCAAAATCCCTCGAGGAACAGTTCAGAGCCCAGTATGCACAGCAGGTGGCTCTTCAGATGGAAGAGATGACATCTGAGCAGTTATCCTATGCTTTAACTCAGGCAATGGAGGCTTATACGGATGATGAATGTGCAGACCTGTATCTTGAAATTGTAGAATTTTCGGATGCTGATTATGATACAAACCTAACAAAACTTGGCTGTATAGATTTAGACAGCCCTTCATCAATTAACCTTTATGCTTCAACCTTTGCAGACAAGGATGTAATTGAAGAGGTAATAGAAGAATACAATGCTTCCGTTGATGACATGCAGGAAATTGAATACACAGACATTGTGGGAATTTTAATGTCATCAATCACAACTATTATAAATGCAATTACCTATGTGCTTATTGCTTTCGTAGCTGTATCGTTGGTAGTATCCTCTATCATGATAGGAGTCATTACACTTATTTCTGTACAGGAGCGTACCAAGGAAATTGGTATTTTAAGAGCAATCGGTGCATCCAAAAAGAATGTATCGGGTATGTTTAACGCAGAGACGGTTATTATAGGCTTTACCTCAGGTGCCCTTGGCGTACTGATTACCTACTTATTATGCATTCCCATTAATGCAGTGCTACATCACTTAACCGGCATAAGCAATTTAAGCGCAATCTTGCCTGTTAATGTAGGAATTGTATTAATCTTAATAAGTATATTCTTAACACTGATTGCAGGCATTATTCCTTCAAGGAGCGCCGCCAAGAAGGACCCGGTTGTGGCACTCAGAACTGAATAAATTCAATGATATCAGGGTAGCAAAAGCTACCCTGATGCTTTATTGTATAAGAGCTTCGTTCACATACGATAAAAACGCTTAGAGAGTATTGCGCTCGTGTGTAAGATATATGTCTTTGTGTAAAGAGCTTATAATCCCGCTTGCAAAAAACTATTTACAGTAGCATAATAGGCTTATGAACACACAAACCTATGTTTGCATAGACCTTAAATCCTTCTACGCTTCCGTTGAGTGTGTCGACAGAGGGCTAGACCCTTTTAAGACTAATCTCGTTGTGGCGGATCCCAACAGAACAGAAAAGACGATCTGCCTTGCGGTTTCGCCTGCAATGAAAAAACTGGGAGTACCGGGCCGATGCAGAGTATTTGAGATTCCAAAGAACATAGACTACATTATGGCAGTCCCGAGAATGCAGCGATACATAGACGTATCGGCAGAAATTTACGGGATTTATTTAAGATACATTTCAAAGGATGATATACACGTTTATTCAATCGATGAAGTTTTTATGGATGTAAGCGACTATCTTTCTATGTATAACTGCAGCGCCTGTGATTTAGGCATACGCATCATGCAGGATATATATAAAGAAACAGGCATCCAGGCTACCTGCGGTATTGGCTCCAACTTGTATCTTGCTAAAATTGCATTAGATATACTGGCAAAGCACGCTCCCGATCACGTGGGAATTTTAGATGAAGAGGAATATTGTAAAAAACTGTGGAACCATTTACCGTTGACGGATTTTTGGAGAGTGGGTCCTGGTACTGTAAGAAGACTTAAGCATAACGGCATTGAGACTATGCAAGACATTGCCCATGCTGATGAAGAGCTTTTATACCATATATTCGGCATAGATGCAGAATTATTAATTGACCACGCCTGGGGCAGGGAAACTGCAACCTTGAAGGACATTAAAAATTATAAGCCACAAAGGAACAGCATTACAAACGGACAGGTCTTGTCCTGTGAATACAGCTTTAAGGACGCTTCCTTAATAGTAAGGGAAATGGCTGATTTATTAAGCCTGGAGCTTTTGTCCAAAAATAAAATTACCGATTCCTTTACACTTTACATAGGCTATTTGGGACTTTACATGCATGAGCCCGGTGACAGGGGAAGCGTGCGCCTTCTTACACCCACCAATTTAAGCACGGTCATAGTGCCTGCTATTATGAAGCTTTACGAGCACATTGCAGATAAAGACGGTGGCATTAAACGTATTAATATAACAGCCAATAACATAGTTGAGGATGAATACAGACAGTTAAGCCTGTTTACCGATTTTGATGCAGAAGAAAAAGAGGTGAAGGTACAGATGGCTGTACTTAACATTAAAGACAGATATGGTAAAAATGCCATTTTAAAAGGCATGAATTTGGAAGAAGGCGGAAAAACCATAGAACGAAACGAGCAGATAGGAGGGCACAAAAGATGAAACGCATTAATCCTGCTTTAATGAAAATGAGCCCTCAGGAAAGGGCCAAGCAGTTTATGCCCTTTGCTGCCCTTAAGGGCTATGAAGAAGCCTTGAGAAAAAAGGAAGAAGAGGCAGAGGCAAGGGCTTTAAAAAAGAACGAGCCTTTTTATGAAGACCTGCCTGAGACTACCTTTGAAGCAACTGATATTCCTTAGGGCTTAAGCCAAATTCTTTTTTAAAAGCTCTGAAAAATACGGAATAATCGTTAAAGCCGTAGAGTAAATAGGTCTCCTGAATGCTTTTGCCGCTTCCGATTGCATCACGACAGGCATAGAGACGCTTCATCTGTACGTATTTGTGTAAAGAAATTCCGTAATCTTCTTTAAAGACATGTTCTATATGATATTTTGTCACAAAAAATTCCTTTTCGAGTCTTTCCAGGGATAAATCCTCGTCTAAGTGAAGCATAATAAAATCGTTTATAACGCCTGACAATTTTTCTTTGGCTGAAATATTACTGACGGTTTTACGCTCGTAAATCATACGGTTAAGGGTAAGAATTAAATCATTTATCATTAAGGAAACCTTTGCGTCCTTGCCAAAGCGGTTTCCTTTAACTTCTGCCGCAATATTAAATAAAGCGGACTGAAGCTCGTTAAAAGCAAGAACGTCATTTGAAAACCTGTAGCTTTTGGAGGTGGTGACATGCTGCATTAAGTAGCCGTAATCTGTGGAGGCCTGCATGAGACGGTTACAGTATTCGGCGCTTATCCAAAGAACGAATCGTCTGTAGGGAGTGGTGCCATCTAAAAATTCAGGATGGTGGCGCACATTAGGCGGGATTACAACAAGGTCACCGGGCTTTAGATTTATGTGTGTGTTATCTACCACAATATCCACGTTTCCCTCAAGGAAAAAATAAAATTCATAATAGTCGTGGGCGTGGTCTGTAACCTTGGTAGAGGGAATATCACTGTAATAATAGATTTCATAGTCCCTTGAAAACATATACTGTCTTGTTGAAAAGGGTGTAATAAGCTCCTGCTTTTTCATGATAAAACTCCTTTTATGTATTGTTATACAGTAAAACAACAATTTTTGCAATGTTAACAACAAGACGAATAATTTTCTTTTGCCAATAAATTCGTATGATTAAGGATGAGAGTAAAGTTTTAGGGCTTAACTAAGCCAAACTTTTATTAAAGGAGAAGGCTATGCAGATGACATTACGCTGGTACGGCAGCAAATTCGATACCGTAACACTTGAACAGATACGCCAGGTGCCCGGGGTAAAAAGCGTTATTACAACGCTTTACGATGCAGTGGCAGGAGAGGAATGGAAGCCTGAAGCAATTAAGGCTTTAAAGAACGAGGTGGAGGCTTCGGGACTTAAAATTGCAGGCATTGAGAGCGTTAACATTTCAGACGCTATCAAGATTGGGTCAAAAGAAAGAGATGAGCACATCGACAATTACATTAAGACACTTGAACATTTGGGAAAAGAAGATATCCACATGGTGTGCTATAACTTTATGCCGGTATTTGATTGGACAAGAACCGAGCTTGCGAGAAAACGTGCTGACGGAAGCACCGTGCTTGCCTATAATCAGGCTGCAATCGATGCAATCAAGCCTGAAGAAATGTTTGATGCTATTAAGGGCGATGCAAACGGAGCAATTTTACCAGGCTGGGAGCCTGAAAGGATGGCTAAGGTAAAAGAGCTTTTTGAAATGTATAAGGATATAGATAACGAAAAGCTTTTTGAAAATTTAAAATATTTCCTTGAAGCAATCATGCCTGTGTGCGATAAATACGACATTAACATGGCAATTCACCCTGACGATCCTGCCTGGAGCGTATTCGGACTTCCGAGAATCATCATTAACGAAGAAAACATTCACAGAATGATGAAGATGGTAGATAACCCTCATAACGGTGTTACCTTCTGTTCGGGCTCTTACGGCACAAACCTTGAAAACGATCTTCCTCACATGATAAGAAGCTTAAAGGGAAGAATTCATTTTGCACACGTAAGAAATTTGAAATTTAATTCACCTACTGATTTTGAGGAAGCTGCCCACCTTTCAAGTGACGGCACCTTTGATATGTATGAAATCATGAAGGCTTTGTATGACATAGGCTTTGACGGTCCGATAAGACCAGACCATGGCAGAATGATATGGGGAGAAAAGGCAATGCCCGGTTACGGCCTTTACGACAGAGCCCTTGGTGCAGCGTATTTAAACGGCCTTTGGGAAGCAATCGAAAAGTCTTCAAGATAAGACTATGAATGGGAGGAATTATGTCGCTTAATTTAAATAATAAAGGTCTTGAAAATAAAAAGGCCTGGAACGAAAAAGGGTATAACACCTGGACTTATGACAGGGAAGCGGTTACTAAGGCTACAAAAGAAAAGCCTGAATGGATTCATTTTGGCGCGGGTAACATTTTCAGAGCCTTTCAGGCAAGCTTACTTGAAGAATTATTAAACAAAGGAATTGAGAAGACAGGCCTAATTGCGGCAGAAGGCTTTGACTATGAAATAATTGAAAAGATGTACCGTCCTCACGACAATTTAGGTATTGACGTTACCTTAAAGGCAAGCGGCTCTATTGATAAAAGCGTTATCGGAAGCATCGTTGAATCCTTAACCGTCAATCCTGAAAATGCTGAAGACTATGACAGAATAAAGGAAATTTTCAAAGCTCCTTCTTTAAAGATGGTAAGCTTTACAATTACAGAAAAGGGTTACAGCCTTGTAAACGCCAAGGGCGAATTTGTGCCTTTAGTGATTGAAGACTTTAAAAATGGCCCTAAGAAAGCTGCAAGCTATATGGGTAAGGTATCTGCAATGCTATATGAACGTTTTAAGGCAGGCGCACTTCCCATTGCAATGGTGAGTATGGATAACTGCTCTCATAATGGAGACAAATTATTCACAGCAATTGATACATTCGCCAAAAACTGGGCAGAAAACGGTGTGGCCGAAAAGGAATTTTTAGAATATGTAGAAGAGCGTTCAAAGGTTTCCTTCCCCTGGTCCATGATTGATAAAATCACCCCAAGACCTGATGCAAGCGTAGAGAAACTTCTACTTGCAGATGGAATAGAAGGCCTGGAGCCTGTCATTACAAGTAAAAACACCTACGTGGCACCCTTTGTAAATGCCGAAGAATGCCAGTACCTTGTAATCGAAGATTCCTTCCCTAACGGTAAGCTTCAATTAGACAAAGTGGGCGTCATTTATACAGAGAGAGAAACTGTAGACAAGGTAGAAAAGATGAAGGTCTGCACCTGCCTTAACCCTCTTCATACAGCCCTTGCGGTTTACGGATGCCTTCTTAATTATCAGCTTATTTCAAAAGAAATGGAAAACCCTGTATTAAAGAAGCTTGTAGAAAGAATCGGCTATGAAGAAGGACTTCCGGTTGTGGTAAATCCAGGTGTCTTAGACCCTAAGCAGTTTATTGATGAAGTGGTTAAATTAAGAATTCCCAATCCCTTCATGCCTGATTCCCCCTGGAGAATTGCAACGGATACTTCACAAAAGGTGGGAATCCGTTACGGAGAGACTATCAAGGCATACGAAAAGAGAAGCGATTTAAACACTAAGGATTTAAAGATGATTCCTTTGGTATTCGCAGGATGGTTAAGATACTTAATGGGTATTAATGATGAAGGAGAAGCGTTTGAACCAAGCTCTGATCCGTTACTTTCCGATTTAAGACCTTATATTGAAAACATAAAATTAGGAGACACAGATATACATGATAAGGTGTACCCAATTCTTTCCAATAAGGCTATCTTTGGCTCAGACCTTTATGAAGTAGGGCTTGGAAAGCTTGTTGAAAGTTATTTTGTTGAACTGATAAAAGAGAAAGGTGCCGTAATTAAGACATTAACGAAGTATGTCTTGTAAGTCCTGACTAATTGACACTGCTTAACACATAAAACAAATTTTTGATGCCGTAAGGGCTTTAAAATGAAAGCTGTATGCCGGGGCGCATTTACACTACTTTTTATTGAAAAGATAAGGACGAACGATTATAATAACCTTGTATTTGTGACTTTTTGACCAGGCTTTAAAGTGGGGAGAGACTTTGAAGAATAAAAAGGCAAGAGTACTTCATTTAGTGATGTTTATCTTTGTGGCGGTTATGATGGTTGCGGCGTTAAGCTATGCGAACAGATCTCGAAGTGCCAACAGGATATTTTCCATAGATGAAGGCTGGACAATTAAATACAATGACGAGGTTTATGAAAATGCGGATTTAAACAATTTCAGGTTTCCGATTACCGACAAGGGCGACTGGATAGTGTTAACAAACACACTGCCTGAAAATCTTCCCGATGATGTGACCATGAGAATTCATATGATTTTTACGGTCACAAAAATCTATGTGGGAGATGATCTTATTTTTGATTACGGTCTTGAGGATTATGAAGAGGGTGACCTTTTGGGATACGGCACGCGATTTGTTTCGCTTAAGGATGGAAGCGCCGGCAAGCCCATAAAGATTACAATGTTTGTAACCGAGGACAACGCATTTTCTACCATTACACCGCCGGATATTTATTATGAACGTGAGGCCTTTGAGGTGTTTTACGGAAATCTTTTACTGCCTCTTGCGGTGGCTATTACCCTGACGGTTGCGGGTATATGCATTACGATAGTTACCTTCTGCCTTTATTTTAAGTCCTATTCGATGGAGAAACTTTTCTGTATCGGTGTTTTCTCTATTTGTATAGGCTGCTGGTCCATATGCAGCTACAACCTTGACTATTTATTTACAAGCAGTTTAAAAGTAAAGACCTATCTTGAATACCTTTCATTATATTTAGTACTTTTCCCTTTGCTTTTATATTTCAGAGAGGACGTTGAAGCAAGAGGGAAGAGATGGGAAAGCTTTACTTATTACCTGCTTCTTTCAATAGAAATTCAGCTTTTTGTAATTTCTGCGATATGCCAGTTTGGCAATATAGTGCACTTTCCGGTATTTGTAAGAGTGTTCCAGATATTTATGGGTTTAGTGGGCGTGTTCATTGTAATTCTAATTTTCCAGGATATGCGGGATGAACGTACCCATAAGATACTTGTAATCGGCTTTGCGGTTATGCTTGCATTTGCGGCAAGAGATTTAATTGCCTTTAATTTTACAAAATATTCTAAGAGCGCAGGAACGGAGAGCGAATGCAAAAGCTATGTGGCAGCAGGGGCGTTACTTTTTGTAGTGGCCATGCTGGTAGATTTTATTAACGAAATACGCAAGCAGATGTACAGGAATGCAGAGACACAGCTTCTTGAAAAGATTGCCTACGTAGACGTGCTTACAGGTCTTTACACAAGACGTAAGTGCGAGGAAGTCTTTGAGAAAATTGACGGACGCGGCTATGAATTTGCAATAGTACAGTTTGACTTAAATAATTTAAAAAATACTAACGATTTATACGGACACGAAGCAGGAGATGACCTTATCTTAAGATTTGCGGACATACTCAGAAACGTGTTTAACGAAGGCGAGACACTTGGTCGTATGGGTGGCGACGAATTTATCGTAATAGTGACTGATGCCTATGATTATAATATGAAGGCTAAGCTTGAAAGGCTGGAGGCTTCTATTGAAAGGGACAATGAAGCCCATAAGGAATCAGGCGTAGAGGTCAGCACTTCTTACGGATACTGCCTTTCTTCGGAATTTAGCGAGGCCACGGCCCGTGATGTTTATAAGGAAGCCGACAGGCGAATGTATAAGCAGAAGGAAGAATATTATAAAGCTAAAGGCTTAGGAAGAAGAAAATATGATCGCTCGTAAAGACATCCACATTAGAGATCCTTTTGTACTTGTTTATGACAACAAATATTATCTCTATGGCACAAGAGGTCCTGAATGCTGGGGAAAAGGCACAGGACTTGATGTATATGTAAGTAAGGATTTAGAAAATTTTGAAGACCCGGTTGAAGTATTTACGCCGCCTGCAGATTTCTGGGCAGACTTAAATTACTGGGCTCCGGAAGTTTATGAATATGAAGGCGCCTTTTATATGTTTGCTTCCTTTAAGGCAGAGGGCAAATGCAGAGGCACACAGATTTTAAAGGCAGAATCTCCGATGGGGCCCTTTAAGCCACACTCTGACGGCCCGGTTACCAGAAGAGACTGGGAATGCCTTGACGGTACCCTTTATATTGAAAAAGAAGAAGATAATCAGCCCTATATGATATTCTGTCACGAATGGGTACAGATTACGGATGGCACCATATGTGCAATTCCTTTAAGCAGGGATTTAAAGAAAGCAGTGGGTGAGCCTGAAATGCTTTTCCACGCATCAAAAGCACCCTGGATATTAAGCATACGTAACGGCAATTACGTAACCGACGGTCCCTTTGCCTACAGGGATGAAAACGGAAGAGTTCATTTATTATGGTCAAGCTTTGGCAAGGACGGCTACACACTTGCTCTTGCCCACAGTGATACAAACACTGTTCACGGTCCCTGGCAACAGGAAGAAAAATTATTATTTTCTAAGGATGGCGGCCACGGAATGTTATTTAAGGACCTGGAAGGAAACCTTATGGGTTCTCTACATTCTCCTAATGAAACTGGAAAAGAACGTCCAATTTTCTTTCCGGTTTCCTTGAAAGAGTATAATCAGTAAATATAGTTTGAAAAACAATCCAAATTGTAAAGAATTTACTATGGATTGTTTTTTTATACGTTCGAACAAGTAAATATAGTTTGATTGAACCTTAATTCATAAAGATATTTGCGTATATTTCGACATTTATTGACGTGTCAATTTATGAAAACTATACTAAAGCTACCAATTTTACAGAAGGGAGACACACTTATGAAAATGAAAAAACTGGTAGCTGTAATAGCAACAGCAGCAATGGTACTTGGTTTAGCAGGATGCGGAAATGCTGCATCAACAGAAACCAGTACCGCAGAAACAACTTCAACAGCATCTGTTGTTGAAAACAACACATCTGTTTCTGAAGAAACATCAGAGGCAGAACCTGTTACTTTACGTATGGCTTGGTGGGGCTCACAGACAAGACATGACAGAACAATCGCTGTTATCGAACTTTACGAATCCTTAAATCCAAACGTAACAATTGAGTACGAACCCATGGATTTTGACGGTTACTTCAATAAGCTTACTACTTTAGTAGCTTCCAATGAGGTATGGGACATATTCCAGCTTGGTTCAAACTTCCCTACATATCAGTCTAAGATTTACTGCCTTAACGATTTCATCGCTGACGGCACAATTGATGTTTCCGGCACAACAGAAGCATTCTTAAGAATCGCAGCCGATGAAAACGGTAATCAGGTTGGGTTATGCTCAGGCGTTAATACCTACGGTATCGCTTACGATCCTGCTCTCTTTGCTAAAGCAGGCCTTGAAGAGCCCACCTCTGACTGGACCTGGGAGGATTATAAGGAAATCTGCTTAACGATTCATGAAAAGCTTGGTATCTACGGTTCTTCCAAGTTTGATGACTGGCAGGCAGGAGCCTCTTCGGGTATTAACCAGGAAGGCTTTGGTATCGGCTTCTTCAATACCACAAACGACGGCATGGGCTTTGACGATTACACAATGCTTACAGATTACATCCAGATGAGAGCAGACCTTGTAGCAGCTGGCGCTTATCCTGATCCTGGTGCCTGCAACGAAATTTCTGATATTGAAAACGACTTCGTAGTATCTGGAGAAGCGGCTATGACCTGGGTTGCTTCCAACCAGTTCGTTTCTCTTGCAACAGCAGCAGGAAGAGAACTTAAGCTTATCAATCCTCCCCGTAAGACTTCTGACGGCCCTGCAGGTGTTACAATCCAGTCTTCACAGATGCTTTGTGTATCCAAGGATTCAAAATATCCAGAAGAGGCAGCTAAGTTTATTGCTTTCTTCCAGTCAAGCATCGATGCCAATAAGATTTTACTTGCTGAGAGAGGTATCCCTACCTTCACAGCTGTAAGAGAAGCTTTGGCAGACGAGCTTACAGATCTTGAAAAGAGCGTTTATGCATACGTTGATATGGTTGGTGAATTCCCTACAGGAGGAGATACAGTTAACCCTTCAAGTCCTGCCTGCACAGACGAAATTAAGGCTCAGTACACCTACTATCTTGAAAAGGTTATCTACGGTGAAATGACAGCCGATGAAGCTGCAAAAGCAATCTACGACTTCGCAGCAGCACAGTTTTAACTAAGTCAGTGCTCAGACTACGACTGAGTTAAACGCTCCGAGCAGACGCACACGGATTTAAAGAGGCAGCTGTCTGCCGCTTAAGACTAAATCCGGCGCGTAAGACTTGAGAGCGAGCCTTGACAGTCATTACCATATTTATTGTGATATGAAATTTGCCGAGGACCCCGTCAATGTTTTCCGTCAAAAACATACACCCGGGCGGGGTCATTTCGGTAAAATGAGGTATTTATGAAAGCAAATACACCTAAAGTAAATGACGGGCGCTCCAAATGGAACCGTTTTATATACAACAACAACACAGTGGGATATATTTTTTCATCCCCTTTTATTTTGGGATTTTTGATTTTTACGATTATTCCAATGTTAAGCTCTCTCTATTATTCCTGTACCGACTACAACATGATAGAGAAAGAAACCTGGATCGGCCTTGATAATTATGTGCGCCTTTTTCAGGATGAGAGATTTTTAAATTCAATTAAGGCAACACTTGAATACGTTATTATTTCCGTTCCCTTAAAGCTTGCCTTTGCTTTGTTTATAGCCTTTTTACTTACACGCCCCAGCAAAGCCGTAAGCTTTTATCGCTCTCTTTACTACCTTCCCTCGCTTATAGGCGGAAGCGTAGCGGTAGCCTTAGTATGGAAAGAACTGTTTGCAAGAAAGGGTTTAATCAACACCAATCTTACTAAACTTGGCATAGATACCGTTAACTGGTTTGGCAACATGTCCACTGCAAAGTGGCCCATCGTCTTAATGACTGTATGGCAGTTTGGCTCTTCAATGCTTATTTTTGCAGCAGGCTTAAAGGAAATTCCTTCAAGCTATTATGAGGCAGCAGACATTGACGGAGCAAACGGCTTCCAGAAATTCTTTAGGATTACAATGCCCTGCCTTTCACCTATTGTGCTTTTTAATTTAATCATGCAGCTTATTTCAAGCTTCATGGTATTTACACAGGCTTTTGTTATTACAGGCGGCGGTCCAAACGATGCCACCATGTACTATGCCTTGTACGTATACAAGCAGGGTATCAATAACAGAAACATGGGTTATGCAAGTGCCATGAGCTGGGTAATGCTTGCTATCATGAGTGCCATTACGGCAATAGTTTTCAAAACCTCAAAGCACTGGGTGTTCAATGAATCGGAAGGTTAACGGGAGGTAATTGTATATGAAGACAAGGAAAATAATATCAACCGTTTTATACCACATTTTCATTGCGGCTTTAGGCTTTATAATGGTGTACCCTGTATTGTGGATGGTATCCGGTTCGCTTAAAAATAATTCGGAAATTTTATCAGGCTCTTTAAGCTTAATCCCTCCTAACTTTAGATGGGACAATTTTTCAAGGGGCTGGGCAGGCTTTGGTAAAATTACCTTTGCCACATATTTTAAAAATTCACTTTTAATCACTACAGCTGCAACCCTTGGAACAGTCTTAAGCTCTTCTTTAATTGCTTATGCACTCTCAAGAGTTAAATTTAAAGGAAGAAAATTCTGGTTTACCTTAATGATAGGTACAATGCTTCTTCCCGGTCAGGTAGTCATGATTCCACAGTACCTTATCTATAACCGCATAGGCTGGGTGGGTACTGCTCTTCCCCTTATAGTGCCTCACTTTTTCGGAGCTCCATTCTTTATCTACATGATGATGCAGTTCATGGCGGGTATTCCAAGAGAGCTTGACGAGGCAGCAATCATTGACGGCTGCAGTAAATATTCCGTATTTACAAGAGTTGTATTTCCGCTCTTAAAGCCCTCGCTGATTTCCACAATCATCATCCAGTTCTACTGGAAATGGGACGATTACATGGGTCCTATGTTATACTTAGGTAAGCCTGCATCCTATACGGTTTCAATTGCCGTTAAGCTTTTCGCGGATGCCACGAGCACCACAGACTACGGCGCAATGTTTGCCATGTCCACACTTTCAATGATTCCTGTATTCACTATTTTTTTAGTGTTTAACAGATACCTTGTGGACGGCATAAGCACCAGCGGTCTCAAGGGATAATTGAGGTAAAAATGCTTAATCGTGAAACTTTAATACGTAAATCTAATCCTCTTTTCTTAAAACCAGATTTTCGTTCCCCATTAACTGTTGGGAATGGAAACCTGGCCTTTACTGCGGATGTAACGGGTCTTCAGACGTGCTTTGACGACTATCTCCCTTACAGCCCTCTGGTGACTCAGACTAATTTTTTGTGGCACAGCTTTTTAAACAAGGAAGGGGATATCTACACACTTTCCGATTTAGATGAAACGGAGTATGAATTTTCCTGCAAAAGAAAAGTACATTACCCCACTTTATCTGATGATAAGAATAAAGAGATTTACACCTGGCTAAGAGAAAACCCTCACCGATTAAATGCTTTCAGAATAAGATTATTTTTGGACGGCAAATTAGTTAAATTAAAGCAGATTTCAGACATACGACAAAGCCTTGATATGTATACAGGCATATTAACCAGTAAATTTTCTTTGGCAGGAGAAACGGTTACGGTCACTACCGCAGTTGGAAAGTCAGATACTCTCGGCGTAAAAATCGAATCGGCTTTATGTAAAAGAAATTTAAGTGCGGTAATGGATTTTCCTTACGCAAGCCCGGAAAAATCCGCTTCCGATTTTGGCAATGTTGATAAACACAATACGAAATTAACAAAATCAGGCTCTCTTAACTATATAGAAAGAAGCCTTGATGCTACAAAATATTTTGTGTTAATTTACGGAAACGTAAGGGCAGAAAACACCAAAATTCACGAAATTACGGTTGAAAGCTTAAAGGAACAGAGTATTTCTTTTACGGTTTCTTTGGCTTTGGAAAAAGACAGACTTATGCCTGTAGGCTTTAAGCAGGTGGTGGAAGAGTCTGAATTAAGGTTTTATACATACTGGCACACAGGTGCCTTTATAGATGTAACGGATTCTGAAGATGAGAGAGCAAGAGAGCTTGAGCGACGCATTATTTCCTCCCTGTATCTGCTTGCAGTTAATGATTGCGGCTCCCTTCCTCCTTCGGAAACCGGTCTGTCCTGTAATAGCTGGTATGGAAAATTTCATCTTGAAATGCATCCGATACATATGGCATTTCTTCCTCTTTACGGCAGGGGGTATTTACTTGAAAAGAGCTTAGGGTGGTACGCTGATAATTTAAACAGGGCTATAGACAATGCCCGTAAAAACGGCTTTAAGGGTGCACGCTGGCCAAAGATGACAGGCCCCTCATGCGAAAATTCACCTTCGGAAATTGCACCATTACTTATATGGCAGCAGCCTCATGTTATTTACATGCTTTCGCTTTTAAGGGAATCCCGCTACAGAGAAGACCGGGTGGAGGTACCGTTAGAAACTGAGAAAGACTTTTTGTTTAGATACAAAGACTTAATATACGAAACTGCCCTTTTTATGGCAGACTATTTACAAAAAGAAGAAAACACCTACTCCCTTTTGCCTCCGCTTTTCTCTGTACAGGAAAAGGGGGATCCATTGAAAATAAAAAATCCTCCCTTTGAAATAATCTATTTTTCTTTTGCCTTAAAAAAGGCCTACGAATGGATGCTTGAACTGGGAGAGGATTATAAAGACTGGCTTGAAAAGGCGGAAAATACAGCTTCTGTTTCTATAGAAAACGGACTGCTTCAGGCCTATGAAGGGTATGAGGATACATACACTAAACTTAACCTGGACCATCCTGCCCACATTTTTATACACGGCTTTTTAAGGACGGATGTGGACGAAAAGGTATTGCTAAGTTCCTTGAAGAAATTTGATGAAACCTGGGATTTTAACACCCTTTGGGGCTGGGATTTTGCTTTTCTTGCAATGACCTACGCGCGCCTTGGGCTATACGAAGAAGCCTTTGACATTTTGTTAAAGGAGACAAATAAAAATACCTATGTAGCAAGTGGCAACAATGCGCAATTCTCTGAAAGCAGACTTCCCCTTTATTTACCCGGAAATGGCTCGCTGCTGCTTGCTATGTCGATGTTAAAAAGCTGTAAGGGCTGGTATGTAAAAACTGAAGGCATAATGGAATATCCGTTTTGATTAAGCCTTGTCATCACCCTTTGTAGCACGCTTTTTCATGCTGTTTTTATATTGATTACGGTACTTTAAGGGAGAAATTTCCCTGTAGGTACGAAAGACCTTTTCGAAATAGGTTAAGCTTTCATAACCGCATTCCACCGCCACCTCGGTGATGGGCATGTCAGTGGTGGATAAAAGCCTTATGGCTTTATCGATGCGGTGGATATTTATGTATTCGTTGACGGTAAAGCCTGTAACTTCTTTAAAGATGCGGCTTAAATAGCATTTATTTACGTAAAAGGTATCGGCAAGGTCTTCTAAAGAAATGGGCTTTGTGCAATTATTTACGATATATTCTGCCACCTGATCTACCTTCTGGTGCTTGGCCATGGAAGAGGATTTTGTGGGAAGAGTACGATGGGCTTCATCGTAGCGCTGGGCATAGATTATAAGTGCCGAAAGCTTTGAAAATACGCTTAGGCGGTATCCTGGAAGCTTTTTGTGAATTTCAGACTGAATTCCTATTAGCAGATTTTCTACATAGGATTGTTCTCTGGGGTCTATTTCCATTACCCCAGAATGATTTTTAAAAAAGTCCTTAAAATCAATGTCTCCGAACTGATTAAAGAAGGAGGCAAAGGGCTCCTCTGTAAATTCAATTAAGATACGGTCATGATAGGAGCTTGAAGCTATGCCGGTTTTGTGAATCTCGTTTTTGTTAATAAAAACAAGACTTCCCTTTTTGATGTGGTAGGTGTGATTGCCTATAAAATAAAAGCGCTCGCCTTCCACAAGATAATAGATTTCATATTCATCGTGAAGATGCTTTGTGGGCATTGTATATTCATAATCACGGATGATGCGGTCGATGGTGATGCCGTCTAAAGATTCTTCAAAAAGAGTCTGGCGCATGGTAATCCCCTTGATGACAGATATAGTCAATTTAGTTTGAGTTAATTTAAAATAAGTCAAAATAAAGCAAGAACATTATACTATTTTTACTATACAATGTCCATGTGAAAAAAGATTTAACTCTTTGGAGGAAAAAGAAATGCTATACGAGAACGGAAAAATGAAGGCTGTAACGATAGCTTATATCGGAGGCGGTTCCAGAGGCTGGGCCAGAACCTTTATGACAGATCTTGCAAGAGAAGAAAAATTATCGGGTACCATCCGTCTTTACGATTTAGACAGAAGCGCTTCAGAATGTAACGAAAAAATCGGAAACCATATTTCTGAAAGAAGTGATGCGGTAGGCAAGTGGAAATATGTGGTTAAGGACAGCTTAAAGGATGCCTTGATCGGCACCGATTTTGTGGTAATTTCCATTATGCCAGGCACCTTTGATGAAATGGCAGTTGATGTGCATATGCCTGAGCGCTTGGGAATTTATCAGTCTGTAGGAGACACTGCAGGTCCAGGTGGCATGATGAGAGCACTCCGTACGATTCCAATGTTTGTGGAAATAGCAGAGGCTATTAAAGAATATTCCCCGAAGGCCTGGGTCATAAATTATACAAATCCCATGTCCTTATGTGTAAAGACTTTATATCATGTATTTCCTGAAATTAAGGCTTTCGGATGCTGCCACGAGGTGTTCGGCACAAAGAAGGTACTTGCGGGAATTCTTAAAAAGGAAGGAAAAGTAAGCGAAGAACCCGACCATCATGAGATTTTGGTAAATGTACTTGGTATCAATCACTTTACCTGGTTTGATTATGCTTCCTATAAGGGAATGGATTTATTCCCGATTTATGATAAATACATTGATGAACACTTTAACGAGGGCTTTTGCAGCGATGAATCAGAACACTGGGCCAATAAATCCTTTAGCTGTCTTCACAGAGTAAAAATGGATTTGTTTAAAAAATATGGTTTGATTGCGGCAGCAGGTGACAGACACCTGGTTGAATTTATGCCGGGGGACACTTATTTATTAAATCCTGAAACCGTTGAATCCTGGGATTTTGGTTTGACAAGCGTAGACTGGCGTAAAAACGATTTAAAGGAAAGACTTGCAAGAACCGAGAGGCTTTTAAAGCATGAAGAAGAAATCGAGCTTAAGGCTACGGGAGAAGAAGGCATTTTATTAATAAAGGCTTTATGCGGTCTTGAAAGAGTAGTGTCGAATGTAAATATTCCAAATACAGCTCTTCAGATTCCAAATCTTCCTAAAACAGCAGTTGTGGAAACAAACGCTATTTTTGAGCGTGATGCAATCCGCCCTGTTGCAGCAGGGAATATTCCAGAAAACGTAAGGGCACTTATAATGCCTCATGTTGAAAACCATGAACGTATTTTAAAGGCAGCTCTTAGCTGTGACAGAGGCCTTGTGTGTGAAGCCTTTAGTAAGGATCCTTTAATTAACGGACGTGCCACTGATACAGAAATAAAGGACCTTGTGAACGATATGCTTGAAGGCACAAAGAAATATCTTCCTAAAGAATGGTTTTAACTAAGCCTTAGAAATACCCCTCCTATATGTGGTGGCGAAGGTGTGGGTAAAAATAACAGACTTAAATAAACATAAGTATAGACGTAAAAAGCCCTTCGCAATTTTCCTGCGAAGGGCTTTGTTTTCTTTTAAGGTTTAATCGGGACAAACGCGTACAATTTTAACGATTGAGTAGCGGGCCCAGATGTTACGTAGTTTAACACCGCCGGAGTTTGAATCATACATCTTTCCACCTCCTGCATACATACCCACGTGTGTAACGTTGTAGCCGTTTGAGGAATAGAAGATGAGGTCACCTGCCTGCATGTCTTCGTAGGATACGGGAATACCTAAGCGGTCGTCGGCACATAGGTCACGGGAGGTGTATTCTTTAACTGCAAGAGCATGGTCCACGATGTTGATGGTGGGGTTAACGCCGATTGAATAAAGAAGCTGGAATACAAAGCCGGAGCAGTCCGCATAGGAACCTGGTACACCTGAAGAACCGATGCGGTAATCAGTGCCTGCGTTCATGTATTCAACTGCTGTTTCAAGCATTGCTTCAACACATTCTGCGTGTGTGGCGCCTGCTGAAACCTTAAGAGGCGTAACGTATGTGCCAAGTCCATACCAGTCTTCTTCCGTATAGCCCATGGCAAGCCAGGTATCAAGGTTAACTTCACCTGTTACAGGAAGACCTGCCTGAGTCTGAAGATTTACGACTGCGTTGTAGGTATCGGCTGTGTAGCGGGCATTGGTGGTGCCAAGGAGTGCTTTATTGGTCCAGATAACCTTTAAGCCGATGTATTCGGTGTTGATGTTGTAGCCACCTGAAGGAAGTGTGATTTCGTTACCACAGGTGTAATATTCAATGCCTTCCTTTACGATGGGAACGTAATAAGAAGGAAGTACGTATTCCTCTGTCTTTTCAACACTTAAATAGGGAGCGGAAATGAAGACGCCGTCTGAGGTCTTATAAAAAGAACATTCATAGCCCTTGTAGGAAGAAACGGTACCTACGACGGTAACAGTGTCCTTAATGGTAACCTGTCCCACAATTTCTGAATCTGTAGACGGCTCTGAACGCTTGTTGACGGTTGTGATGGGATATAAATCGTAGGGCTCCATATTGATTACGATGTAGGATTCGTTTATATCGTTAATGTTCATGCCTTCCGAAAATGTAAATAAAGAAGTGATTTCTTCCAAAGAAGCTTCACTTTCCAAAAGCTTTTCCATATCGTTTGAACCAAAATAAAGATAGTCGCCGTTATAGAACTGACCAAGCATAATGGCTTCATCGTTATCTTTCTTTTCTTCAGATCTATAGACATAGCAGTAAGGGCTGTCTGAATCAGGAGCGAAGACTGCCAATTCGTATCCCTCGGCCTCACTTATGTAGTAGACGCCTTCAAAGGACTTAGGAAGAGTGAGGGAATAGCCGTCCATCTGGATTTCTTCGCCTTCATAAAAATCGTATTCAACCTCGGCTGCAGCAGCTTCTGCATCGGCATCTGATTCAACAGGCAAAACCTCATCGTATTCAACTTTTGGCAGACCTTTTGTTAAATCTAAAACCGATTGAATAATAACGGGATTAATGTAGGGAATTTTATACTGCCCTGAGCCAATGTAAGTGGCAATAACAAATAAATAAGCTAACATATTGATAATCTCCTTTGTGTCAATTAAACCATTTATAGTATATCACAAAATTTCGAATTGTCATCGTTTATTGCTTTTTTTGTTTATTTGTTTATGGTAAAGTAATTAGAGTGAAATGAAGGAGACTTAATAAATGAAGACAAAAGTTTTTATAGACGGAAGTGAAGGCACCACAGGCCTTAGAATATTTGAACGTTTTGAAGGAAGGGACGACATTGAACTTTTAAAAATCGATCCTGCATTGAGAAAGGATCCTGATGAAATAAAGAAGCTTATAAACGCTTCCGATGTAACTTTTTTGTGTCTTCCTGACCAGGCTTCAATTGAAGCTGCAGAAATGGCGGAAAATGAAAACACAGTTATAATTGATACTTCCACTGCTCACAGAACGGCAGAGGGCTGGGCTTACGGTTATCCGGAACTTTCCAAAGAACACAGAGAAAGCATTAAAAAGGGGAAACGTATTGCAGTGCCCGGCTGCTACGCTACAGGCTTTATTACAATAGGCTATCCTTTGGTTAAGTCAGGCCTTATGCCAACTGACTACCCTGTATCAATTTTTGGCATTTCAGGCTACAGCGGCGGCGGTAAAAAGCTGATAGCCTCCTATGAAGAAGAGGGAAGAGATAAAAAATTTGACGCAGCACGGACCTATGCATGGGGTCAGTCTCATAAGCACTTAAAGGAAATGAAGGTTATAACAGGTTTAAACAAGGAACCGTTATTCGCCCCCATGACCACAAATTATTACAGCGGAATGCTGGTACAGGTGCCGATTTTTACAGACCTGTTAAGTCAAAAGAAAACTCCAAAAGAAATAAGGGATTTTTATGCTGACTTTTATAAAGGTGAAAAATTCATAAAGGTAATGCCTTTTGGCGCAGAGGTGGAAGCGGGAGGCACAATCTTCTCGGATGCATGCGCAGGCTGGGACGGAATTGAAATTTTTGTATCCGGCAACGAAGACAGAGTGATGGTAGCAACACGCTTTGATAATTTAGGAAAGGGAGCATCCGGTGCTGCCATTCAGTGCCTTAACATTGTTCTTGGCTGTGACGAAGCAAAGGGGCTTAATCTTTAATGAGCGGAAAACTTTATGTTGTGGCAACCCCTATCGGCAATCTTTCGGATTTTTCAAAAAGAGCAATTGAAGTCCTTGAATCGGTAGACCTGATAGCAGCAGAAGACACAAGAAACACAAGCGTATTGCTTAAACATTTTGATATACATACACCCTTAACGGCTAATCATAAATTCAATGAGCGTCAAGCGGTTGAGAGGCTTTTAGGGGAAATATTGAACGGGAAATCAATTGCCGTTGTGTCGGATGCGGGCACGCCCTGTATTAATGACCCAGGCTTTATTTTGGTGGAAGCTGCGGCAGAAGCGGGAATTGATGTAATAGGAATCCCCGGCTGCTGCGCTGCTGCAACGGCGATTTCTGTTTCGGGCCTTCCTTCGGACACTTTTCTTTTTATGGGCTTTTTTCCGAGAGAAAAGAAGGACGCGGTTAAACTGTTTGATTATATAAGCAATAATAAAACCGAGACCTATATTTTTTATGAATCGCCAAGGCGTGTAAAGGAAAGCTTTAAGCTTATTTCCGAAGCCTTTCCGGATTGCAAAATTGCGTTATGCAATGATTTAACAAAGCTTCACGAGCGTATTTACAGAGGCACTCCTTCTAAGGTTTTATCGGAGCTTGAAGGAAATGTAAATGCCGAAAAGGGCGAATATGCCTTCTGTATGTATGTAGAGGCAAAAGAAAAAGAGGTGACTGAAAACGCACTTTCTTTGGAAGCAATGCTAATAGATGTAATGATAAAGAATGACTGTTCCTTAAAGGATGCAATAGGTTTTCTTGCGACGGACAAAACCAAGAGTCCTATAGGGGAAATACCTGCAGGCAAAAAGGAAATCTATCAGGCAAGCCTTAATTTAAAGGAACTTTTTTAGGAGGAAATATGGCAGATTTTTGTATGCGTTTTCCGGGTGGGCTCGCTAAAGCTCTTACCTTAAGCTATGATGACGGCGTTATGCAGGATCAAAGGCTTATAGAAATAATGGTAAAGTACGGCCTTAAGGGTACCTTTAATTTAAACAGCGGCGTTTATGCTCCTGAAGGTACGGTTTATCCTGAGGGCACCATTCATAAGAGAATGACTGAAAAGGAAGTAAGTGCTCTTTATACAAAAAACGGCATGGAGGTTGCAACCCATGGTTACACTCATCCTAATTTCACAAAGATTCCAAAGCATCTGGTGACAAAAGAGCTTACGGATGACAGAAGTAAGCTTGAAAGCCAGTTTGACTGTATAGTAAGAGGCCACGCATATCCCTACGGCGCTTTTAATAGGGAAATTGAAACAGTACTTGAAAACGTAGGTATTGTGTATGCAAGAACCGTTAATTCAACCCACAATTTCAACATTCCAAGAAACTGGCTTGAATTAAATCCTACCTGTCATCACGACGACCAAATGCTCTTTTCACTTCTTGATACCTTTAACGCTAAGACCGATGACTGGGGACATCCTATGATGTTCTATCTCTGGGGTCATGCTTATGAATTTGACGAAAAGAACAGCTGGACAAGGATTGAAGATTTTGCACGAATTGCCGGTAACAGAAGCGATGTATGGTATGCTACAAACATTGAAATTTATGATTACGTAAAGGCCTATGAAAAGCTTGTGGTTGATATAAATATTTCAAAGGTCTATAACCCTACGGGCTTTTCTCTTTGGTTTTCTTATCAAAACAAAACCTATGAAGTGAGGCCTCTAGAAACAATATCCATTTAACATTTTGACAGTTAATAGCAACATGGTGGACTTTTAAAACATGGGTATCTGATAATATACTTAAGCTACAGAGAAAACATTTGGCAGCCTAAGGGTACATTAGCGGCGAGCTGAACCTGTCAGGTGGATAATCAAAAGACGGAGGTGCGGTTATGAAGATTTTAGTTACAGGTGGCGCCGGTTATATCGGTTCCCATACGGTTGTGGAGCTTTTGGAAGCAGGCTATGATGTTGTGGTGGTTGATAACCTTTCAAACTCCAGCGAAAAATCTCTTAAGAGAGTAGAAAAAATTACAGGGAAGACAGTTCCTTTTTATAAGTGCGATATTCTTGACAGAGAGGGCCTGAACAAAGTTCTTGATAAGGAAAGTGTAGAAGCCTGTATTCATTTTGCAGGCTTAAAGGCAGTAGGTGAATCTGTTGCAAAGCCCTGGGAATATTACGAAAACAACATTGCGGGTACTTTGACGCTTGTAGACTGTATGAGACAACACGGAATAAAGAACATTATCTTTTCTTCCTCTGCAACAGTTTACGGAGATCCGGCATTTATTCCGATTACGGAAGAATGCCCTAAGGGAATCTGCACTAACCCTTACGGCTGGACAAAGTCCATGCTTGAACAGGTGCTTTCGGATATCCAGAAGGCAGATCCTGAATGGAATGTTATTTTATTACGCTACTTTAACCCTATCGGAGCTCATAAGTCAGGCACTATCGGTGAAAACCCTAACGGTATTCCCAATAACTTAATGCCTTACATTACACAGGTTGCAGTAGGCAAGAGAGACCATTTAACGGTATTCGGGGACGATTACGACACACCCGACGGAACAGGCGTAAGAGACTACATTCACGTAGTAGACCTTGCAAAGGGGCACGTTAAGGCACTTGAAAAGATTAAAGAAAATGCAGGCTTAAGGGTTTATAATCTGGGTACAGGCGTAGGCTATTCGGTTCTTGACATTGTTAAGAATTTTGAAGCTGCTACAGGTGTAAATGTGCCCTATGAAATCGGTCCAAGACGTCTTGGTGATATTTCCACCTGCTATTCTTCAGCCGCGAAAGCTGAAAAAGAGCTTGGCTGGAAGGCAGAAAACGGTATTAAGGAAATGTGTGCCGATTCCTGGAACTGGCAGAAAAACAATCCTAACGGATATGAGGATTAATATAAAAGTCCGAAGCATAAGCTCCGGACTTTTGCATTATGATATTAATTAAAAGTAAAATTTTGAAAAGGGCGTTATGACAGGCGCTGTGAAAGGATAACATGAACAAAGAAAACTTTTCAAAACCCATAGAGCTTACGGATTTTACCGTTAAGGATGCCTTCTGGGAGCCTGAAATGGAGCTTGTGAGAACCGAGGTAATTCCCTATCAGTGGAATGCCTTGAACAATAACATTGAAGGCGCCACACCGAGTTTCTGTATGCACAATTACAAGGTGGCAGGTGAGCTAAACGAAGCAAGAATAAAATACGGTAAGGACTATAAAAAGAAACCGATTCCTTCCTTCTGGGGGGTGTTCCCGGAAGCAGATGAAGATACAAGTGAAAAGTTCTACGGCTTTGTGTTTCAGGATTCGGATTTTTCAAAGTGGGTGGAGGCAGTTGCCTATTCACTTACAAGACATCCTGACAGGGAACTTGAAAAGACTGCCGACGAAGCTATTGACATAGTGGCAAAGGCTCAGCTTGAAAGCGGTTATTTAGACACCTTTTACAGCATTAATGATGAAGATAAAAAATTTACCAATTTACGTGATGCCCACGAGCTATACTGCTTTGGGCATTTAACGGAGGGCGCCGTTGCGTATTTTAAGGCAACAGGCAAGGATAAGCTTTTAAATGTGGCAAGAAAATACGCCGATTTCATCTTCAGTAAATTCGGTACTGAGGAAGGGAAAATTCATGGCTATCCCGGCCATGAAATTGCTGAAATGGCCTTGGTACGTCTGTATGAGGTTACCAATGATAAAAAATATTTAGAGCTTTCAAAATATTTTGTGGATGAAAGAGGAAAGCGCCCCTATTATTTTGATACAGAAGACGGAAGAAGCATTAAAAAGGGAGAAGAAAAGCTTGAACGCTACGCTTATCACCAGGCAAACAAGCCTGTAAGAGAACAGACAGAGGCTACCGGCCATGCTGTAAGAGCGGTTTATTTATACTCAGGAATGGCAGATGTAGCAAGACTTACAGAGGATGAGGCTCTGTTAAAGGCCTGTGACACACTCTTTGATAACATTACAAAAAAGCGAATGTATGTAACCGGCGGTATCGGCTCCACCCACGAAGGTGAGGCCTTTACCTTCGATTACGATCTTCCCAACGATACCGCTTATTCCGAAACCTGTGCGGCTATCGGTTTATGTTTCTTTGGCAGAAGAATGCTTGAAATAAAGCCTGACAGGAAATATTCGGATATATGTGAGCGTGCCCTCTATAATGCGGTTTTATCGGGTATGGCGTTAAACGGAAAAAGCTTTTTTTACGTAAATCCCTTGGAGGTAAATCCCGAGGCGTGCCTTAAGGACTCAAGAAAATTCCACGTAAAGCCCGTGCGTCAGAAATGGTTTGGATGCGCCTGCTGTCCTCCAAACATTGCGCGTTTAATAAGCTCAATTCCGATGTATGCTTATACAGAGAATGAAAATACGCTTTTTGCCCATTTATATATCGGCGGCATGGTAAATAAAAAATTTAAGGACGGAAACGTTAATTTTGAAATTACTTCAGGCTTCCCCTGGAACGGTGACGTTAAAATTAAGGCAAGCGGAAATTCTGTAAAGGGAACCCTTGCTTTAAGAATTCCTGAATGGAGTAAGGAAACTCCGATTATTAAGGGTGCTGTTGAAAAGGACGGATATTTATATATTACGCGTGACTGGAAGGAGGATGAAATTACACTTTCTTTTCCTATGGAAACAAAGCTTTTAATGGCAAATACAAGGGTAAGAGAGGATGCGGGAAGGCTGTGCGTTACGAAAGGTCCAATCGTCTACTGCCTTGAAGAAATCGATAACGGAAAGGATTTACAGACCCTTTTACTTGAAGCAGACAAGCCGATTTTTGACACTGAAATAGAAATAGGCGGCGTTAAAATGACGGCTTTAAAGGCGTCCGGACTTAGAGTTAAGCCGTCAAAAGAAACCGATGACCTTTATATGGAATATTCTTTAGTAGAGGCAGATCCGGTAACACTTACCTTTGTACCCTATTATGCCTGGAATAACCGCGGCGAGGGAGAAATGACTGTGTGGGTATGGAAGGCTTAAATTGTGAGTATACTTTTTAATCCTCTTCAATAACATGAAATTCAAGATAGTCAAAGGGCACGTCTTCAATAAAGGATTCCTTTCTGAAACGTGTCTTTGAATTTCTTTTAAAATCCTTAATATTTGATTCAAGCCAAATGGGACGCTGCAGGTCAAATTCAAGGCACATTTTATCAAGTGCATTGAAGATTTTGTGGGTGCGGGTCTCATAAGAATAATCTTCAATTGTGATATCTTTAATTAAATGATTTTCTTTAAATAATTTTCCCCAGATTCTCATGCGAATATTATAGGCTTTTAAGGGCGTTGTCACAAGACATTTTTACTTTTCGCTAATTGACTCATGTCAAAATGATTGCATACGTTGCTCAGTCTGTTGAATTTGTGATATACTTAACTGGAACGGATAAAGTGAAGAGTGTGGAAGGTCAATTTCCACACTCGAATAATGTAAGCGGGGAAAATAATGGAAGACACAAACGCACGAAACAGCGAAGTGCAGACCTGGAACGAGGTCACACTGGTATACTCAAGCGCGCTTAAACAGATAAATACAAAGCTTGAAATCTTAAACGATGAATTTCAGCATGTGCACCAGTACAATCCTATTGAACACATTAAATCACGTATCAAGACGCCTGAAAGCATTGTTAAAAAATTAAAGAAATACGGTCAGGAATCCACTATTGAAAACATGGTGGCATACGTTAACGATATTGCGGGAATAAGAGTCATCTGCTCCTTTACAAGCGATATTTACAGAATTGCCGAAATGATTTCCAATCAGTCTGACGTTAAGGTGATAGAGGTAAGGGACTATCTAAAAAATCCAAAGCCCTCTGGTTACATGAGCTATCACATGCTTGTGACCATTCCGGTTTACCTTTCAGACAGAATCGTTGACACAAAGGTTGAAATTCAGATAAGAACCGTAGCAATGGATTTCTGGGCCAGCCTTGAACATAAGATTAATTATAAATTCGAAGGCAATGTCCCTGAAGATATAAGAAAAGATCTGGTAGAATGTGCTCAGATGGTATCAAAGCTTGATGACAGAATGCTTACTCTTAACGAAGAGGTACAGAAGCTTGAGCTTGATTCCATGTATGGCTGATTGAGGATACAATATGTTTGGAGGAAAATTTATGGACAGTTTTATGGATAAGCTTGCAGAAAAATTTGCACCTACGGAAGCCATTAAGGCTAATTCAGAAGCAGATGCAAGACAGCTGGAAGCTTATAAGGAAAGAGTATCGGAGCTTGAAAAGGCAGTTTCCGACATGCGCAGATTAAGCCTTAAATGTGTTGAGACCAACGAGGCAACAGGTCAGCTTGTACAGGGTGCTATTGAAAAGATCGAAGAAGTGAAGGGCGAAGGCGGTTCTTATTCAGAGGCCGATTTAGACAAAATCCTTTCAGAACTTGAAAATTTAAAGACTTCCATCAACGATGCCTTTAAAAACGCCCAGGAAGAAACACATAAGGAAAATGTAAGAGTATACAGAAACGTTCAGGCAGCAGTAGTGGAAGAATTAAAGCAGCAGTCTGAAGCAATTGCTCTTCAGCATATGCACATCGAAAAAAAAATGAAGGGTGTCAAGCCCTGCGCTATAATTGCCCTTGTATTTGGCGGCATTACAATGGCAGCAATGATAGGATGCTTAATTTATTTAATTTTAATGATGGGCTTATAATATGGGAAAAGTTGATTTTAAACCGGGCAATATGCTATACCCTTTGCCTGTTGTAATGGTATCGGTTCGGGATAAAAACGGTAAAGATAACATTATTACACTGGCCTGGGCAGGCACAATAAATTCAGACCCCGCAATGGTGTCGATTTCTGTTAGAAAGGAACGTTACAGCTATCCGATTTTAATTGAGTCTAAGGAATTCTGTGTTAACCTTACCAATAAGGATTTAGCCTTTGCAACAGACCTGTGCGGGGTTAAATCCGGCAGAGACACGGATAAATTTAAGGCGGCAAGGCTTACTAAAGAGCCCTGCAGCAATATTAAGGCCTCCATGATAAAGGAAAGTCCCGTTAACATTGAATGTAAGGTCACTAAAACAGAAGATTTAGGCAGTCACACTATCTTTTACGGAGAAGTGGTGGCAGTTCACGTAGACGATAAATACATGGATGAAAAGGGCACCTTCCATTTTGAAGCCTGCGACCCTATTGCCTATTCTCACGGTAAATATTACACTCTTGGCGAAAATATCGGTAAATTCGGCTATTCCGTGCAAAAAAAATAAAGATTTTTCAAACGAAACTAACGCGCCGAGCGCGGTCGCCTTGGCGACGTATACCTTACGTTTGAGTGCGCATCCTTGGCACGTAGTGCCGCTTTTAGTAGAGCCGTAGCGAAGCAAATTGCGAATATCATTGACCTATAGGGAATTGCAGCGCAATTTCCTATAGGTAAATAAAAAGGAGTTTATAATCCTTTTTTTATTGCACTTTCTCCGAATTTTTCCCTGGCCTCTCTCATAAAAGCATCAAGCCTTTTGTCTTTTTCACTTTCCTTTTTTGCTTCATGGGATTCATTTAAATTAAATAAAGAGTCTTCTGAAAACAAACTTAGCTGATAGGGGGCATCCGGGTGTATAAGCTTGCCTGCCCGCACTCCTAAAAGTCTTATGGGTTCTCCGTTCCAGAGACTGTCAAAAAGCTCCAGGGCAACTCTGTGTATGGCCTTTGAGGTCTCTATGAAGGATGCTGTGGCACGCTGGCGGGAATAGCTTTTAAAATCTGCATATTTTATTTCCACTCTCACCTGACAAGCTAAAAAATTTTCTTTATACATACGATTGGCAACAGATTCAGATAAAGAAAGTAACACCCTTGAAGCTTCTTCACGGGTGAGGATGTCTTTTGGCGGAGTGGTGGAATTACCTATTCCCTTACTTTCCGGAGGCTCTGTCACAACGCCTGAATTATCGATGCCATTTGCAAACTGCCAAAGGGTGATGCCATGACTTTTTAAATGGGACGTAAGAATGTCAACGTCCGTATTTGCAAGCTCGCCGATTGTAAAGATACCTAGCTTGTTTAAAGTGGCCTCTGCGGATTTACCGCACAAGAATAAATCTCCTACGGGAAGGGGCCACATTTTGTCTTTTATTTCAAAACTGAAAAGTGTATGGGTCCTGTCCGGCTTTTGAAAATCAGAAGCCATCTTTGCAAGGACCTTTCTATCCGAAATGCCGATGTTAACGCTAAAACCGTACCTGGCTTTGATTTCACTTCTGATATAATCGGCGGCGGCGACAGGGCTTTCATACATATGGGCTATAGGGGTAAAGTCCATGTAGACTTCATCGATTGAAGCCTGCTCAATGTCGTTGGTCAATGTATAAAGAAAATCTATGAAGGCGTGACTCATTTTTGAATACAAATTAAAGTCAGGCGGATAAATTAAAAGCTTTGGGCACTTTCTTACAGCACTTACCACAGGCTCTGCGTTAAGGATGCCATATTTTTTGGCAAGCATGGACCGGGCCGTCACGATGCCGTGCCTTGAGTCCGTGTCGCCACCTATAACGGCAGGCACTTCACGCAAGTCTATGGGATTCCCCTTTTTTAATTCATCCACCGCCGTCCAGCTTAAAAATGCGGAATTTACGTCGATGTGAAAAAATATTTTATCCATTCAGAACCTCGAACGTATGTACTAAAGAAACTATATCATACTTTCGCAGACTTTACAATCAAAGCAAATATTGGTAAAATAACAAAGGTGTTATGAGGGCTTTAAAATTTCGATGTAAATCGTTCACTATATTATAGGTTATACAAATGGTACTAATTTCCCGTTATCATAAAAAATGTAAAGTTGCATATTTGCGCGTAGGGGTTATCGCTATTGCCCTAAGCGCTCTTTTTATGCCCACAATTAAGCCTGTTAAGAGCGTCGGCGACAACATTTACACACTCTTTGTAAACGGAAAAGAGATGGGTAAGGTTGAAAACGAAGATATCGCTGATAAGCTTTTAAGCGAAGCAAGAAGACATGTGTCAGGGGCAAGCGCAGATATTGTTTTAATTGATGCAAAGACAGAAGTTAAGGGAAGCGAGGTTTTGATAGGTAAGACTGATAACGAAAACCTTGTGCTTGCCAATATTATTACCGAATATAAGGCTTCGGTTAAAGAAACCATGCAGCATTCATATACGGTCAAGATTGACGACTACATGGTGAATGTATCAAGTGCCGAGGAGGTTGTGGAGCTTTTGGAAGCATCCATAGACAGATATACCGGAGAAGGACTTTTTTCCGTTGCCCTTACAAGTGATGATAACAGAGAGCTACCGGTATTCGTTCCTACAATTGTAAAAAATTCCGTAGAAGAAGAGACAACAGATGCTGTAAAAGCAAGTGAATATCTTGATAATGACGGTATTTATCATGCTTTTGATGCTATCTTTGAAAATCTTACAGAGGACAAAACCAAGGGCTTTGAGGATTACGAATACGGCATCACAAATGTTTCTTTTGCAGACGAAGTGGAAGTGGTGGAATCCTATCTTCCGGAAAGCCAGATTGTAAGTTTAAAGGCTGCAATCGATGATGTTACAAAGGATAAAGAAGAAAAGACCATTTACGAGGTTGTATCCGGTGATACACTTTCGTCAATTTCTAATAAAACAGGGATTTCCATTGATGAAATCATAGAATTAAACGATAACCTTACAAGCACAAGCTCGCTTATACGAGTAGGAGACCGACTGACGATTACGGTACCTCAGCCAGAGCTTTCGGTTAACAGAGAGGAACTTGTGTATTATGAAGGCACCTATGAAGCGGATGTGATTTATAAATACAACGATTCCTGGTATTCAACCACTCAGGTGACATTACAGGAACCTTCTTCAGGCTACCATAAGGCGGTTGAAAAGGTTTCGTATTTAAACAACAATCAGGTGTCTTCCGAGGTTATCATGGAAGAAATCGTGGTTGAAGCTATTCCTAAGATTATTGAAAAAGGTACAAAGATACCTCCTACATACATTAAGCCTATTTCGGGTGGTATAATTACCGATGGTTACGGTTCAAGAAATGCCATCATTGCGGGTATGTCCACTTTCCATAAGGCGGTTGACTGGGGTATCAGATCCGGCTCTACGGTTGTGGCATCCTGTGGCGGTACAGTTACGCAGGCAGGGTGGCTTGGTACTTACGGTTATGTTATTTTCATTAACCATCCGGATGGTAAACAGACCAGGTACGCCCACTTAAGTAAGATTTACGTTAATGTCGGCGATTATGTATATCAGGGTCAGAAGATTGCGCTTTCGGGCAATACCGGTGCTTCCACAGGCCCTCACCTGCATTTTGAAATGCGTATAAACGGCACGGCGGTTAACCCTCTTAAATACCTGTCCTACTAACAGGAGTGTCGTTTTTGACAAAACAGTTCTTTTGTGGTATACCTTAATAGTTGCTTAAGGAAATTTTAACCAATAATTTGGATGGATATAAAGATGAGACAATACGCAGTCAAGGGCGGTTCGCCCCTTGTCGGTGAGGTGGAAATAGGCGGTGCAAAGAACGCAGCTCTTGGCATTTTAGCCGCAGCCTTGATGGCCGATGAACCTGTGGAAATTGAAAATGTTCCAGATCTTTCGGATACAAACGTAATGCTTGAGGCTTTGAGACTGTTGGGAGCTAAGGTCGAAAAGACAAACCGTCATACAGTACGTATAAACGGCGCAGCTGTTCACACCACTTCTCTTGATAACGACGCTATTAAAAAAATGAGAGGCTCATACTATTTTGCCGGGGCGCTCCTTGGCAAATATAAGAGTGCTGAGGTAAGTCTTCCCGGAGGCTGCAACATCGGCTCACGTCCTGTAGACCAGCACATAAAGGGCTTCAGAGCCTTAGGTGCCGAGGTGGAAATTGAACATGGCTGTATGGTATGTAATGCCAAAAAGCTTACAGGCAGTCACATTTATCTTGATATGGTATCTGTTGGAGCCACTATCAATGTAATGCTTGCTTCAGTACTGGCAGAAGGACAGACCTATATAGAAAATGCAGCCAAGGAACCACACGTAGTAGATGTTGCAAACTTCCTTAACTCAATGGGGGCTTCCATTAAGGGCGCAGGTACGGACGTTATACGTATAAAAGGCGTTGAGAAGCTTCACGGAGCTCATTATTCCATTATTCCCGATCAGATAGAGGCAGGAACCTTTATGCTTGCTGCAGCTACCACCAAGGGAGACGTACTTATTAAGAATGTTATTCCAAAGCATCTTGAATCAATCACTTCAAAGCTTTTGGAAATCGGATGCGAAATAGAAGAATTTGATGATGCGGTAAGAGTTGTGGCTTCTAAGCCCTTTCGTCACACTCAGGTGAAGACTCTTCCTTATCCCGGCTTTCCTACAGACATGCAGCCTCAGATGGTTGTAGCCTTAGGTCTTGCAGAGGGCACAAGCATCGTAACGGAAAGTATTTTTGAAAATCGCTTCAGATATGTAGATGAGCTGACACGTCTTGGAGCCAATATAAGAGTAGAAGGTAATACGGCAATTATTGAAGGTGTATCAAAATACACTGGTGCCAATATTACTGCCCCAGACTTAAGAGCAGGTGCGGCATTAATAGTTGCAGGTCTTGCAGCAGAAGGCATCACCGTACTTGATGATATTCATTATGTAGAGCGTGGTTATGAGGACTTCCCTGAGAAGCTAAGAAGCTTAGGCGCCTGCATAGAGGTAATTGAGGGAGAACGCGATCTTCAGAAATTTAAAATGAAGGTTGGTTGAGAAGGTATATAGCATATAAAAAAGAAGCGCCCGACTGATTTAGCCGGGCGCTTCTTTTAACCTATAGGAAATTTCGTTGCAATTCCATACATGTTAAAAAGGCACTACGTGCCCTACGAGGCACTGGGCTTGTAACAAAACACCTCGCGGGGAGAACCCACTGCCTAAAGGCAGTGGGTTTTCTTGGGCTTTTATAAATATTTTTTCAAAACGTCAGCTTTATCTGTCTTCTCCCAGGGGAGCTCAACATCTGTACGGCCGAAGTGTCCGTAAGCTGCTGTAGGTCTGTAGATGGGACGTCTTAAATCAAGCATCTTAATAATACCTGCAGGACGTAAGTCAAAATTTTCTCTTACGAGCCTTGTAAGTGCTTCATCGCTTAACTTGCCGGTTCCGAAGGTATCTACAGAAACGGAGGTGGGCTGCGCTACACCGATTGCGTAGGATAACTGAATTTCACATTTGTCTGCAAGGCCTGCTGCTACGATATTCTTGGCTACGTATCTTGCACCATAAGCTGCTGAACGGTCTACCTTTGTGCAGTCCTTGCCGGAGAAGGCGCCGCCGCCGTGACGTGCATAACCGCCATAGGTGTCTACGATAATCTTACGGCCTGTCAGGCCTGCATCACCGTGAGGACCACCGATTACGAAACGGCCTGTAGGGTTAATGAAGAATTTTGTATTGTCATCGATTAATTCCTTTGGAAGGATTGGCTCGAATACATATTTCTTTATGTCCTCATGAATCTGTTCCTGAGTAACAGCTTCATCATGCTGAGTGGAAAGTACAACTGCTTCAAGACGAAGAGGCTTTCCGTTCTCATCGTATTCAACGGACACCTGAGTTTTGCCGTCTGGTCTTAAATAGGTTAAGGTGCCGTCTTTTCTGATTTTGGCAAGCTGTAAGGCAAGCTTGTGGGCTAAAGAAATAGGATAGGGCATAAGCTCTGGGGTTTCGTTTGTGGCATAGCCAAACATCATACCCTGGTCGCCGGCACCTGTATCAAGGTCATCCTTCAACACACCTTCTTTTGCTTCCAAAGCCTTGTCAACGCCCATTGCAATATCTGCGGACTGTTTATCAAGTGCAACCATAACCGCGCAGGAATTGCCGTCAAGACCCTTTTTGCCGGAATCGTAGCCGATTTCAAGTACGGTCTTGCGAACAATTGCCGGAATGTCTAAGGCTGCGTTTGTGGTAATTTCTCCTGTTACAAGTACAAAACCGGTGCAGGCAGCTGTTTCACAGGCTACACGGCTTAAGGGGTCCTGCTCAAGGCAGGCATCAAGAATCGCATCGGATACTGCATCGCAGAGCTTATCGGGATGGCCTTCCGTTACTGATTCAGAGGTAAAAAATCTTTTTTCCATATTTTGTCCTTTCTTGGTTTAATGGCGGACTGAAATGATGTTAATGCAGGCTTGCTTAGGCGATATTCGCAGAGAGCATTACCGTATAGGAACGAAGCTTTCTAATGGTAAGTGATATTCGCAATCCGCTTCGCTATAGCTATGCTAAAAGCGGCACTATGTGCCTTGTAAGGTACTAAGCTTATAGTCTTACACCTAAGCATTCATAAAAAATCCGCTTATTATTATATAATAAGCGGATTAAAAATAATGCATTATTTCAATCCTCTTATTGTTCGAAATCGGCGCTTTCACGCCCACTCGCTCAGGTAGGCACCTTCCAAAAGGGGTTGCCGTGGTTTCATAGATCCTCTGTATCTCCACCACTCTGAATAAGAGTCGCATTTACTATACGCTGCGTTTTTAAAACTGTCAAGTTTTATTGCGTATTTTTATTTATTAAAGTATAATTACCCTATCTAAGTTATTTTAAGGGGAAAGAAAAATGAAAAGACTTAGCACCGCGGATTTGACTCCAGGTATGGTGGCAGCAGAAGATATTTACACATATGCCAATCAGCTCTTGATTCCAAAGGGCTCGATTCTTAATGACAAAGCGATTACAAAGCTTGAATTTTATTCAATCATTAATGTAAGAGTCGAGGATGAAATTTCCAAGGATTATATTGCAAAGCGCGAGCTTTCAGAAGACTACTCTTATTCTGAAAAGATTAAAAGAAGCCCTGAATTTATTGAATTTAAGAAGCACTTTGACGAGGAAGTGCCGAAATTTAAAACAATGCTTGATTCGACGGCGCTTAATAAGTGCACTCTGGACATTGACGCCCTTTTAAGCTTCACTTTAAATCTTTTGAGACCTGAAAGCGGCTATCTGAGTGTCTTTGATATGCTCCACAATATGCGTCAGTACGACGACATGACATATGTTCATTCCATCAACGTGGCCTTAATGTGTAACGTTTTTGCACGCTGGCTTCGTATGACTGAAGAAGAAACAAAACTTGCAACTCTGTGCGGACTGCTCCACGATATCGGTAAGGTGGCACTTCCAGAGAATATTATAAAGAAACCGGGTAAGCTTACGGAGAGCGAATATACCATAGTTAAAAAGCACACTCTTGAAGGCTACAATCTGCTTAAAATGCAGAATGTGCCAGAGCCCATTATGAACGCAGCCTTAATGCATCATGAACGCTGCGATGGTACGGGCTACCCCTTTGGCATTAAGAATACAAAAATCGACACCTTTGCAAAAATGGTGGCAATTGTGGATGTATACGATGCCATGACAAGTGCAAGAATTTACCGCGGTCCAATGTGTCCCTTCAAGGTGGTTGATATTTTTGAAAGCGAGGGCTTACAGAAATACGATACCCGCTTCATCATGACCTTCCTTGAGAACATCGTTAACACCTACATGCTGAACCGTGTAAAATTAAACGACGGAAGAGTTGGAGACGTGGTATTTATCAACCGTTCAAGCCTTGCCAATCCTACCATCAAGTGCGGCAAGGAATTTATTGATTTATCGGCCGAGCCGAATTTATTTATTGAAGCTATTATTTAAAAAATCCTGAAAGCGGGACAGAGGACAGGGTCCTTATGTCCCCTTTTTAAGAGGTGGGGTATGTCTTTTGCTCATCTGCATGTCCACACGGAGTTTTCGCTCCTTGATGGTTCCAACAAAATAAAAGAATATGTAAAGCGTGTAAAAGAGCTGGGAATGGACTCTGCGGCCATAACCGATCACGGCGTAATGTACGGCTGTATCGATTTTTATAAGGCTGCAAAAGAAGCAGGCATCAGGCCCATAATCGGCTGTGAGGTGTACGTTGCTCCAAATTCCCGCTTTGATAAAGAAATAGGCGGTGGCGAAGAAAGATATCACCACCTTGTTTTGCTGGCAGAAAATAATTTAGGCTATTCAAATCTATGTAAAATCGTAAGCATCGGTTTTACGGAAGGCTATTATTACAGACCAAGAGTTGACTTTGAGGTGCTTGAAAAATACCACGAAGGCTTAATTGCTTTATCAGCCTGCCTTGCGGGTGAAGTGCCCCGTTTTATCCAGAAGGGCATGATAATTGAAGCAAAAAAGACAGCAGAAAAATATTTAAACTGCTTTGGAAAGGGTAATTATTTTCTTGAGCTGCAGGATCACGGTTATCCAGAACAGAGGATGGTTAACGCGGCACTTTTAAATATCAGTCAGGAGCTTCAGATTCCCCTTGTTGCTACCAACGACGTTCACTACACCTATGCAGAGGATGCCAAGCCCCACGAGCTGCTTTTGTGTATGCAGACTGGCAAGACCATGAAGGATGAAAACCGCTTAAAATATGAAGGCGGCCAGTTCTACGTAAAGAGCGAGCAGGAGATGCGGGCTTTATTTCCCTATGCTTTGGATGCTATCGAAAACACTCAGGCAATTGCAGAGCGCTGTAACGTGGAAATTGAATTTGGCAATACAAAGCTTCCCCATTTTGATGTGCCGGATGGGTATGATTCCTGGACCTATTTAAATAAACTGTGTTATGACGGCTTAAAGGAGCGCTACGGAGAAAGGGCTTCAGAATTAAAGGAACGCCTTGACTACGAGCTTGGTGTAATTAAGCACATGGGATACGTAGATTATTTTCTTATTGTGTGGGATTTTATTAATTATGCCAAAGAAAACGGCATCATGGTGGGGCCGGGCAGAGGCTCTGCTGCAGGCTCAATTGTTTCGTATTGTTTGAAGATTACAAATATCGACCCAATAAGATACTCACTCCTTTTTGAAAGATTTTTAAATCCCGAGCGAGTATCCATGCCGGATATTGATATTGACTTCTGCTTTGAAAGACGTCAGGAGGTTATCGATTATGTGAGGCGCAAATACGGGCCCGAAAAGGTAGTGCAGATTGTTACCTTCGGTACCCTTGCGGCAAAGGGTGTCATAAGGGATGTGGCGAGAGTCCTTGATATGCCATATCAGAGAGCTGACCAGATTGCAAAGATGATTCCAAATGAATTAAACATCACTCTTGAAAAAGCTTTAACCATGAATCCTGAGTTTAAGGCTTTATATGAAAGCGATGAAGAGGTTCATTATTTAATAGATATGTGTAAGAGACTTGAAGGACTTCCAAGACACACCTCGATGCATGCTGCAGGCGTGCTTATATGCCCTAAGGCAGCCGATGAATTTGTGCCCTTGCAGCGTGGCGCCGACGGCTCCATCACCACTCAGTATATAATGACAACTCTTGAAGAGCTGGGGCTTTTAAAGATGGACTTTTTAGGCCTTCGCACCTTAACCGTTATCCGTGATGCTGTGAGATTAATTGAAAAGAGTACAGGCCGTCACATAGATATAGACAACATCGACTATGCAGATCCGGAAGTATTAGGGCTCATGGGTTCAGGCAGGACGGAAGGCATATTTCAGCTTGAATCTGCCGGTATGAAAGCCTTCATGAAGGAATTAAAGCCTCAGTCTCTTGAAGATGTTACAGCAGGCATTTCTTTATACAGACCGGGTCCTATGGACTTTATTCCAAAATATATTGCGGGCAAGGCAAATCAAAATAACATTACCTACAAGACACCTGAACTTAAGCCTATTCTTGAACCCACCTACGGCTGTATTGTGTACCAGGAACAGGTAATGCAGATAGTGAGAGATTTAGGCGGCTATACCTTGGGGCGTTCAGACCTTGTAAGACGTGCCATGAGTAAAAAGAAACAGCACGTAATGGAGGTAGAGCGTAACAATTTTATTTACGGTAATAAAGAAGAAAACGTACCGGGCTGTATTTCAAAGGGCATAAGCGAAAAGGCTGCAGGGGAAATTTACGATGACATGATGGACTTTGCAAAATATGCCTTTAACAAATCCCACGCTGCCTGCTATGCGGTGGTTTCCTATCAGACGGCTTTTCTTAAGCGGTATTATCCGGTAGAATTTATGGCGGCCTTAATGACCAGCGTTATCGACAACGCAGGCAAGGTGTCCGAATACATAAACGTATGTCGTTCAATGGGGATAGAAATTGTTGCTCCCAACGTTAATTTGGGTGATGTATCATTTTCTGTGACGGATGGTAAAATCGGCTATGCTCTTACGGCGATTAAAAACGTAGGACGCCCACTTATAGAAGGCCTTGTGGAGGAAAGAAGCCTTAACGGCCCCTTCCAGAGCCTTACGGATTTTGCAAAAAGAATGGCGGCAAGAGACTTTAACAAGCGGGCAATGGAGAATTTTATAAAGGCAGGCGCCTTTGATGACCTTGGCGGCACAAGAAAGCAGTACATGAGCGTTTATGTGCGTATAATGGATTCTATCGCTTCCGATAAAAAGAACGCCATTGCAGGACAGATGTCGTTATTTGATTTTGTGGCCGAAGAAGATAGGGACGAATTTAAGGAAAGTCTTCCGAATGTAGGCGAATACAATAAAGAAACCTTACTTTCTTTTGAAAAGGAGGTACTGGGAATTTATGTATCCGGACACCCGCTTGAAGACTATCGTGCAATGTGGCAGAAAAATATTTCTGCAACTGCCGGTGATTTTATGCTTGACCCAGACACCGATACGGTTAAAATAGAGGATGGTGCAAGAGCAACAATCGGCGGCATGATTACCGAAAAGACCATTAAATATACCAAAAACAACAAAACCATGGCGTTTATTACGATGGAGGATCTGATAGGCACCGTTGAAGTAATTGTGTTCCCAAAAGACTATGAAAAATACAGTTTTCTTTTGCAGGAGGATAAAAAAATCTTTGTAACGGGACGCGCAAGCGTTGAAGAAGACAAAAACGGAAAGTTGATTTTCGAAAAAGCCATTGGCTTTGATGAAATTCCAAGAAAACTCTGGATTCAGTTTAAAAACCGTGATGAATATGAGGCGGCAAAAGAAGAACTTGAGAAAATTCTCAACACTTCCGAAGGAAGGGACCACGTAATCATCTACTTAACAGAGCCTAATCAGAGAAAGGATTTGGCTCCCTCGATAACCGTTTCAGCAACGGTCGGGCTCATTGAAGCCCTGAATGAAAAATACGGAGCCGATAATATAAGGCTTACTTAACTAAAGGAGGTACTAATGGCTAAAGAAATTAAGACTATAGCAGTGCTTACAAGCGGTGGAGATGCCCCGGGCATGAATGCTGCAATCAGAGCTGTTGTACGCAAATCGTTAAATAACGGTGTTGCCGTTAAGGGTATCAAGAAAGGTTATATGGGCCTCTTAAATGAGGAAATAATAGACATGGACGCTAAAAGCGTATCCGACACCATTCAGCGTGGTGGCACGATTCTTGGAACGGCCCGCTGTACGGAATTTAAGGAAGAGGGTGTCCAGAAGGAAGCCGCCAGGATATGTAAAAAGCACGGCATCGACGGCCTTGTGGTAATCGGCGGAGACGGCTCCTACAGAGGCGCCCAGGCGCTTGCCCGTCAGGGTATCAATACAATCGGCATTCCCGGCACTATCGACCTTGATATTGCCTGCACTGATTACACCATCGGTTTTGATACGGCTATCAACACGGCAATGGAAGCAATCGATAAGGTAAGAGATACTTCCTCTTCCCATGAACGCTGCTCCATTATCGAGGTTATGGGCAGAAACGCAGGTTATATTGCATTGTGGTGCGGTGTTGCAAGCGGTGCAGAGGACATTCTGATTCCGGAAAATTATGATTATAATGAACAGGTGCTTGTAAACAACATTATTGCAAACCGTAAAATAGGTAAGACACACCACCTTATTATAAATGCAGAAGGTATCGGACACTCTACTTCCATGGCAAGACGTATTGAAGCAGCCACCGGTATCGAAACAAGAGCCACGATTTTGGGTTACATGCAGCGTGGCGGCAGCCCTACCTGTAAGGACAGATATTACGCTTCCATTATGGGTGCTTATGCGGCAGATATTTTAGAGCAGGGCAAGACCAACAGATGCGTATGCTACAGAAAGGGTGAATTTACCGACATTGATATAGAAGAAGCCTTACAGATGCAGAAGACCATTGATCCTTACCAGTACGAAATAAGCGCTCTTCTTTCACGTAATGAATTTACGGATGTTAAAAAGAAATGATTACTTCAGCAGACAATAAGCGTATTAAAAACGTAATAGCTTTACTTGAAAAAAACAAAGCAAGAAAAGAGCAGGATGCCTTCGTTATCGAAGGCATCAAGCTTTTTTCAGAGGCGCCCACAGAAGACATTTCAGAGGTGTATATTTCTGAGTCTTACGCAGGGCCACGGGAAAAACTTGACAAATTACCCTTTGACGTGGTAAAAGATGAAGTGTTTGGTAAAATGACTGATACCTTAACTCCGCAGGGAATTCTCTGTGTGGTAAAGAAAAGACATTATGATTTGGATTTTCTTTTGCAGGAGCAGTCAGGAGTTTATCTGGTGCTTGAAACACTTCAGGATCCGGGTAATCTTGGTACCATAATGCGTACCGCCGAAGGAGCAGGTGTAAAAGCAGTAATTATGAGCTTCGATACGGTGGATATTTACAATCCCAAAACCGTCAGAAGTACAATGGGTTCCATTTTCAGAGTGCCTTTTGTGTACACTGCCGATTTGAAGGCTTCCATTGACAGATTGAAGAAGTCGGGTGTAACCTGTTACGCAGCACACTTACGGGGGGAAAGGTCCTGCTATTCCTGCGACTACACAAAGCCTACTGCCTTCTTTATAGGAAATGAAGGAAACGGCTTAAGCGATGAAATTGCAGACCTTGCCGATACTTATATCAAAATTCCCATGGAGGGAGCGTTGGAATCTTTAAACGCAGGAATATCCGCGGGGCTTTTAATGTATGAAGCCAAGCGCCAGAGGGATTTTGGTTAAACAAGCACCGAAAGCAAAAGGTAACACAATGTTTAGTAAGACAAAGATGCAGCTTTTGGCGACAGTCACAATGATGGGGGTTTTACTTCCTTTTCTTGCGCCGGAAAAAGCATATGCCGGAAGCGCTCAGGATTTTCTTGTGGGTGAAAGCATAGGAGCATCAATCGTATTTAACACAAGCGCCTATAACGACGCTGAAACGGAAAAACTGGGAATTGAACTTCCAAAAAAAGTCGAAGAAATTGAATCAGGCGACCTTGCAATGGTGAGCCTTACCTCGGTTCTGAATGTAAGAGCACAGGCCAGTACAGACGCGGAAATTGTCGGTAAGCTCTACAGCGACTGCGGAGGCATAGTGCTTGAACGCGGAGACGAGTGGAGCTACATCCTGTCAGGAGACCTGGAAGGCTGGTGTGCCAACAAATATCTTCTCTTTGATGAAGAGGCAATCGAGCTTGCAAAGAAGGTGGGCATTGAGACGGCGACAGTCAATGTCAACTGCGTATACCTTTACGAGGAGGCAGATAAGAGCTCAAATATAGTTGGCGTGGCTTCGGAAGGCGCTTTACTTGAAGTCATCTACGAGGCAGATGAAGAATGGCTCTGCGTGGCTCTTGATGACTGCGACGGCTTTGTGAAGGCGGAATACGTGGACGTTGAATTCAACATCGACCACGGCGAGACAATGGAGGCCATAAAGGAGCGTAAGGCAAAGGAAGCAGCAGAAAAAAGAAAGCTCATTCATCAGAATGAAGCTTATGATGCCGATGAAAACACCCTTAAGCTTTTAGCCACAATTATATGGTGTGAAGCAAGAGGTGAAAGCTATGAAGGGCAGCTTGCTGTAGGTTCTGTAGTTATGAACCGTGTAAGAAGCTCATCATATCCTAACACTGTTTACGATGTAATTTTTGCATCCGGACAGTTCTCTCCGGTTCAGTCCGGCACCTTCCAGAAGGCTTTTGACAACAACTCGGCAAATCAGTCCTGCTACAATGCAGCCACGGAAACCTTAAATGGTTACACCAACGTTGCCGACATGACTCACTTTAGACGTAAGGGGAACAGGGATGGTTACATAATCGGTAACCACGTGTTCTATTGACACTTTTTCGTTCTTTTCGTATAATACGAAAGTTGATTGTATAACGTAAAGTTGTACATGGGGAAAGGAAAAAACATGGAATCTAAAAAGAATATTCTTACCTACGAGGGTTTAACCAAATACGAGGAAGAATTACAGGATTTAAAAGTAAGAAGACGTAAGGAAGTAGCTCAGAAGATTAAGGAAGCAAGAGAACTCGGCGACCTTTCCGAAAATGCTGAATACGATGCAGCCAAGGATGAACAGAGAGATATCGAAGCAAGAATCGAAGAGCTTGAAAAAATCTTGAAGAATGCAGAAGTAGTTGTTGAAGAAGAGGTTGACTCTTCCAAGATCAGCATCGGCTGTAAGGTAAAGATTTTAGACGTTGAATATAATGAAGAAATGGAATACAAGATTGTAGGCTCCAGCGAAGCAAATTCCTTAAAGGGCAAGATTTCCAACGAATCTCCCGTAGGCAAAGCTTTAATCGGCCACAAGAAGGGCGAAACCGTTACTGTTGAAACACAGGAAGGCGAAGCTAAGTTTAAGGTTCTTGCTATCGAAAGATCCAACAACTAATCAGTGTGCTATTTCTAGGGAGGGGAAAAACCCCTCCCTATATACATATTAAAAGGACAAAGGAAGGAATTACCATGGCTAACGAAAACAACAATAATCAGCCCGTAGAACAGGACATTCACCAGCTTTTAAAGGTAAGAAGAGAAAAATTGCAGGCTTTACAGGAAGCAGGCAGGGATCCCTTCAAGATTACCAAGTATGACCAGACTCATCACACAGATGAAGTTAAGTCTTTATACACTGCCCATGAAGAAAAGCTTTTGGCAGGCAGAAAAGAAGTTTCTACGGAAGGTATGGATGAGGCTGCTGCAAGAGAAGCAGTTAACGCTGATTATAACGAACGACGTGCCATTATGGACGCAGACCCTATCAAGGTATCAATTGCAGGTCGTATGATGTTTAAGCGTGTAATGGGTAAGGCTTCTTTTTGTAATATACAGGATTTAAAGGGTAGCATTCAGGTATATGTTGCAAGAGATGCAATCGGAGAAGATTCCTATGCAGACTTTAAGAAATCCGATATCGGCGATATTTACGGCATCACAGGCTATATTTTCCGCACAAAGACCGGTGAAATTTCAGTACATGCAGAAACCATGACTCTTTTATCAAAGAGCTTACAGATTCTACCTGAAAAATTCCATGGTTTAACCGATACTGACACACGTTACCGTCAGCGTTACGTAGATCTTATCATGAACGAGGAATCAAAGGACACCTTCATTAAGCGTTCAAAGATTATTTCAGCAATCCGCCGCTACCTTGACGGCGAAGGCTTCATGGAAGTTGAAACACCCATGTTAGTATCAAACGCAGGCGGTGCTGCAGCAAGACCCTTCGAAACCCACTTTAACGCACTTGATGAAGATTTACGTTTACGTATTTCTCTTGAACTTTATCTTAAGAGACTTATCGTGGGCGGTTTAGAGAGAGTATTCGAAATCGGAAGAGTATTCAGAAACGAAGGCCTTGATACCCGCCACAACCCTGAATTCACTCTTATGGAGCTTTATCAGGCATATACCGACTACTACGGCATGATGGACTTAACCGAGAACATGTTCAGATATGTGGCCAAGGAAGTACTCGGCACCACCAATTTCAAATACGGTGACATTGAACTTGACTTTGGCAAGCCCTTCGAGAGACTCACCATGATTGATGCTGTTAAGAAATACTCAGGCGTTGACTTTGACGCCATTTCCTCCGATGAAGAAGCTAAAGCCATAGCAAAAGAAAAACGCGTTGAATTCGAAGAACACCACAAGAAGGGTGACATCTTAAATCTCTTTTTTGAAGAATTCTGCGAAGACAACTTAGTACAGCCCACCTTTGTAATGGACCATCCAGTTGAGATTTCTCCTTTAACAAAGCGTAAGCCCGATAAGCCAGATTACGTTGAAAGATTTGAACTCTTTATCAACGGCTGGGAAATGTGCAACGCATACTCAGAGCTTAACGATCCCATCGACCAGCGTGAACGTTTCAAAGCCCAGGATGCTCTTGCAGATATGGGTGACGAAGAAGCCAACCACACCGACGAAGATTTCCTTAACGCTCTTGAAATCGGCATGGCCCCCACCGGCGGCATCGGCTACGGCATCGACCGTCTCACAATGCTCTTAACCGACAGCCCTGCTATCAGAGATGTTTTGCTGTTTCCGACGATGAAGTCCTTGGA
>CAVIIX010000014.1:0-42090 GCA_963643225.1 Lachnospiraceae bacterium
GCTCAGTCAATCGGTGAGCCCGGTACACAGCTTACCATGAGAACCTTCCATACCGGTGGTGTTGCCGGCGGCGATATCACACAGGGTCTTCCCCGTGTAGAAGAATTATTTGAAGCGCGTAAGCCTAAGGGACTTGCAATCATCACTGAATTCGGCGGTGTTGCATCCATTAAGGATACAAAGAAGAAGCGTGAAGTTGTTGTAACAAACGAAGAGACCAAGGAATCAAAGTCCTACTTAATTCCTTACGGTTCACGTATAAAGATACAGGACGGTCAGGTACTTGAAGCAGGTGATGAGCTTACAGAAGGCTCCGTTAACCCTCACGATTTATTAAAGATTAAGGGCATTCGTGCAGTTCAGGATTACATGCTGAGAGAAGTTCAGAGAGTTTACCGCTTACAGGGTGTTGATATCAACGATAAGCATATCGAAGTTATCGTACGTCAGATGCTTAAGAAGGTACGTATCGAAAACAACGGTGATGCAGATTTCTTACCCGGCTCCATGATTGACATTCTCGACTTTGAAGACGGCAATGAAGCATTAATCGCTGAAGGCAAGCAGCCTGCAGAAGGCACAAGAGTAATTCTTGGTATCACAAAGTCAGCTCTTGCCACCAATTCCTTCCTTTCAGCAGCTTCCTTCCAGGAGACCACAAAGGTTCTTACTGAAGCAGCTATAAAGGGTAAAATCGATCCGCTTATCGGTCTTAAGGAAAATGTCATCTTAGGTAAGCTTATTCCTGCAGGTACAGGTATGAAGCGTTATCGTGACGTAGAGCTTTCTTCCGATGAAAGATACGAGCAGATGCTTGATGAAATGGCAAAGGCACAGCTTCCTGTTGAAGAAAACAAGGCAGCAAAGCCGGAAGCCAATGCAGAAGAAGCAGATATCGATGCAGAAGAAGTAGTTGAAGAATACGTTTACGAAGCAGAAGATGCCGGTTCCGACGAAGAATAAAACGTAAAATTATAAAGACTCACAGAAAATATATTCTGTGAGTCTTTTTTCATGTATGGAATTACGATGTAAATACATACATGAAAAAAAAGCACTACGTTCCGATGATTTCTATTTATAAAATTTAAAAAATGATATATAATAAATTAGTTACACAAGGGGTAAAAGGAGAATTTCTATGAAAAAAAGCATATTTGATTTTAAGGTGGCTAAAATTATCGAGCTTAGCTCGTTTTTGGCGCTTGAAATTGCCTTTCTGGCAGTTTTAATTTCCAACAAAACACTTCGCACAAGTATATTTGTTGATAAGAGTCTGTTTATTCTTTGTTCCTTAATGTACTTTACAGTACTTGTGACACTTACATTTTTAATATTCGACTTTTTTAAGCTTCGCCAGTTTAAGGTACAGAACCACGACCTTGAGAATCTGGCATATCTCGACCGTAAGACCGGTATTCCAAACCGTACAAGCGTAAATTTATTATTTGATACCTACAAGACTAAAGAGTCTATGAAGGGTATAGGCTGTGTGCTTTCGGAAATCAGTAACATTAAAGAAATAAATGAAGTCTGCGGTAAGGAAGCAGGAGATAAGGTCATAAAGGACTTTTCAATAATGTACAAAAAGAGTGCCGAGGGCTACGGCTTTGTAGGTCGTAACGGCGGCAACGAATTTATCACTGTTATTGAAAAATGTGACGAGGAAAAGCTTAAAGCCTTCAGTGACAGACTAACTGCTGCAATCGATGCCTATAACGAAAAGAGTGAAAAGGGAAGCCTTATCGTTCACTCTGAATGCGTTTTATTTGATGCAGAAGAAGTAAACAGCTTTTCAGAGCTTGTGGCAAGGGCATACAAAAAATTAGGAAGATAGGAACTGCAAATGGAATTAAACCATAGATATATCGCAGAGCTTGTAAGACGCACTAAGGACGGGGATGGCGATTCTTTTGCAGAGCTATACAGTATGTCCTTTAACAAGATTTACAACTATGCGAGACACTATTTAAGGGATGAATACCTGGCTCAGGATGCGGTTCAGGAGGTTTTCATCAATGCCCTTAAAAATATAAATAAATTAAAGGACCCTACCCTCTTTGTGGCGTGGCTCAATCAGATCGCTTTCCGTGTGTGCTTTGACTTTGCAAGGACTCATAAGAACGATTACAAAGAAGCAGATTCGGAGCTTTTGGAGGAGGTTTCGGATTCAAAATCAGAGGCAAATCCCGAAGAATCCTCCATGGAAAAGGATGAAAAGAGTCGGCTTATGGCGGCAATTGACAGGCTTAAGCCTACGGAAAGAGAAATCATTATCTTACGATATTTTCAGGCTCTTAAGATTGACGACATCGTGGATGCCACGGGTATCAGCAAAAGCACCGTAAAAAGACAGCTGAGTTCTGCGGTTGAAAAGCTGAAAGAAATTATGAAGGAATAGGAGGTGGGGTATATGTTTAATAAGAAGCATAAATACAATATTGATATCGATACTGCCGGCAAAATGCTTGAAAATGTATTTGCTGCCTGCGACACTACCCCGAACCGTGTTCCCTTCGATAAAATTGTATTAAAACAGAGACTGAATTTATTTACGGATAATTTGTTTATTATAATATCAATAGCGATATTTATTATTACTTTTCTTGCACCGCTTTTCTTCCCTCACAGCTCAATTTTTATGAGTGCGGATGCAGATATTGGACGTCCCATGTCGGTAACGGCTCATGAAATGACTAAATCATGCTTTTCTGTTTCTTTTGACGGAGCAGCTATTGATATAGGTGCAAGCTATATGGAGGGGGAGGATGGTGTGACGGTAACGGCTTCAAAATACGACCGTGACACAAACACAATTACTTTCCCTTATTATGCCCAGGAATATAATATTTTTGTTTACGATATTAACGGAAGGTGTATGCACCTTCTGTTAAGTCCCAGAGAATAAACCTAAATCACGAAAGGAGTGCCGATGGCAGGTAAAAAATCAATATTTTTATTAAGCTTCATATTGATTCTTGCTGCCTGCGCAGAGCCTGTCGCTTCTTTTGACGAAGAGTCCCCGGGTACTTCTGTTTCAATTGCTAATACCACGCTTCCTAATCCGGAGGTTGACACTTCCCTTACGGATTCAGGCACGCTGATAGCATCTGCGACAGCAAGAGATAACACTCCGGTGTGCTTAGAGCCCACACATCCAGGAACCGCGATTGAAGGAAATGACATTGCCACCGTTGATTATTCAAACGCCTCGGAAGGCTATATAATGGTCGATTATTTCGGAGCCTCCAATAAGGTTAAGCTGCAGCTTACGGGTCCCAATCAGGTGACCTACACCTATGATCTTAAATCAGGCTGGGCGGCATTCCCACTGGTGGCGGGAGATGGAAGCTATCAAATAAGTGTCTGTGAAAATATCGAAGGTACAAAATACGCACTTTCCTTTAAGACAACACTTTCTTTTGCGGGAATAGCTGAATTTAAGCCTTATCTATACCCTAATCAGTACGTTTATTTTAATAAAGACAATAAAGTAATCACAAAGGCTGCCAACCTTGCAGCCTACTGCGAAAACGATTTAGACGTCGTGACAAGTGTTTATAATTTCATGATTAAAAACATTACCTACGACTACGAAAAAGCAGACACGGTACAGAGCGGCTACATTTCAAACGTTGACGAAATTTTGGAGCTTGGCACCGGCATCTGTCTTGACTATGCGGCGGTTATGACCAGCATGCTAAGAAGTCAGTCAATTCCCACACGTTTAGAAGTAGGATACGTAGGCAAGGACATGCTTTACCACGCCTGGATAAGCGTCTACATAAAAGATGTGGGATGGGTCAACGGAGTTATTCAGTTTGACGGTAAAAACTGGTCACTTATGGACCCGACCTTCGGAGCCTCCACCAACGAAAGGTCATTAAAGGAATATATAGGCGACGGCACCAACTATTCAGTGAAATATGTTTATTAGTAAGGGGAATTTATGAAAGAGCAGAAAAATCTTACAAATAAAAAGCTTACCAATGAAGAGCTTGCTTCCTTCTGCAGTCAGGTGGCAATTTTGCTTCATGCAGGTATCACTCCAACTGAGGGCATACGTATTCTTTTATCAGATACTACGGATGCTCATTCAAGAGCACTTTTACAGGCGATAATCGACCACGTTAATGAAGGAAATTCCTTTGCGGAAAGTCTTGAATATGTAGGAGTATTTCCAGATTACGTATTAAACACCATAAGGCTTGGTGAAGAGGCAGGCTCCCTTGATGAAGTCATGAGCTCCCTTGCCAATTATTATGAGCGTGAAACCCAGATTTCAGAATCCGTTAAGAGCGCAATCACATATCCTTTGGTAATGATAGTTATGATGATATGTGTAATCGTGATCCTGATTACGAAGGTGCTTCCTATCTTTAATCAGGTATTCGTGCAGCTGGGCTCACAGATGACTGGCTTTGCCGCCTCCTTATTGAAGCTTGGAAATGCTTTAAATAAATATTCAATGATATTTATAGGTATTTTGGTAATATTCATTGTCCTTTATCTTTATTTTTCAAAATCAAGAAAGGGACGTGTCGGCATTAGAAAATTTGCATCAAAATTAAGAATGTTTAAGGGCTTCTATGAGGGTATTGCAGCCGGACGCTTTGCATCTGGTATGGCACTTGCTCTTTCTGCAGGTCTTGATACCTTTGCAAGCTTAAACATGGTTTCAAAGCTTGTAGAGCACAAAAGGACTGAAGAAAAAATTGAGGTGTGCAAAAAGAGAATTGAGGCAGGGGATAATTTTGCGGAAGGTCTTAAGCACGCAGGCATCTTTTCAAATGTAAATAACCGAATGGTAGCAGTTGGCTTTAAGACAGGTGAAATCGAGACCATCATGAATAAGATTGCCGATGAATATGAACGAAAGACCGAGAAGCGCATTAACGAGATTATTTCAATTATCGAGCCCACACTTGTTATCGTGCTCTCAATAATAGTAGGTTTGATTTTATTATCGGTAATTCTTCCTCTTATGGGCATTATGACTACAATCGGTTAGACCTTACCATAAATTTTCTTTTGGAGGCTGCATGTACAGATTTTCAGAAACAAACTCCATAAAGCGACACTTTAGCGGTATCCATTTTTCGATACTTTTATTTATTGTGCTCTTTGTTTTCTTTCTGTATATGCTGGGTAACATTTCAACAGAGACACTGGACAGGCAGGAAACAAGCCTAAACGAAGCGCTTAATCGCAGCATCGTATCCTGTTACTGTATCGAAGGCACTTACCCGCCCTCTCTTTCATATATTGAAGAGCATTACGGACTTATTTACGATAAAGAAACATTTTTCGTGGATTACACTCCTATCGGTTCTAACATCTATCCGGATGTAACCGTTATAAGAAGGGAGGTAACCGGTGAATAATAAAAAGCGACACACAATCGACGTTTTATTCGTCATTACCCTTTTTGCGGTATTTGCCTTTTCACTCGTAGCCTTAACTGGAATGGGGGCTTTTGTCTATGAAAGCATCGTAAGTGACATGAGTTCAAATTACGATTCAAGAACCTCTTTTTCTTATGTATATAATAAGGTCCACGCCTGTGACGCTAACGGAAATGTCACACTTGGTACCTATCAGGGTATTGATGCACTTATTATATTGGAAGAAATCGACAATATTACTTACGGCACATACCTTTATGAATATGACGGCCATTTAAAGGAGCTTTTCACCCGTTACGGCTTAGAAATTTCACCGGAATACGGTACCGATATTTTGGAAATAGAGTCCCTTGAAATTGAAAAGGCCACAGATTCACTTCTTAAATTTAGCATTACACCTGTGGGAGCGGCAAAAGAAACCCTCTTTGTGCACCTTAACAGTGTTGAATAAAGGATAGACATGCAAAAATCAAAATCCGCACTTTTCCTTATGGAATTAATTATCGTTATATTTTTCTTTGCCCTTACGAGTGCAGTATGCCTTAAGGTGTTTGTAAAGGCGCATGCTGTAGCCCGTGAAACGGAAGGCTTAAACGCCGCCATATTATGGGCTGATAATGCTGCGGAATGTTTCTATGAATTTAACGATAAAGAGCTACTGATTAAAACACTGGAAGACGCCTTTGAAAGTGAAGAGTATGAATATGCGCTTACCTTTTCTGAGGATGAAGGATATGAATATATGGAATTTTCTTTTGCAAAAAAAGACGGTACAAAAATTTATTCATACACCTTTAAAAAGCATATACAGGAGGTGGCAGAATGACTGACCGTAAAAAGCAGGAATTTGGTTTAAACGTCGGAACCTCCTCGATTTTATTTATCTTCATAATTTTGTGTCTGGTTTCTTTTGCAATATTATCATTATCAAGCGCCATGAGCGATTATAAGCTTTCAGAACGTGTCGTGACCAATTCAGAGAGCTATTATGAAGCCTGCAACACGGCAGAAGAGCTTTTGGCAAGCTTTGATGACGCCCTTTCAGAGCTTTACGAAAGCGGAATTTCGAGAACCGGCTTTTACAAACAGGCAGGGAAAAAGAAAACCTTTGCGGTGCCTGTGACGGATATCAAGACTCTCAACATAGAAATTAAGATAATATACCCTGAAGCAGAAGGCGAAAGCTTTTATGAAATCACTGCCTGGCAGGTGGAGACCACCGGGGATTTTGAATATGATGAGTCTTTAAGGGTCTACAAATAATTTAGAAAAAATTTTAAAAAAGTGAACCTTTTTTGCGTCGCACTCTGTCTTAATAGATATAGAAAAGAGGTAATAATGTGTTTTTAGTGTCAAAAATAAAATTAATTACAAATATATGTGCAGGCGTTATTGCAGGAAGGGCTGCATCCGTTTTAGCGGCAGGCTATGACATTATTATAATAGAAGAAACAGAGACTCCCTTAGGGGCTGGTCCCGTGCAGACTCACTATTATCTTTACGCTTTGCTTGCCATGGCTTTACTTACTGTGGTTATTGCTGTGAGTCTATGGGCTTCAAAACGCGATAGTTACGTAAAGCGTCTTAAAGAGCTTAACGAAAAGCGCGGCGAAAACGTGAAGGTGCCTTTTAGGATTAAAGCCATTAAGGAAGCCATTAAAGAAGCTGAATTTGAATTGACAGCCTCTATGCTATAGTAACAAGAACTTGAAGGGAGTTTAAAGCTGTATGGAAGAAAAAAGAAAAATAGACCGTGTAAAATACGATGCAAAAAGCGTAATCGTGGTATGCGACACACTTGAAAAGATTTATGCTGATGTATGTAATTTAAGTCCTTTAGGAATCGCACTTAAAGTACCTGCAGGTACACAGTCGATTTTAGGCAAGGACATCATCGTCGTGGCAGAGACACTGATCATGTATGCCGATGTAATAAGAGAGGATAAAAACGACGACGGTACCGTAACGGTAGCCCTAAGCGCCAGAAAATTTACCGGCGAAGTGCTTGAATATTTATTCAGCCACATAGCATTGGATGAGGATAAATAAGAAAAAATCAAGCTTTTATAAAAGCTAAAGAAAACCCACTGCCTTTAGATGGTGGATTTTAAAAAAATTTTTAAAAAAGTGAACCTTTTTTTAAATAGCGTAAGTCCTTATATATAGAAACGCATACAAACAAATTTTTTATTAGTAGAAGGGGTAAAAAAATGAAGAAAGACATTAGAACAAGCAAACAGATTATTAAAGCTTTATCAATCGGATTAAGCGCAGGCATGATGTTGCAGCCTATTTCGGCTAATGCAAATGAAATCGGAATGGCAATCAATCCTACAGAAGGCTTTGATCCAGACAATGTGGCAGAAGCTGAACCGGTTGAAGAAACCTACATTGCAGATGAAGAGCTTGAGGCAGCAGGTGATGCATGTGCTACTGCTTCAAAGGAAACTGCAGATGTTTTAAAGGTTGCAGCTGATATGAACAAAGCAGGTGACATCAGTGAGAACCTTTTTGATACAATAAGTGCTAATGAGGCAGAGGCTTATAAAAATTGTGAAGCTGCAGTGAGCGACGTTAAAGAAGCTACGGACTGGGCAGTTTCAGCTAACGACGCTTTGGAAGAAGAAAAGAAAGAAGCAGAAACCGTTTCAGAGAAGGTAGAAGAGGCTATTGAAACAGTTTCAGGCGCTGATGCAATTGTTGAAGGAACAGGAGCTATAATTGATGAAGATACAAAAGCAATCGCGAATGCAACCACAATTTCAGACGCACAGTCTGCATATACAGAAATTACAGAAGTTTATAATGAAGCAGCTGAGGCTTTAGATGAAAAGGCTTCCAAGCTTAGTGAAATAGAAGCTGAATATGATGCAGCATTAAAGGCTTATGAAACAGCGAGAAATACGTTTACAGCAGCTGTTAAGAGTGCTGACGATAATCTTGATGAAGCTAAGGAAAAATTAGATAAGGCTTCTCATGATTTAACTACCATCAAGGCTGAAGTTGAAGAAGCCAAGAAGGAAGTTGATGAAGCTACAGCAGGTGCTTTGGATATACTTGCCAAGCAGGAGCTCTGTGAAGAAGATACAGGTTTAGTATGGACCAATGAAGATAAATTAATGATCTCCATCCTTGAAAACTATATTGCAACTGACTCAACAGCCGAGAAAGTAAAGGGCGTAGGCAACAATGATTACAATTACTTCAAGGTTACTGATAAAGAAGGTAATGTTTCCTACTACGACTTCAAGATGGATGGCGCTTCCAAGGATGAAATCGTTATCTACACTGTATCAGAGGATGAAGTTGAAGCTGACAAATATCTTAAGGAAAACGGCTTAGATGCTGAAAAGGTTTATACATACTTTATTGGTGAAGAAAAGCACTATGTAGCAGCTTCTGAAATTGAAAAGGGTAATACTGGTGCTCTTGAAATTGCTACAGTCGATGGTAAGAACTATGTTATTAACGGTGAAACCGGTGAAGCATATGAAGTTTACAATTTCGATACAACTGATAGCACATTAGATTCCGATAACATTCATGAGGATATTAAGTCAGAAGAAGCTGATGCTTATCATTATGAACTTGATTCAACCGGCAATGTAATTAAGGTATTCACAAACAACGTTGAAACAATTACTTACAAAAAGACAGCTTCAGAATCAGAATATAACTTCCTTAGTGAAAGAGAAGCCAACGAGGCAATGAAGCGTGCCGAAACTAATGAAGGCGTAGATAAGGTTGTTAGTGAAGCTACTGAGTCAGAGACTTTCTATACTGCTGATGGTACTTATACAGAATCCTTCAGTAAAGCATTTGATGCTGAGATTAAGAGATTTTCACTTGTAGAATTTATTGATACACACGGAACTTGGAAAGTTTGGAAATGGACCTTTAATGAGGAAAACTGCAAAAACAAGAACTATAAGGAATATCAGAACAAAAATGATGATGCAATATTAGATGCAGGCTATACCATTGACGGCTGGTCTATGGAAAATGAAAATGCCCTTTATGGAGCTCTTACAGATGTCTATGGTCATCAGAAGGTTTGGGGAACAGCTGATTATCATGCGGCAGCCCAGGCTGTTTCTGGTGTTGAGAAGGAAAGCTATGAGGAAGCAGTTGAAGCCTGGAATGAGTTAGTGGCTAAGGCATCCAAGAACGATGGCATAAGCGGTATATCCGGTTCTACAAGCAATGGTTATACCACAAGCTTTGAGGTTTCAAAAGAAACAAGATTTAAATTTATCTTAGCATATCTTACAAAGGCTTCTGATGAAACTGCAGAGCAGGTAATGTCAAAGATTGACGTTGAAGAATGTGCAATTTCAGAAAACGCAGTTGAAATTGATGCAAACTACAATGCCGGCAATATCTTACTTGATGAAAATGATGACGAAGATTTTGCAGCATTCCTTGAAGAAAAGCAGAAGTTATACAATGATTATGTTGCTCTTCTTAACGAAACAGTATCAGCTAATGATGCTGTAACAGATGCTAAGGCAAAGGTTCTGGCTGCTGAAGGTGCTCTTGATGGTGTTGTTAGGGAAGAAGGAGAGAGCTTTGAAGATTTCCAGAAAAAAATCAGAGAATTACAGTTAAAGCTTGATAATGCCAGGACAGAACTTAAAGAAGCAGAAGAAAAGTTGGATAACTTAGGTGAAAAGGTTGAAGAAGCAGCATCTGAACTTGCGGCTGCCATCGAAAGACTTACACCTGCACCTGCAGCTGAAGCTCCTGCAGCAGTAGTAGAAATTGAAGAAACAGTTACACCTTTAGCAATTTCTCCGGTAGCTGCAACAGTAGTTGCACCTGCACCCGTAGAAGTTGTTGAAGAAGAAATCGCTGAAGAAGCTTTAGAAGCTGAAACAGTTGAAATTATTGAAGAAGCTACTCCTGAAGCAGCTCCTGAAATAGAAACAGTTGCTATTGCTGAAGAGGATGTTCCGGAAGCAGACGTTATTGAAGACCAGGCTAAGATGAGCTGGTGGTGGTTGCTCATTGTATTAGTTCTTGGCACCACAGGCGCAGAACTTTACAGAAGACATCAGGTTAAGAAAAACGCAGCTAAGGTTGAGACCACTTCTGAAGACAATTAATTAAAACAGCAAATTAAGATATAAACCCTTTCAAAAAGCCCCAGGGACTCTGTCCCAGGGGCTTTTATCTTGCGCTTGAAATATGTACGTATTTGCGTTATAATGGAAACGGAATTTGGAAATTGAGTTTCCAAAACGGAGGGTTACAAATGAAGTATGATTGCATAATTATCGGGGCCGGGGTAACGGGCTCCTCTATTGCAAGGGAAATTTCAAGGTATGATGTAAAGGCACTTGTTATCGAGAAAGCAAGCGATGTGTGTGAAGGCACCTCTAAGGCTAACAGCGGTATTGTGCATGCAGGCTTTGATGCAGTTCCCGGCACCAAGAAAGCGTTCTTTAACGTAAAGGGCAGTAAGAAAATGGAAAGCTTATCAAGAGAGCTTGACTTTGCTTACAAGAGAAACGGCTCTATTGTCCTTTGCTTTTCAAAAGATGATATTCCAAAATTAGAAGAACTAAAAAGGCGCGGCGATAAAAACGGAGTGGATGGCCTTAAAATTTTGACAGGTGATGAAATCAGAAAAACAGAGCCTGCAATTTCCGATGAAGCAGTGGCTGCTCTTTTTGCACCCACCGGTGGAATTGTATGTCCCTTTAATTTGACTATAGCAATGGCAGAAAATGCCTGTGTTAATGGTGTTGAATTTAAATTAAATACAGAGGTTAGAGATATTAAAAAGCAGGCTGAAGGCTTCCTGATTCAGACAAACAACGGCACCCTTGAAGCAAAGACAATTGTAAACGCAGCAGGAGTTTATGCAGATAAGCTTCATAACATGGTTTGTGAGGATAAGCTTCATATTACTGCAAGAAAGGGTGAATACTGTCTGTACGATAAAAAGGTAGGCGGCATGGTGAAATCCACAATTTTTCAGGTGCCGGGTCCATATGGTAAGGGCGTTTTGGTATCCCCTACTGTGCATGGAAACCTTCTTTTAGGCCCTACCGCTACGGATACTGAGGATAAGGAAGAAGTTAATACCACAAAGGCAGGCCTTGATTTTCTTCAGGCAACAGCCGCAAAGAGTGTAAAAGCAATCCCTTATAAATCTGTTATTACTTCCTTTGCAGGTCTTCGTGCCCATGCAGATACGGAAGATTTCATAATCGGTGAGTCGTCCGTTAAGGGCTTTTACGATGTGGCGGGCATTGAATCGCCAGGGCTTTCGGCGGCACCGGCAATCGGTGAGTGGATGGCTGAAAGGATAGCTTTGGATCTTTCTTTAGCTAAAAAAGAAAACTTTGCTTATGCAAGAAAAGGCATTCCCAGCATGGCACTTGCAAGCAGCGAAGAAAAGGCTGAATTAATCAAAAAAAATCCACTGTATGCAAATGTTGTGTGCAGGTGTGAGCTTGTGACGGAGGGTGAAATCGTGGATGCAATAAACCGTCCACTTGGCGCCACCACACTTGACGGCGTGAAGAGACGTACCCGTGCAGGAATGGGAAGATGTCAGGCAGGCTTCTGTTCTCCCAAAACTGTTGAAATTATCGCAAGAGAATTAAATAAAAAGATGACAGACATTACAAAACACGGCGAAGGCTCTGAACTTTTGACAGAGCATAAGAGCAGGTAGGAGGGGCCATGAAAAAGAAAATTGCAATTATCGGCGGCGGTCCCGCAGGACTTGCAGCTGCAGTGGCAGCCTTTGATGCCGGTGAAAGAGATATAATCATAATAGAAAGAGACGGATGCCTCGGTGGTATTTTAAACCAGTGTATCCACAACGGTTTCGGCCTTCATACGTTTAAGGAGGAACTGACGGGGCCGGAATACGCTCAGAGATTTATCGATCAGGTTAAGGAACGTAATATTGAATATTTATTAAATACAATCGTAATTGACATCGATGCTGCAAAGACCGTGACGTGCATGTCAAAAGAAAAAGGTATCTTTACTATAAAGGCGGATGCGGTAGTGCTGGCTATGGGCTGCAGAGAGCGTCCGAGAGGTGCACTGAATACGCCAGGCTACAGACCAGCAGGCATTTATTCGGCAGGTACTGCTCAGAGATACGTTAACATCGAAGGCAAGATGCCGGGTAAAGATGTTGTGATTTTGGGTTCCGGTGACATAGGCCTTATTATGGCACGCCGTATGACGCTTGAGGGCGCTAAGGTTCATGCAGTTGCAGAGCTTATGCCGTATTCAGGAGGCTTAAAAAGAAATATTGTGCAATGCCTTGATGATTTTGGGATTCCTCTTAAACTTTCCACGACTGTTGTGGATATTAAGGGTAAAGACAGAGTTGAAGCAATCGTGCTTGCAAAAGTTGATGGTAAAAATCAACCCATTAAAGGCACTGAAGAGGAGATTAAGTGCGATACACTTTTATTATCCTGCGGTCTTTTGCCGGAAAACGAATTGTCGAGTCAGATGGGGGTCGATTTAAGCCCTGTTACAGGTGGCGCCAGGGTTGATGAAAGCCTTGAAACCTCCCTTGAAGGAGTTTTTGCCTGCGGTAACGTGCTTCATGTCCACGACCTTGTGGATTATGTGTCAAAAGAAGCTTCGGAGGCAGGCCGTCACGCGGCAGAATATGTAACGGGTAAGCAGGCTTTAAAAGCAAGTGAAGCCATTTCAATCGAAACAGGCAACGGCGTACGCTATACAGTGCCTGTGGCCGTGAGAAAGGAAAGACTTGAAGACCTGCTCACCATAAGATTCAGAGTTGGTAACGTATACAAAAATCCAAATATCTGCGTTTATTTAGGCAAAAACTGCATCCTGCGGCGTAAGAAACAAATCTGTACTCCTGGAGAAATGGAACAGGTGATACTTAAAAAATCAGATATTGAAGCAATGAAGGATGGCGAAAAAATAAAGATTGCCATAGAGACAGAATAGGAGGCAGAGGATGGAAAAAAGAAATTTAACCTGTATCGGCTGCCCCATGGGCTGTCAGCTGATAGTAGAATTTGAAAAAGGCATAAAGGAATCTGTAAGGGTAACGGGCAACACCTGTAAAAAGGGCGAGCTTTACGCAATTGATGAAGTAACAAATCCTACAAGAATAGTGACGGGTACAATTTGCGTATCAAACAGAAAAAACCTTGTGGTGCCGGTTAAGACAAAGACTGTTATTCCAAAGACAAAAATCTTTGAGGTGGCAAACATACTTAAAAGGATTTCTGCAGAGGCTCCCTTGAAAATAGGGGACGTAGTATATAAGGATGCTGCCGGAAGCGAAATCGTGGTTACAAAAAATATAGACTAGGGGATAAACGTCAACTACCCACCACCTAAAGGTAGTGGGAGGAGCCTATGACAAACGAAAGGATTTTTTTATGAAAAAATATATAATGGCTCTTGATCAGGGTACCACAAGCTCACGCTGCATCCTGTTTGATGAAAAGGGCGCCATAGTGAATATGGCTCAGAGGGAATTTACACAGATTTATCCGCATCCAGGCTGGGTGGAGCATAACGCAATGGAAATCTGGTCTTCGCAGCTTGCGGTTGCATTGGAAGCAATGGCACTTGTAAATGCTAATTATAAACAGATCGTTTCGATTGGCATTACCAACCAGCGAGAAACCGCCATTGTGTGGGATAAAAACACAGGTGAACCTGTTTATAACGCAATTGTATGGCAATGCAAAAGAACGGCCGATTACATCGAAGAAGTTAAGAAGGCGGGTATGACCGAAATTATCCGAAAAAAAACCGGTCTTATTCCTGATGCATATTTCAGTGCCACTAAAATCAAATGGATTCTTGATAATGTAGAGGGTGCAAGAGAAAGAGCTAAAAAAGGCGACCTTTTATTTGGCACAGTTGATACCTGGCTTATATGGAATCTTACAAAGGGTAAGGTACATGCAACGGATTACACAAATGCTTCCCGTACAATGCTTTTTAACATTACGGATTTAACCTGGGACGAGGAATTATGCGATTATTTTGATATTCCCATGTGCATGCTTCCTAAGGTACAAAAATCAAGCGGTTTATTCGGAAACACAGACCCTTACGTTTTGGGCGGTGAAATTCCAATAGCAGGAGTTGCGGGCGATCAGCAGGCTGCACTTTTCGGACAGTGCTGTTTTGACCCGGGGGATGCCAAGAACACCTATGGTACAGGCTGTTTTCTTTTGATGAATACCGGTAAAAAGGCAATCTTTTCTGATAACGGCCTTGTTACAACAATTGCCGCAGGCCTTGGAGACAAGCCTGAATATGCTCTTGAAGGCTCAGTATTTGTGGCAGGAGCCTCTGTTCAGTGGCTTAGAGATGAAATGCGACTTGTGGAAACAGCACGTCAGACAGAAGAATTTGCAACTGTTGTGCCAGACACTACTGGAGTATATGTGGTGCCTGCATTTGTAGGTCTTGGAGCGCCATACTGGGATCAGTACGCAAGAGGCACGATTGTGGGTGTTACGCGTGGCTGCAAAAAGGAACACTTTATAAGAGCAACTCTTGAATCCATTGCCTACCAGACCTACGACGTGCTAAAGGTAATGGAAAAGGATTCAGGCATCAGGCTTACTTCTTTAAGAGTAGACGGCGGTGCCAGCGCAAATAACTTTTTAATGAAATTCCAATCAGACATTCTTGAATTAAATGTTAAGCGCCCTAAGTGCATCGAGACTACGGCTTTAGGCGCCGCCTATCTTGCAGGTCTTGCAACGGGCTTTTGGAAATCAACAGATGAAATCCAAAAAAACTGGAAGCTTGGCAGGGAATTTGAACCAACAATGCCTGACAGAAGAAGAAAGGAACTCTTGAAGGGGTGGCACGTTGCGATAAAATGTGCTAGACTTTATGGAGAGGCGATGAACGAAGAGGAAGAGCCTGATTAAGTCAGGCTCTTTTTTAACCAGCCTGCGGGGATAGCTTCGAGGAAAGATCGGAGTTTTAATGTTAAGCAATTCTTTTAAAAATAAAAAAACATACGGAATTTTAATCGGTTTTATTGCGGTTATTTTACTTGCCGTAGTGATGATTTGCTATTCGGATAATCATACTCCCATTCAAAATGTTCACTTTTTTAAGAGTGCCGACTCCATTGCGGCTCTTGAAAACGGCTGGACACTTACTGACGGGAGCATTTCTTATGAAATTACACTTCCCTCTAAAAATGAATTTGATATTGAAAATAACACTGTGACGCTTGAAAACACATTGCCTGAGGCGTTACCGCTGAATCCTGTTATTTTGATGCGTACTTCACTTCAGGAAATAAAAATTTATATAGGCTCAGAATTACGCTACACCTACGGAGGCGATAAATTCAGAGCTTTTGGTAAGAATTCGGGCAGCATTTGGAACATTGTGCCGCTTTCTGACATCGATGTGGGTAAAAGCATAGAAGTTTTGCTTTACAGCCCTTATGAAGACTACAAGGCTACCTTTAACACCTTCTATGTGGGCACCTATGAAGGAGCCTTGAGCCTGCTATTTAACACCTACGGCTTAAATCTTTTATTTATTTTTACAACGGCGATTGTGGGCCTTGCCCTTTTGCTTTATTACACATTCTTATGCATTACAGGCATGAAGGTAGCCAATCAGATGCTCCTTGTGTCTTTGATTGCGATTTTTACAACAGGCTGGGAATTTACTGAATGTAAATTAACACAGATTTTTGTAAGCAATATGGCGGGCTTTTCAACGGCCAATTTCATGCTGCTTGCACTTCTTTTTATTCCGATTGTTCTCTATGCTGATACCATCGAAAGAAAAAATTATCATTTTATTTTGGCGCCTCTTGCCTATATTGCGGAAGCCAATGTTTTAATTCAGGCAATTTTACAGCTTTTAAATATTGCCGATTTTTATGAAATGATGCCTGCTACCCACCTTATTATTGGAATAGGCGGCGTCATCATAATGATTACTCTTATCAGACAGTACCTTCACCATCGTGAAGCAGGTATTTTTGTTTACATTATTTCCTTGTGCTGTTTGATTGTGGGAGGCATAATCGAAATTTTTGCCATGTATTCAAGCGGTGTTGCAAACGGCTTATGGCTTAATGTGTCGGTTTTAATTGTGATTCTTTCAACAGGTGTGGATTCAATAAGAGTGGCACTTGCCACTTTACAGGACAGTAAGCAGGCTATGAAGGAAAATGCCCAGAAGACTACTTTTCTTGCCAACATGAGTCATGAAATCCGTACTCCCATGAATGCAATCTGTGCCATGAGTGAGCTTCTTGCTGATGATAAGGATATAACTGCCGGTAACAGGGATTTTGCCCGCACAATACATTCTTCCGCGGAAAATCTTCTTGAAATCATCAATGACTTACTTGATTATTCAAAGATTACGGCAGATAAATACAGCATAATTGATGAAGAATATGAGCTTGGTGATATGCTTTCGGATGTTAAGGAAATCATTTCCTTAAGAGCCGGTGAAAATCATCTTAAATTCAACATGCATGTAAATCCGGATATTCCCTCTGAACTTTTCGGCGACCAGGGACGTATCCGCCAGATTTTACTTAATCTTTTAAACAATGCGGTTAAATATACCAATGAGGGGGAAGTAGGCTTAAGGGTAGAATTTGAGTCAATTGACCAGTCTGAAATCATACTTAAATTCCTTGTATCAGATACAGGTATCGGTATTAAAGAAGAAGACTTACCTGACTTATTCGAAGCCTTTGTTCAGGTAGACAAGGCTAAAAATAAATCAAAGGAAGGCACAGGCCTGGGCCTTGCTATTTCAAAAGCACTTGCCAAAATGCTATGCGGAGACATTACAGTCACAAGCGAATACGGTAAGGGCTCTGTCTTTACAGCCACAGTTAAGCAGAAAATCAGAAGTCAGAAGACCTGTAAAAAGGAAATTGAGGATATTTTTGCAGAAGAAAAATTAAATCCGATTATTTTGGTTGAGTCTGACTTTGAAACAATGGGCCCAGTTAAGACTCTTTTAACTGAAATTGAGGCACCCTTTACTACCTGCAGGGAAGAAGATCTTTCTTGGGAAACAAAGCTTTGTAAAAATCCGATAGTTTTATTTGTGGGTAAAGACCATCCAAATATGCTGACAGAAGAATTTAAGGCAGAAAATCCTTTTATGCATGCAGTAACAATTGCCGGGCCTTTAGAAAGAGTCAATGCCTTTGAAGAGCTTGAAATCATAAGGTATCCGGTTACGGCATGCGATCTACTTAAAATGCTTAAGCCGGACCCTTACGTTAAAATAAATATTTCTTTTGAAGCCCCTGATGCAATGGTAATGGTGGTAGATGACAATGCGATTAATTTACGAGTCATGAAAGAGATGCTTTCAAAATACGGCATTAAGTCTACCCTGTGCAGTAACGGAAATCAGGCAGTGGCAGCCGCAAGACTTAAGCCTTTTGACCTGATTTTCATAGACCACATGATGCCTGGCATGGATGGTATCGAGACCGCCAGCCGGATAAGAGAGCTTTCCCAAATTGGAAATGAGGTTAAAATAGTTGCTCTTTCCGCCAATGCCGTCAAGGGAGTAGAAAAGATGTTTAAAGAAAACGGCTTTGACGCTTTCCTTGCAAAACCAGTATCTTTAAACAGCGTTGGGAAGGTGTTGAAAAAATGTCTTAAAAAAGACCTGCTTAAAGAAAAATCCGCAATCCCTAAGCGATAGCGAAGGTTTTTGTTATCACAAACCATACTCAGTCGTGGTTCAAGCTTGCCGATAATAGTAAAAAGGAGTTTATTATGGTGACGATTTCTGTATGCATGATAGTTAAGGATGAAGAGAAGGTGTTAAGGCGCTGCCTTGATTCATTAAAGGGGCTTTATGACGAACTTATAATCGTTGATACGGGTTCAAGGGATAAGACAAAGGAGATAGCTAAAGAATACACCGACAAAATCTATGATTTTGAGTGGGTTAACGACTTTTCGAAGGCAAGAAATTTTTCTTTTGACAAGGCCTCCATGGACTATATCTACATGCCTGATGCAGACGAGGTATTGGATGAAGAAAACAGACAGAAATTTATAACCTTAAAGCAGGTGCTGGATACACAGATTGAAATCGTTGAAATGCGTTATGTAAACCAACTATCCAACGGAACGGTCTATAATTACGATAAAGAGCTGCGGCCGAAGCTTTTTAAGCGTCAGCGTTCGTTTACCTTTATCGAGCCCGTTCACGAGATAGTGCGCCTTGACCCTGTGGTGTTTGAAAGCGACATAGACATATGTCATATGCCACAAACCCTTCACACCGGCAGAGATATTAAGATTTTTGAGAAGGCTGTAAAAGAAAACGGCCTTTTAAGTAAGCGCTTAACAGGGATGTATGCTAAGGAACTTTTGATTTCGGGAGATGAAAAGGATTTAAAAAATGCTGTAGCTTATTTTAAAAAATTGTCGGAAGAATGCGAGGATGAAGATACCTTGAAAATTTCCTGCATTGTGCTTTCAAAGGCGGCAGCAGTGTTTGAAAAGCCCGAGGATTTAATGAAGTATGCGCTTAAGGATGTGACAGGCGGAGCCTGTAGTGAAACTTGCACAATACTTGGGGCACATTTTGAAAGTATCGGGGACTTAAAGGAGGCTTCGGTGTGGTATTATAACGCTCATTTTGAAACTGAAGCCGAGCTTAATTTACGATATAAGACGGAACTTCCGTTAAAGGGATTATGCCGTATTTATGAGGCTTTAGGGGATTTTGAGACGGCAAAATTATATAAAGAAAGGCTTGAAGCCTTAGCTTAAAAAATCAAGAAAACAAAAATTTAGTGAATTTAACGATTGTTAAAGGGGTTATAGGATGCTACAATCCCTTTGTTACCTACATATGAAAGCAGAAAAACCCGGATTTAAGTCGGGTAAATTTTCGTATGGAGGTTTTTTAATGTCAAAAATTAATCATTTAATTATAGGAATTATATTTTCACTTTTAGTATTTTTTTCTTTTGCTTTAAATGCAGAGGCTGCATCTTTTAATCATGTGCATACAGACTCCTGCTATCAGTCGGTTACAAAGCAGTGTACCAATCACCATATAAAAACCTCATTATATTATGAGACGAAGCATTGCTTTACCTGCCAATATCAGCTTGATCATTTAGTATCCTGCTACGATGATGTGTGTGATAGCGGCTTGATAGCCGATCGTAATGTAGGATATAAAGTTCAGTGCACTAAGTGCGGGGCTTACCGATTGAATAGCTACACTACTGAACCTACAGGTCATGCCTATACCACTTCTGAAATTGCCTGTGGAATGACTGCCGATTCAACTGCGGCTACCATCTCTTTATCGGCAGCCTCCGATGCACCGACAAACGGTTCGGTTACACTTACTGCAGGTGTAGATATTTGCGACAGTACGTTTTCTTTAGCTGAGGCAGCCTACGATTTTGGAAACGGTTATACTTCATCCAATTCAACAGAAGTAACTGAAAATGGCACCTATTTAGTGACTGTTTTAAGCGCTGATGGAAGAACAGCTCAAACGTCTGTGACAGTTTCAAATATAGATAAAACGGCTCCTTGTATTTTGGCTATTACAAAGTCAACGGAGGATTACAGTGAGTCAGGCTTAAGCATCAGTGTTTCAGCCTCCGATGAAGGCTCAGGCCTTGCAGCGACGCCTTTTTCCTTTAACGGTGGTGAGTACACGGCAGATAATACTTATTTTGTAAGCTCAAACCAGACTGTAAGCGTGGCGGTTAGGGATGCGGCAGACAATGTTACGACTTCATCAATCACCATCACGACCGTGTGCAGAGATCCTGCAGTGGTGGCGGCAGAAAAGGCAGCAGAGGAAGCAAGGCTTAGGGCCGAGGCTGAGGCAAGGGCTTTAGAGGCAAAGGCTGCTAGGGAGAAGGCAGCGGCAGAAAAAGCCGAGGCTGAAGCAAGGGCTTTAGAAGCAAAGGCTGCCAAGGAGAAGGCAGCGGCAGAAAAAGCCGAGGCTGAAGCAAAGGCTTTAGAAGCAAAGGAAGCATTGGAGAAAGTTACAAAAGAAAAAGCAGATGCAGAAGGAAACAGCGCATCAACCATAAAGGCAAAGTCTAATCTTTTAGGACTTATAAAGGTATCGGAGGTGTCGGAAAATGATGTATCGGAAAATGAGGTATCAATAAATGATACATCAGAAAATAATGTATCCGGAGGCAATGAAAGCAGCGGTGACGATGACTTTGGAAAAATTAAAGTAACGGATACAAGAGAAAACGCAGAAGCTGACGCGAATGCTGCGGGCTTTGAGGATGCTTCTTTTGCAGAAGGCGACACAATTGAAAGCTTTGATGAGCTTTTAGCGGACGACGAAAAGGAAGCTGATGCCTATTATGGATTACCACTTGTAAAAGCCTCCGTTAGCACCTATGGTCTTATAGCAGGTGCAGTAATGGCGGCACTTGGCGGGCTTTTTATGCTTTTGTTCAGCTACGTATATGTGCAGGAGGATGGCAGGAAGAAGCTTGTGGCTTTAGCAAAAATTAAAGCTACAAATGAAGGACTTAAAGTAAGCGTTCCAGGCGAAAAAATGACTAATCACGGAAGATATCTGATTTATTTGTCGCCTGTAAGGAAGCTGTTTTACAAAAACAGGCAGGTGTATGTGGAAGTAAAAGGTAAAGCTGATTACATAAAAACTGATGAAGGCAGGGCTTTCATATATTAGACACTTGAAAAAACAGTTAAAAACGCTTAAACTTAAAAAGCAGTATATGTGCGTGGGTCACCCCACGCACAGTCTATGATGGAGATAAATATGTGGCAGGAAAATGTAAGAAGGGTTGAGCCTTATGTGCCCGGAGAGCAGCCTAAGGTTTCGAATCTTATAAAGCTTAATACAAATGAAAATCCATATCCTCCGGCACCTGCAGTCAGAGAGGCCTTAAAGGCCCTTGACTACGGCGACTTAAGAAAGTATCCGGACCCCACCTGTTCAGGGCTTGTCTCAGCGCTTTCCAAAGTATATAAGGTGGAGAGGGAAAAGATATTTGTGGGAGTAGGCTCCGATGATGTGCTTTCAATGGCCTTTCTTACTTTCTTTAACAGCAAGAAGCCCGTTCTTTTCCCAGACATTACCTACAGCTTTTATGAGGTCTGGGCAAATCTATACAGGATTCCCTATAAGCAGATTCCCTTAAAGGATGACTTCACCATTGATGTAAAGGATTATTTTACGGAAAACGGCGGTATTGTCATTGCTAATCCAAACGCACCTACCGGAATCGAGCTTCCCCTGTCTTTAATAGAGGAAATTGTCAAAAGAAATCAAAATTCCATCGTCATTGTGGACGAAGCCTATGTGGATTTTGGCGGCACTTCGGCGCTTCCCTTAATCGATAAATACGATAACCTTTTGGTGGTACAGACCTTTTCAAAGTCCCGTTCCATGGCCGGTATGCGTATAGGCTTTGCTTTTGGTTCAAGGGAACTGATCAAATATTTGCAGGATGCAAAATTTTCCTTTAATTCATACACCATGAATAAGCCGTCCCTGGAGCTTGGCGCTTTGGCAGTGCTTGATAAGGATTATTTTGAAAGCACCTGTAAAAAGGTAATTGCCACAAGAGAATGGACGAAAAATGAATTGAAGCGTCTTAGATTTTCTTTTGGCGACTCAAAGACAAATTTCATATTTGCACGCCACGAAGCTGTTCCAAGAGATGAACTTTTTAAAAGACTTCGCGAAAGAAACATTATCGTGAGAGCCTTTAACGGTGCAAGAATTAAGGATTATTTACGAATTTCCATCGGTACAGATAAAGAAATGCAGTGTGTAATTGAAGAGTTAGAAAAAATAATGAAAGAGTTTAGGTGATTTTATGTTTAAGAAATATTTGTGGGTATTTTTCATTGCAATGCTTCCTTTGATTGAACTAAGAGGAGCAATTCCGGTTGCAACAGGTATGGGACTTCCCCTTGTGTGGTCAAGCATTGTAGTCATTTTAGGAAACATGCTTCCAGTTCCTTTTATTTATCTTTTTGCAAGAAAGATTTTGGAATGGGGCAAGGATAAAAAGGTAATTGGAAAATTCTTTACCTGGTGTCTTGAAAAAGGACACAAGGGTGGTGAAAAGCTACAGGAAAAGGCAGGCAAAGGCTTGTTTATCGCACTCATGCTTTTTGTAGGTGTTCCTCTTCCGGGCACCGGCGCCTGGACAGGTACACTTGCAGCTTCAATTCTTGATATGGACTTTAAGTCTACCATTTTATCGGTTTTATGCGGAGTTTTAATCGCAGGTATTATTGTAACAGTTGCAAGCCTTGGCGTATTCGGCGCCGCAGGTGCGATTTTTTTGGGATAAAAAATGGAAAGCTACACGGATTTTGCAGCCCTTTACGATAAATTCATGGAGGAAACTCCCTACGAGGAATGGTGTCAGGGCATTGTAAAAACATTAAATGAATACGGCATTAAGGACGGTCTTGTGTGCGATCTTGGCGCAGGAACTGGAGAAGTAACGAGACGCCTTAAAGATGCGGGCTTTGACATGATAGGCATTGATAATTCAGAAGAAATGCTTATGGTGGCACGTGAAAAAAACAATTTTTCAGATGACATTTTATATCTGTGTCAGGATATGCGGGAATTTGAACTTTACGGAACAGTAAAGGCTATTGTAAGTGTCTGTGACTGCATAAATTATCTCCTTGATGAAAGTGAGGTAATAAAAACCTTCAGGCTTGTAAATAATTATCTTGATCCTAAGGGTATTTTCATTTTTGATTTCAATACGGAATATAAATATAAAGAAGTAATCGGTGATACCACAATTGCTGAAGCCGGTGTGGATGCAAGCTTTATCTGGGATAATTTTTATGATGCAGAAACCGGTATCAATGAATATGACATTACATTTTTTGTAAAGGAAGATAAGCTTTACAGAAAATTTACGGAAACTCATTATCAGAAGGGGTATACTCTTTCTGAAATGAAACGCTTTGTAAAAGCGTCCGGGCTTGAATTTATAAAGTCTTTTGATGCTGATACGAAAGAAGCGGCTTGCGAAGAAAGCGAAAGAATAGTTATTATCGCAAGAGAGAAGGGTAAGAAATGAAGGATTACATAGTAAGAGCTACAGCGGCAAATGCACAGATAAGAGCTTTTGCTGCAGCTTCAAAGGAAGCGGTTGAATTTGCAAGAAGTGCTCATAACACAAGCCCTGTTATGACGGCAGCCTTAGGAAGATTACTTACTGCAGGTGCAATGATGGGCGTAATGCAAAAGGGCGATGCGGATATTTTGACTCTTCAGATAAAGGGTGGTGGCCCCGGTAAAGGCCTGACAGTAACGGCAGATTCTCACGGAAGAGTAAAGGGCTATGCAATTGTGCCTGATGTTATTCTTCCTCCTAATGCAAAAGGAAAGCTTGATGTGGGCGGAGCACTTGCACCAGGCTTTTTAACGGTAATTAAAGACTTAGGTCTTAAGGATCCCTATGTAGGGGAAACAATGCTTGTGTCCGGTGAAATCGGAGATGATTTAACTGAATATTTTATGACAAGCGAACAGATTCCTTCGTCGGTAGGTCTCGGAGTTTTAATGAACAAAAATAACACGGTTAAAGAAGCAGGCGGATTCATCATTCAGCTTATGCCCTTTGCCGATGAGGCGGTTATAGATAAGCTTGAAGAAAATTTATCTAAAATTGATTCAGTCACAAGACTTTTAGAAGACGGTAACACCCCCGAGGACATTTTAAGGCTTGTACTTGAGGGGTTTGATGTTGAATTTACAGACACAATTCCTCTTAAATATTACTGCAACTGTTCAAAAGAACGTTTTGCAAAGGGACTCATTTCTCTTAACAAAAAAGACATGAAGGAAATGATAGAATCCGGTGAAACCATCGAGGTAAACTGCCAGTTTTGCAAAAGCCACTATTATTTCACAACAGAAGAACTAAAGGAAATTGATGCTTTAAGATAAAGTAAAAAACGCTCCGCGAGGATCGCACTGCGGCAAAATGGAACATTCATATGAGATAAGGTGTCGCACCAGATGAAAGGGCTTACATATTTTGCACAAAAATCAGGGAAGGGATTTGGTGTTTATCCCAACTTGCCTGTTTGAAGAAACTATGTAATTATATTATAAATAGCGCTTTTGCTTCCTATAATCGATGCACGGCGCATTTTATGTGCCCTATATCAGAATTTGCTTCGCAACTTCTGATATAAAAAGCACTGTTATTTTTTACAGCAAAATGTAAGCACTTACACAGTATCAAACGGAAGGTCAAAGGTTGTATTTTTGTTACAAAACTTTGACTGTAGGAGGAGGAATTTCAATGAGAAGACACAGGAGTTACGGGGGGCTTAAAAAGGTACTAACCTTTTTATGCCTTACAAGCATGGTAGCTACGGCACTGCCACAGGTTGAAGCAAAAGCCGAAGAGCACTATGAAGATGTTGAAGCATCCTATGTATTGGATGCAGCAAGCGATTTAACGGCATTTGCGGCCGAGACAAAAGCTGACGGTGATTCTGAAAATGCCGGTACAGATGGATATTTTACTGTTATCTATAGTAAAAAGAGTAAGGTGGATTCAAGTAAAAAAGATTTTGAAGACGGATATTCAAGCAGTCAGCGCATTAATTTTGGCGGAAAGGCTGAAACAGAAAAAAACAGCGTTAAAATTGTTACAGCAGGACCCGCAACTATAAAGGTATGGTGGGTATCAGGCGGTGACATGCGTGAAATTACTGCCTTAAATGCAGAAGGCAGTAAAGCAGCAGCTACAGCAGTAGGAAGTGTAAAAAACAATATGTATATAAGTACACTTTCTTTGGCTGATGCAGGCACCTATTATCTTGGTGGCGATACCGGCAGTAACTACATTTTTAAAATATTAGTAACCGAAACAAAAAAGGTTCTTGCAAGTCAGACGTTTACTTTAGAAGCCTCTTCACTTACAGCCTTTAATCAGGGTGATAAGGGCGGCGGTGATTCTGAAGCTGCAGGCGAAGATAATTATTTTACTGTTATATACAGTAAAAAGAGTAAGGTAGATTCAAGTAAAAAGGATTTTGAAGACGGATATTCAAGCAGTCAGCGCATTAATTTTGGCGGAAAGGCTACTACATCTGAAAATGCCGTTAAATTTACTACACAGTATCCAAACACACAGGTAAAGGTATGGTGGGTATCAGGCGGTGACATGCGTGAAATTACTGCCTTAAACGCAGAAGGCATTAACACAGCAACCACAGCAGAAGGAAGTGTAAAAAACAATATGTATATAAGTACACTTTCTTTGGCTGATGCAGGCACCTATTATCTTGGTGGCGATACCGGCAGTAATTACATTTTCAAAATTCTTGTAACGGAAACCGTTTCGGAAGTGGCAAAAAAAGCTCCGAGAAAGGACTTTAATGAAGTCGCAGCCCCGGTTATTACAGAAATTAAGCAGATTGATGGGAAAATAAGTGTAACCGTTAATGCGGAAGTAGGCTATGATGGCGGTGACAAGGTGGAAGTTTTCATGAAAGATTCTTTTAATGAAGAAACTTTGGCTGCAAGCAGTGCCGAAAAATCCACTCATACCAAGGAATTTTCTCCTATGGCTTCCGGAGATTACACCTTTTATGCAGTGTTAAGCCGCACGGTTACAGAGGGAGAAAACACTACAATTTACACAAAAGCAAGCGAGGTTTCGGTCAACTTTACATATGTTTATCCGCTTTTGGCACCTTCTGTCAGCGGTGTCACAAATGAAGGCGAAAGAAAAATAAGCGTTAATTTTACGGCAGTTAAGGAAGCAGAAAAATATGTAATCAGCATAAAAGACACGGAAATCACCAAGGAAACATTGAAAACCGAGGAAACCGTTGATCTATCCGATCTTGAAGTAGGGGATTATATTCTTACTGTCAGCGCTATAAGAGGAGAAGAAACGAAGACAAGTGCCGAATTTGCATTTTCATTGACTGAAAATAGCGAAACAAAATGGCTTTTCTCTGCCTACGGACAGGGCGTTAATGAAAAAAACAACGGCTACACCGGAAGTGTCAAGGATGGAAAGGTAACAGTGTACAGTGAATCCGGAAAGGGAAAAATCGTTCCGAATTCAACAGACGGACTGGCCTTTTACTACACAAGAATTCCTTCCGACAAAAACTTTTCATTAAAGGCAAGGGTTACAGTTGATTCCTGGACCTTTTCTAATGGTCAGGAAGGCTTTGGCATGATGCTTGCAGACAGTGTGGGCGAAAATTATAATAACGCCAATTTCTGGAATAATTCAATCCAGTCTCTGGCATCAAAAATTGAATATTATTATGACGCAGAAAAAAATGAAGTAACGACGGACTCTACCAAAAGCAAGATTACCATGAAACTGGGTATCGGAGTTATTAAAAAGCTTGGAGTAACAAAGAAGGATGTTGAAAGCTTTAAAACAGCAGGCGTATTCAGCCGTTCTGACGGCACTACCGCTGCAATCCCGGAAGGCTTTTCAACTGTTACGGAAACTCTTGATTCTTCCTGCGGAAGCCTAGGCGTCGGCACCTACAACATTATCGGAAACTACACAAAGGAAACCGGTAATGAGGTTACGGACGGTCTTGTCACTTCCTTTATAATGGAATTAAGAAGAGATAACACAGGATACCTTGTATCCTACTATGATTTGGATGGTAACCTTATTTCCTCAAATCGTGTAAGAGACGTAGAAAGAACGGCTTTAACAACAATTGATGAAGATTTCGTATATGCAGGCTTTATTGCATCAAGAAATGCAAGAGCAAGCTTTACCGACGTTTGCTTTGAAATGCATGATACAAGCGAGGATGCCCAGGCAGAAGAACAGAAAACCTCTTATATTGAGCCTGTATACACTGTTGAATCGGCTTCCTCTTCCAACACTTCTGAATACGAACTTGTATTTAACGCAAATGCAGACGGCGTTTTAACAATAACAAACGAAAAGGGTGATGTAATTGAAGATAAGGCAGCCGTTACGGCAAATGCCCGCTTTAAATTAAATTTAGCTTTAAAAGCAGGCACAAATACCTTCAATTTATTGTTTGCTCCGGATGCAGATTACAAACCGGCTTCCTATGTTGAGCTGTCAAGCTATGAAGCTAAAGCAATGACTCATACGGTTACTTACAACACAATCGGTGCTGAAAACGGCTATATATTTGTAAGTCCAAAGGGAACGTTAACAGGTACAGGAGCCTATGATAGTCCTTTAGATATTTATACGGCAGTGAAATATGTGCGCCCCGGCCAGACAATCGTGCTTCTTGAAGGCACCTACAGTCTCACCTCTACAGTTAAAGTAGAAAGAAACATTGACGGCACAAGTGATAAGCTTATTTACATGATTGCCGATCCTAACGCTTCCACGCGTCCGGTATTTGACTTTAACGCTTCCTGCGCAGGTTTTGTATTGGGCGGAGATTACTGGTATTTTAAGGGCTTTGATGTTACAAATTCGGCAAACTCCCAGAAGGGCTTACAGCTTTCTGGCTCCAATAACGTCCTTGATGACATTCATGCCTACAAAAACGGTAATACCGGTATTCAGATTGCAAGATATTCATCCAAGGATACCTTTGAGGACTGGCCTCATGACAACCTTGTTTTAAACTGCGATTCTTATTTAAATGCAGATGCAGGCTATGAGGATGCAGACGGCTTTGCTGCCAAGCTTACTATCGGTAACGGAAACGTATTTGACGGCTGCGTCGCTTATTACAACGCAGATGATGGTTGGGATTTATTTGCCAAGGCAGAAACCGGCTCAATCGGCAAGGTAGTGATTAAAAACTGTGTTGCCTTTAAAAACGGCTATATTCTTGATGAAAACGGCAATGAAATAAATGCAGGTAATGGTAACGGCTTTAAGATGGGCGGCGACAGCCTCTCAGGCTATCACGAGCTTATTGATTCAACCGCCTTTTATAATAAAGCAAAGGGCATTGACTCAAATTCCTGCCCTGACATTCAGGTTAAGAATTCCATTTCCTTTGACAACGAATCCTACAACGTGGCATTCTACACAAACAGCGCAGTTAATACGGATTTTGCCGCTGACGGAGTTGTATCCTACAGAAAGAACGTTAATCTTTCAACCGCTGAAAATATAAAGCTTAAGGGCACCCAGGATCATTCAAAGGTTTATAAGGCAACCGACTTTTACTGGGACGGAAGAAGCTATTCTTCCAATACGGAAGATGTATCCGTATCCGATGATTGGTTCGAAAGTCTTGAATATACGGGCTTTAGTCGTGATGAAAACAATGCACTTGTGCTTAACGGAGGCTTTTTAAAGCTCACTGAGAAGGCACCTGTTACAGCAGGCTTAAAGACAAGCGCAGCATCTTCAAAGATAACTGTTCCAAAGAGTGCTTATGAGACTTCTGCAAAGGAAAATGAACAGGCTAAGACTACAGCGTCTAAAGGCAGTGAAGGTGTGGCTGAAAATACAACAGTTAAAGAAACAGCACCCTTGGCAATCGCTCCTTCAACAGGAAGAAGAAATATTGTTTCTGAAGTACCTGCTAACAGTTTGATTACACCCGCTTTAAATACTCAGGAAACGGTTACTGAAGCTGCAACAGAGGAAAAGGCAAATTCAGATTCTGATATTAAGGATGCAAAAACACCTCTTTCAGATGCTTCAGAGCTTGCAGAAAAAGAAAATGCGGCAGACAAAGAAATTGCTGAAATTTCAAATTCAGATACTGCACTTTCAGCAGGCGAAAAATCAGTAAAGCTCATGCCTATAATATTAATTGCCGGAGGATGCGTTCTCCTGCTTGCTTTAGGCGGTTTATACATTTTTAAAATTAAAAAGGCAGAATAAATAAAACTATTGCGCCGCGTGCGGTCGCCTTGGCGACATATTCATTACGCGCGAGTGCACATCATTTGCACGTAGTGCTTTTTACAATATCGAAAATTGCAATACAATTTCCTGTATGGTAAAAAAATAAGCCGTGGCTTTTAAAAAGCCACGGCTTTAATTTGGCCGTAAAAATCAACCTATTCATAAATATATTTTAAAAATTCTTCTGCCCAGTCGGGATTTTTTGTATTCGTAACAATTCCAAAATACACGCTGTCACAGGCTATAAAGCAGTTGTTTTCTATTAAACGAGGAGCATCGGCAATTTCTATTGCTACAGGAATCTCATCCCCTTCAGGCTCACCGGTATCTTCATTTAAGGGCTGATACCAGATCATTTTGTCTTTAAATTTATCATAGGTTTCTTTTGACAGATAATCTCTTAAATCAGCAAAGATGCCGCCCTGAAAATAATCTTTGAGTACCAGTGGGTCTCCTAAAATTACGTCGGCAGAGCCTGAAGCAATGACCGCCATAATCTTCTGGGCGTTCGTATAAGAGGTTTCACTGTAGGAATTTGGGTCTGTATCCATGTAATAGGAATAGTCAAAGAACACCTCGTAATTTTCTAAGTCGATTTCAAGCCGGTTTGCAAAGTCCTCTTCGCTTGGCGCGTTTGAAGCGTTAATCATGATAGCCTCGAAGGCTGTGTCCTTGGCAGTCACCACGGTTTTTATAATGGAAAAAATAAAAATTCCGCAGGCGATTATAACAAGAGCTGTGACGCCGTAGTATTGTATAAAATATTCAAGCTTATATTTAAAGCTTTTACCTTTTAATTTGGAAGTGTTTTCTTTAATGTCATCTATAACGGGCATAACAAATTCCTTTCTATGTTAATGATATTCGAAATCTCCGTCGCTACGGCTCTACTAAAAGCTGCACTACGTGCCAATGATGCGCACTCGCGCGTAATGAATATGTCGCCAAGGCGACCGCGCTCCGCGCTTTAGTTTTAATTTAAACTTTTATAAGTGATTATCCGACACGTTTTTAGTTAAGTCAATCAAACAAAGGGTAAACAATTCTAAACTTTTTGTGAAAAGTATGAATTTCCATAAAAAATGTTTCTTTTTAAGACAAAAGTCTGTTATAGTAAGTAAAGAAATTATATGGAGGTTTCCTATGAGTGAAGCTTATGTTGAATGCATGGTGGCGCGTAAAACGCCGGGTTGGCAGGTGTTTTTAAGATATTTACTGATTGGACTTACGGTTGTGACTGCGTTCTTTTCTTTTGCCTATGGTATCACACTGTTTATAATCGCGATTTTGATGGGCGTCGGCGCATATTTTATTACGATTTACACAGACATTGAATACGAGTATCTCTACCTTGATAAGGAAATTACGGTGGACAAGGTAATGCATAAGGCTAAAAGAAAACGCGTTGCTACCTATAGCCTTGAAAAAATCGAGATTATGGCACCGATTAAATCCTATCACCTTGATAACTTTAAAAACCGTCAGGTCAAGACCACCGACTTTTCAAGCAAAGTTGAAAACCAGCCGGAAAAAAGATACGTTTTTTTCTATGACGGATCACAAAAAATAATATTTGAGCCAAACGAAGCACTTGTGAAAATTGCCAAAAATGTTGCTCCAAGAAAGATTTTTTTGGATTAACAATAAGTTGACAAGTTTAATTTAGTGTGATAACTTTTAAGACAAATTTAAAACTGTCGGACAACTTGCTCGGCAGTTTTCTTTACAATATAGGAAATTGCGTTGCAATTCCCTATATCGCAAAAAAGGCACTACGTGCCAGTGATGCGCCCTCGCGCGTAAGGAATATGTCGCTTTAGCGACTGCGCTCGGCGAGAGAGTTTCGCAAGCGAAACTCTTTTTTTATAAAAAAGGAGGCAAAAGAAAATGAGTCAGATTATTGGCGAAGGTATTACCTTTGATGATGTGCTCTTAGAGCCCGCTTATTCAGAAGTTATTCCAAATCAGGTGGACGTAAGCACCTATCTTACCAGGAAAATTAAGCTTAACATTCCTGTAATGAGCGCCGGTATGGATACAGTTACCGAGCACAGAATGGCCATTGCAATGGCAAGACAGGGTGGTATCGGTATCATCCACAAGAATATGTCTATCGATAAACAGGCCGAGGAAGTAGACAAGGTTAAACGTTCAGAAAACGGTGTCATCACCGATCCATTTTCTTTATCTCCCGAGCACACACTTGCTGATGCGGATTCTCTTATGAGCAAGTTCAGAATTTCAGGTGTGCCGATTACAGAGGGCAAAAAGCTCGTTGGTATCATCACAAACCGTGATTTAAAGTTCGAAACTGATTTTTCCAAAAAGATAAAAGAATGCATGACAAGCGAAGGCCTTGTTACGGCAAAAGAAGGTATTACTCTTGAAGAAGCCAAAAAGATTTTAGCAAGCGCAAGAAAAGAAAAGCTTCCTATTGTAGATGATGACTTTAACTTAAAGGGTCTTATTACAATTAAGGACATTGAAAAGACCATTAAATATCCTCTTGCAGCAAAGGACGACCAGGGCAGACTTTTATGCGGTGCTGCTGTAGGCATTACCGCCAATTGCTTAGAAAGAGTTGCAGCCTTGGTAGATGCAAAGGTTGACGTTGTGGTACTCGATTCAGCTCACGGCCACTCCGCCAACGTTATTAAATGCGTTAAAATGATTAAAGAGGCATATCCTGATTTACAGGTTATTGCCGGTAACGTTGCTACAGGTGCCGCAACAGAGGCATTAATTAAAGCTGGCGCAGATGCCGTTAAGGTAGGTATCGGTCCGGGCTCCATCTGCACCACACGTATTGTTGCCGGTATCGGTGTTCCACAGGTGACCGCTATTATGGAATGCTACAAGGTAGCTAAAGAATACGGTATTCCGATTATCGCTGACGGCGGTATCAAATATTCGGGTGAAGTGACAAAGGCTATCGCTGCGGGCGGTAACGTTTGTATGATGGGTTCAATGTTTGCAGGCTGTGATGAAGCACCCGGCGACTTTGAATTGTTCCAGGGACGTAAATACAAGGTATACAGAGGAATGGGCTCCATTGCAGCCATGGAAAACGGCTCCAAGGACAGATATTTCCAGTCAGATGCCAAAAAGCTTGTACCTGAAGGCGTTGAAGGTCGTGTAGCATACAAGGGAAGTGTTGAAGACACGGTATTTCAGCTTATGGGAGGTCTTCGTTCCGGTATGGGATATTGCGGCGCAAGGACAATCGAAGAACTTAAGGAAAATGGTCGCTTCATTAAAATTTCGGCAGCAGCCTTAAGAGAATCCCATCCTCACGACATTCATATCACAAAAGAAGCACCTAACTATTCTTCAGATGCACACTAAATAATCAGTCACAGAGCCTCGTGCAATGCACGGGGCTCTGTTTATTTATCGTTAAGGCTTTTTCTTAAAATATTATAATTAGAAAGGTGGGTAATTATGCGATGAAGGAAAGAAAAAATAAAAACCCAATTAGATATCTTTTAAGAGATGAGCTTGATATCCGTCATAAGGTATCAAACATTATTCTGTTGGGTGCAATTGCCGTGCAGATTCCCACGCTTATCGTTACTATTGCGGTGGGCACCAAAATATACGGTGTAATAATTGAAATTGTGATAATGGCACTTTTGGGCTTATTTTTGTGGATTATAAACCGTCATTACGAATCAAAGCTTCCTATCATAATTATGTGTGTTGTGTTGACGGGAATAACTTTCCCCATAATGTATTTTCAGTGTGGCGGTATGCATACAGGCATGCCTCTATGGATGGTTTTCGGAATTGTTTTTTGTTTTCTTTTGCTGGAAGGTCCCGCATCTGTATTATATTTTATTTTTGAAATTTTAGCGTTTATAGCGTGCTTCTTTATAGAATTTAAACATCCGGAATACGTGGAATTTCTTGCGTCTTCGAAAGATGAAATCCTTGATTTGGTGGTGGCCTTTGTACTTACGTCGCTAATAACCGGACTTGTATTTAAATTTCAGACGGCTTCCTATAAAAAGGAGCACGAAAAGCTTGTAGAGAAGGAAGAGGAACTTGTAAAAGCAAATGAAGAGCTTTTAAAGGCTTCAAATGCAAAGTCTGACTTTTTAGCCAACATGAGCCATGAAATAAGAACTCCGATAAATGCAGTTCTTGGCATGGATGAAATGATAATAAGAGATTGTAAGGATCCTGTGATTTTAGGCTACGCAGAGGATATAGACGGAGCCGGGAGACAGCTTCTTACGATAATAAACGATATTCTTGATTTTTCTAAAATCGAATCCGGAAAATTTGAAATACATGAGTCCGAATACGATCTTTTAACTCTTATAAATGACTGTTACATCATGATGATAGGCAGGGCCGAAGAAAAGAAGCTTGAATTCAGGATAAAGAACGATCCAAAGCTGCCGGCACGCTTATATGGTGACGAAGTGCGCATCCGTCAGATTATCATTAATTTTTTAAGCAATGCCATAAAATATACGGAAGAAGGATATGTGGAACTTGTTGTGGGCATGAAGCCCTTTGACGATAACGACATTTTACTTACCATAAACGTTAAGGATACAGGCATCGGCATTACAGAAGAAGATCAGAAAAAGCTTTTTGGAAACTTTAACAGAATAGATGAAAAGGAACACAGAAATATAGAGGGCACGGGCTTAGGGCTTGCCATAGCCAAGCAGTTAACCGTTATGATGGGCGGAAGCATTGGCGTAAACAGCATAAAAGGTGCCGGCTCTGAATTCTATGCGACTATTCCTCAAAAGCCCGTTGGGGATACAGAGGCAGGCTTGTTTGACGTGGGAATGGAAGCAAGGAAGTCGCTTAAAAAGACTCATACTCCTGGCTTTACCGCCGAGGATGCAAGGGTGCTGGTGGTGGACGATGTAAAGGTAAACTTAAATGTGGTAAGGCTTTTACTTAGAGACACCCTTGTGAATATAGACTGCGTGGAAAGCGGAAGAGAAGCCCTTAATTTACTTATGGAAAACAAATACGATGTGGTGCTTATGGACCATATGATGCCCGAAATGGACGGTATCGAAACCTTAAAGGAGGCACGTCGTATATGCAAGTATAACGAGTCGGTACCCATGATTGCACTGACCGCCAATGCAATTTCGGGAGCAGAAAAAATGTATTATGCTGCAGGCTTTGCAGGGTATATCACAAAGCCCATTAAAGCACTTGATTTAGAAAACATGCTGATTAAACTGTTACCCGAAAGCAAGGTACACCTAAAATAACGAAAATTTAACAAATTTCTCCGAAGTATGGGTTGTGTATTTTTGCCAAGTTATGTTAATATATACAAGGGGAAAAGAGGTATTTTTTGTGGAGAATCTTACCGGCAATTTCAATGAGCCCAACAGAATTTCGCAGGATGTACTTTTAGACTTAATGATTGTACGCAGAATGGCTCTCAGATACAGTAAGGTAGCCGATATTTACATGTACGGTCTTAATTCAAAGGGTGAAATTATCTGTGAATTTACGGGTGAAGCTCAGGAACAGAAAAGATTATTGGATTTAATAGGCGAGGAACAGCTTCAGGCTCTTTTTGAAAGAGTATCGGGTGACGACCTTGAGGTTCAGGCTTTGGAAGACACGTGTGTGCCAAATATTAAGGCAGCAGGTGTCTCGCTTCACGTTGAGCATGTAGCGATTTTGAACTGGATTATAATCGGCGTGCTTTCGGATGCGGATTTAATGGAAGAGTATGGCGCTGTTAATCCGTTTGAATTTTCAAGAAACACAACCTATGCGCATTTTAATGACTCTCTTGATATAGTAAGAGACGTAACACAGTTAATTGTGTGCTCAAAGCTTTCTTTGGCTAATGCACAGGCAGAAAGCAGAAGAAGCAAATATTCAGAGGCAGAGATAAAGGTTTCTTTAAGAAGAGTAGAAGCGATTTCCGAAATCGTGCAGCTTCTTGATTCAAACGAGGCAATTGAAGTCATCATGAACGAAATGCTTAAGGTGGTGGGTGAATATTTAGGCATCACCGGCGCCTTTATCGGGCGTGTTAAGCGTGGAATGGATACCTGTGACATTGCCGCTGAATGGTACAATACGGGAGTGGTTTCTTTCTTTGACCAGCAGAGAGGTCAGAAGAGATTTCACTTTATGTATACAGAGAAGCCGCTGGTGCTTTCGACGGATACTGAAATCGACAAGCCCGACAGAGATGCCATGCAGCAGCTTGAGATTACGGCACTTTGCGTAATTCCTATTCAGATTGCAAACGGCGTTGCAATGTATGCATGTTTTACGGACAGAAAGCCTGAGAGAAAATGGACTGCCGAAGAGGTTAAATTTTTATACGATGCAATGAAGGTGCTTCAGAGTATCATTACAAAGCGCATTCAGAAAAATTCACTGGCAAGCTCCTTTGCTTCCCTGGAAGCAATTTTAGATAATGTGGGAAGCGCAATTTATGTGCGCGACATAGAAACCGGCTCGGCTCTTTTTGCAAACCGCGTGCTTAAGAGTATTTTTGCAACGGAGCTTAATAACGGTACTCTTGACGAGCTTTTCGATAACGCCATTCCCGTTAATAAGGGAAGTGGAATTTATGAAGTGAATCATATAGAGAGAAACCGATGGTATGACCTTCACTACACCTACATAAACTGGGTGGACGGAAGAAAGGTTTCTTTATGTGCAGCCTATGACGTTACGGATAAAAAGAATTACCAGCGTCGTATCGAGCAGCAGGCATATACGGATTTCTTAACTGGTCTTTATAACAGAATGTGCTGTGAAAGAGACCTTGCAATGCACATTGATTCTGCCAAGAACACGGGCATGAAGGGTGCACTTTTATATCTTGACCTAGATGACTTTAAACACATTAACGATGGTCTTGGACATCAGTACGGAGACGTTTTGTTAAAGGCAATTTCGCATTCCCTGCAGCGTATTGAAGGCATACAGAATACTTGTTACAGAATGGGTGGTGACGAATTTGTAATTATCGTGCCTCCGGCTTCTTATGGAGCCTTTGAAGACATTATTGCAGAGATTGAAGATATATTCTCAAAGCCCTGGTATTTAAAGAATGCAGATTATTACTGCACCATGAGTATGGGTATTGTGGAATTCCCGGAAGTGGGCGAATCCGTTCAGGACTTAATTAAAAAGGCTGATATTGCAATGTATGATGCCAAGAAGGGCGGTAAGAACCGTGTGGCTCAGTATTCTGACAGCATTGTTTCCTCCTCCAACGAGCGTCTTGATATGGAAAAGAACATGCGTGATGCCATGACGGCGGGCTACAATGAATTTGAGGTGTACTTCCAGCCTATAGTGGATGTAACGGAAGCAAATGCCTGTGTGGGCGCCGAAGCGTTAATCCGTTGGAACTCGGCAGAGCTTGGTTTTATCAATCCAGCGGAATTTATTCCTCTTGCAGAATATCTTGGATTAATAAACCCTATCGGTAACCACGTGCTTAAAAAGGCCTGTGAGACCTGTAAGAGGTGGAACGAATCCGGACATCCAAATTACAAGGTCAACGTTAACTTGTCGGTTGTGCAGCTGTTACAGTCAGATATCGTAGATACGGTTGAAAAGACCTTAAAGGAAACAGGCATAGATCCTAAGAACCTTACCTTAGAGGTAACCGAAAGCCTTGCCATTAACGATATGGAACGTATGAAGAAAATCCTTAATTCCATTAAGGAACTGGGCGTAAGAATCGCTCTTGACGACTTTGGCACAGGATATTCTTCGCTTAATCATATAAGAGAAATTCCCTTTGATGTAATCAAGGTGGACCAAAGCTTCGTGAGAGATCTTGCAGAGGACGCTTATTCCCAGTCCTTTATCAAAATGGTGGCTGAGCTTGCGGAAACTATAGGTGTTAATATTTGTGTCGAGGGTATCGAGACAAAGAAGCAGTATGATGCTTTGACAGGCATGAAAATAAAAATGATTCAGGGCTTTTATTTTGACAGACCAATGACTGCAGACGCTTTTGAAGCAAAATACGTAAATTAGCGGATTTTACATATCATTGGTTTTGTGGTAAAATCTACTTACTTAATTGCTAGATAAATCGGAGGCAGAAATGGGAGACAGTTTATTATCCGGACTTGAGTCCTTTGGGCTTGGCGGTCTGGAGGGGATGAGTCTTTTCGAGGAAGAAAAAAAGAAGGAAGAAGGCAAGGCAGTCGCAGAACCTACAGAAAAGGATTTTTTGCTTGATAAATCCATGCAGTGTCCTCTTTGCGATACGCAGTTTAAGGCTCGTATGGTAAAAGGAGGTAAGGCAAAGCTTCTTGGTACTGACATGGATTTGCGTCCCAAGTACAAGGAACTTGATATTGTTAAATACGACGTTGTAATGTGCCCAAGCTGTGGTTACACGGCGCTTTCAAGATATTTTCCTTCGCTGTTACAGATACAGGCTAAAAGGATTAAAGAAAAAATCACTCCTTCCTTTAAGCCACAGAGGGATTATCCGGAGACAATTTCATATGATGCAGCCATTGAGCGCTATAAAATGGCTCTTGTTAATGCAGTGGTAAAGGGTGCAAAGGCAAGCGAAAAAGCATATATCTGCTTAAAGGCTTCATGGGTTGTAAGAGGTAAGTGCGAGGAATTAGGCAAAGACCACGCTGATTACGCTAAATTTAAGGCTATGGAAGCTGAATTTACAAAGAATGCTTTTGAAGGCTTTGTATCGGCAGTTCAGTCTGAAAGCTTCCCTATGTGCGGTATGGACGAGACAACCGTTAACTATCTTCTTGCAGTACTGGGCCTTATGACAGATCATCTGGATGTATCACAGAAGATGATTGGTGTTATTTTACAATCTTCAAATGCCAATCCACGTATGAAGGATAAGGCCAGAGATTTAAAGGAAGAAGTTGTTAAAAGAATTAAAGCTAAGGGCTAGATTGTAAAGATTAATGTGCAATATTACAATTGACGCTTTAAAAAAACTCAATTATTATTTTCATGTAAGGTCTATATGACTGACGGAAGTGGAATTGACCACAGGAAGTATAGATTATTTAAGCCGACCGTCTGGGCAAAGAAAGCCCTGACTGTCGGTTTTTTTTACCATTTAAGAATTGCGTTGCAATTCTTAAATGGTAAAAAAGAAACTACGTGTCAAGGATGCGTACTCGCGCGAAAGAAATATATCGCTTAGGCGACAGCGCTATGTAAGGATCTAGATTAATTGACTAAATAAGGAGGACAACATGAGAATTTTTGATTTATCAAAGTTACTTAAGACAAACGCTTATCCAGGACGAGGTATCGTAATCGGTCGCTCCGAGGATGGCAAAAAGGCTGTTATTGCTTATTTTATTATGGGCAGAAGCGTTAATTCCCGTAACAGAGTGTTTGTGGAGGAAGGAGAGGGTATCCGTACCGAAGCCTTCGATCCTTCAAAAATGTCAGATCCTTCTTTAATAATTTATGCTCCGGTGAGAGTGTTCGGTTCCCACACAATCGTTACAAACGGCGATCAGACAGATACGGTTTATGACGGGTTAAGAGCAGGAAAGAGCTTTGATGCTTCCTTGCGTGCCCGTGAATTTGAACCTGACGAACCTAATTACACCCCAAGAATTTCAGGTATTCTTCACTTTGAGGGGGACACCTTTTCTTATGAAATGAATATTCTTAAATCAAATAACGGCGACGGCAGTGCATGCAACCGTTACAATTTCTTTTTCGATAAGCCACGCCTCGGGGAGGGAAGATTTATACACACCTACATGAAGGATGATTCACCGCTTCCAAGCTTTGAAGGAGAGCCAGAGGTAGTGTACATTAAGGGCGACATTGATGCATTTACAAATGATTTATGGAACAGTTTAAATTTTGAAAATAAGGTTTCTTTATTTACAAGATTTGTGGATCTTGAGACAGGTAAGTGGGAAACAAGAATCATTAACAAGAATAAATAGGAGATTGTCATGAACGAAATTCAATTAAAATACGGCTGTAATCCAAATCAGAAGCCTTCAAGAATCTTTATGGAGGACGGAGGAAGTCTTCCCGTCGAAGTGGTAAACGGACGTCCCGGTTATATTAATTTTTTAGATGCCTTTAACGGCTGGCAGTTAGTTAAGGAATTAAAGGAGGCTACAGGTCTTCCGGCAGCTACTTCCTTTAAGCATGTTTCTCCGGCAGGTGCCGCTGTAGGCCTTCCTCTGGATGAAACACTTGCTAAAATTTACTGGGTGGAGGACCTTTTGGAATTATCTCCTTTAGCAAACGCTTATGCAAGAGCCAGAGGTGCCGACAGAATGTCTTCTTTTGGAGACTTCATAGCCTTATCGGACGTGTGCGACAAGGATACCGCAAGATTGATTAAAAGAGAGGTTTCAGATGGTGTCATTGCTCCTGGTTATACAGAAGAAGCTCTTGAATTACTTAAGCAAAAGAAAAACGGAAACTACAATATCATAAAAATAGATCCTTCCTATATGCCTGCAGAAATTGAACGAAAGCAGGTATACGGTATAACATTTGAGCAGGGGAGAAATGAGCTTGATATAAATAATGATTTATTTGCAAATATTGTAACAAAAAATAAAGACCTTCCGGCAGCTGCTTTAATCGATATGAAAATTGCCCTGATTACCTTAAAGTATACACAGTCAAACTCCGTATGCTACGTAAAGGGCGGACAGGCAATCGGTATCGGTGCAGGCCAGCAGTCACGTATTCACTGCACACGTCTTGCAGGCAGCAAGGCAGACAACTGGTATTTACGTCAGTGCCCTAAGGTTTTAAAGCTTGATTTTCTGGATACATTAGGACGTGCCGACAGAGACAACACAATTGATGTTTACATCGGCGATGAATATGAAGATGTATTGAGAGAGGGAGAATGGCAGAAGCGCTTTAAGACTAAGCCTGAAGTATTCACGCGTGAAGAAAAGAAGGAATGGCTTAAGGGAAATACAGATGTAACCCTTGGTTCAGACGCTTTCTTTCCTTTCTCTGACAACATTGAAAGGGCCTATAAGAGCGGCGTAAAATATATCGCAGAACCGGGAGGTTCCGTAAGGGATGATCTTGTAATCGAGTGCTGTGACAAATACAACATGGTAATGGCCTTTACAGGCATCAGACTTTTCCATCATTAATAAGCTTATGCATACAAAAGGGCTTCTGATTTTTGAAGCCCTTTTATATGAGCAAGCAGCGAAGTGTCTTGAAAATATCATTGACTTATCTTATTGAATTTTCAATTAAATTAATGTATTCAACACTGCTTTCGTAATTCATTTCGGCATTGAAGGTACCGTCTTGTAAGGAATCTTCCATAATGGACTGAAGTGTATATTCAAGCATCTTTAAATATTTTGAAGCATTTTTCTTTGTCTTAAAGAAGCCTTGGTCTGTACGGGCCATGATGCTTGATAGATTGTTTTCAAGATTGGCCTTGCTTGCTTCTAGAGCTAAAATTGCCTCTGTAATGTTTTCTTTACCTGTAGAATACACAAACATGTACATAAAGGGATGGCTTTTAAGCACCTGCATTTTTGCAGCTTCCATCTGACGTAAAATTTCAAAATAGGAAGTTTCTGAAGGATCTACGGCACTTGATAATTCAAGAGAAATATAGCGTACCGCATAGTCGAATATAAAGGAGTAAACTCCGATTTTTGAATCAAAATAGTGGAATAAAAGACCCTTTGAAATTTGCGCTTCCTTAACGATATCGTCAGTGCTGGCATGATTGTAACCGTTAAGAGCAAAGATTTTTAAAGCAGCGTTAACCATCCGGTCCTGTTTTTCCTGCTTTAAATCAAAGAATTTAGAATTCATTTATTATAACCCCTTATAGGAAATTGACTGTGTGAGTCGAATTCCATACTAACACAAATTTTATTAACCCGCAATAAATGTTTATAGAAAATTAACTGATAATTGTATTTTAAATCAAAAGAAAATTTGATATAATTAATCCAGTCAGAAAAATTATCTGAAAGGAGATTTTAAAATGAGTAAGAATAACAAGAAGCTTTTAAGACTTGTAGCATTAGGTATTGCAGCTGCAAGCACATACTATTACATTAAAAAGAAAAAATCCGACATCCCCGCTAATATGGACGACGACGAGGATCTTGATAATTTTGATGAGGATTTTGATGACGGTCCCACTCCAAAGGCTAGTGCCAAGAGAAGCTATACTTCTTTAACCTTTGGCGATATTGAAAACAAGGTAAAGGATGCAGCTGCAAAGGTTGCAGATACAGCTGACAGAGCTGCAGGCACGATTGGAGAAAAGCTTTCCCAGGCTGCAGGAAAGGTTGAAGAATTCTTTGATGACAGAAAGGCTCCCATTGATTTAAAGGATACTGAATGTGCAGAGGAAACTCCGGAAGAAATTAACAATCCAAAAGAGGATAACAGCTTAGACGACTGTAATGAAGTAACTGAATAAAAATAAAGAGGACTTCGGATTTTGCCGAGGTTTTATAAGGCAGTATGACAAAACTTAATAAGACTAAGGCATTGCAATGGTTGACTAAGGCTTTGACTGTAAAAGGTCGGAGCCTTTTTTCTGTGTTTTGAAAATCCGTACATTCGCAATTTGAAAGCCATCCGAGTAGAATATAGTCAAGAAGGAAGCCGTGATCAAATACCACCTTGCACTGACCTATAACGAATATAGCTTAATTATCAACTCACTAAATGACCTGAGAAACGAGCTTATAGCACAGGGCAGATATACCGATGCAGTCTGAGACGGTACCTATAGTTTAGACACAACCCCCTAACAAAAAATTCCGAATTAGGGTATGATAATTGTTAGGAGGATTAAAAATGGGACGTGGAAAGTTA
>CAVIIX010000015.1:0-14358 GCA_963643225.1 Lachnospiraceae bacterium
ATGCCACAGATATTTGCACATTTTTACTTAACAATGATTTTTCAAGAAGGGATTTTATTATTTCTTTTGGCGGTGGCGTTGTTTCTGATTTATCGGGATTTGTGGCATCAATTTATAAAAGAGGAATAGGTTATATTAATATTCCTACATCCTTACTTTCAATGGTGGATGCCTCTGTCGGAGGTAAAACCGCAGTTGATTTTAACGGCTTAAAAAACATGATCGGTTCCTTTAAAAATCCGTCCTTAGTATATATTAATACAGAAGTTTTAAAGACTTTACCGGATAAAGAATTTTATTCGGGTTTTGCAGAGGTTATGAAGGCTTCCTTAATCAAGGATGCTAAATTCTATGAATGGCTCATTGAAAACCTTTATGAAATCAGCGACAAAGACCAGGCAGTAATTTCTGAAATGCTTGAAAAAAGCATTATGATAAAAAAAGTTATTGTAGAAAAGGATCCGTTTGAAACGGGTGAGAGGGTATTACTTAATTTAGGGCATACCTTTGGTCACGCTATTGAAGCGGTATTTAAAGAATATAATCATGGCGAGGCCCTTGCCCTTGGCTGTGTTGCAGCAGCGTTTATTTCATGGAAAATGGATTTTCTTTCAATGGAAGAATATTATGAAATAAGAGATATGTTTGTACCCTTCAATCTTCCTATTTCCTTCCAAATTGAGGATACTAATTTAATTAAAGAAAAGATTGTTAAAGACAAGAAAAATACTGATACTTTAAATATGGTATTATTAAAGAGTATCGGTAAGGCAGTTTTTGTTGAAAACATTAAAGCAAAACTAATTGACGAAGCCTTAAAGGAACTTAATTTTAAGGATGAGGACTAAAATTGAATTCTAAAAAGATAAATAAAAAAAATCTTTATATTGCAGATGCTTTAATTTTGATTATTGGTATTTTTCTTGACCGGTTTTCAAAATATTATGCCTTTAATAAGCTTAAGGGTCACCCCTCAGTATCTTTGATATCGGGTGTACTTGAATTAAGATATCTTGAAAATACAGGCGCAGCATTCGGATTATTAAAAAATCAGTTATCATTTTTTGTCTTGGTTACGGTTGTAGTACTGCTAGCCTGCCTTTACGTTATTATTAAGGCTCCGGGACGTAAAAAATACATTGCATTTTCAATACTTGTTACTTGCATTGCTACAGGTGCCCTTGGAAATCTTATCGACCGTTTTATGTATGGTTATGTAATAGATTTTATTTATTTCAGTATTATAAATTTTCCGATTTTTAATGTTGCGGATATATTTGTCACTTTATCAACAATTATTTTTGTTTTTCTTTTTATATTTGTTTATAAAGAAGATGATTTGAATTTTCTTATGTTTAAAGAAAAGAAACTCAGGGACGTTAATTAATGAAACAGTATTCTTTTATTGTAGGAGAAGAAGATGAGGGTATGAGAGTAGATAAATATTTATCGAATCTGGTGCCTGAATTATCAAGATCCTATATTCAAAAACAAATTGATGAACATGCATTGCTTGTTAATGGTCTAAACAATAAAAAATCAAGCTATAACATAGTACTTGATGACTGCATTGTGCTTAATGTTCCTGATTCAATTACACCTGATATAAAGCCACAGAACATTCCAATTGAAATTGTTTATGAGGATGAAGATGTTGCAATTGTAAATAAGCCCCAGGGAATGGTGGTGCATCCTTCAGCAGGCCATTTTGAGGATACACTGGTAAATGCACTGCTTTATCATTTAGAGGGGCGTTTAAGCGGCATTAACGGCGTTTTAAGACCTGGTATTGTTCACAGAATAGATAAAGATACGTCCGGACTTTTAATTATCTGTAAAAACGATAATTCTCACAATCTAATAGCTCAACAATTAAAGGAGCATACCTGTAATCGTATATATCATGCCATTGTACACGGAGATATAGAGGAAGATGAATTAACTGTAAATGCTCCAATTGGAAGAGATAAAAACGACAGAAAGAAGATGTGTATCGACCCTAAGGGCAAGCCTTCTGTTACACATGTAAAAGTGCTTGAGAGATTTTGCGAATATACTTATATAGAATGCAGGCTTGAAACGGGCCGTACCCACCAGATAAGAGTACATCTATCAAGCCTCGGTCATCCTTTAATGGGAGATTTAGTTTATTCAAATAAAAAGGAATTAATTAATTTGTCGGGACAGCAGCTTCACGCAAAAACCATCGGCTTTTTAAGTCCTTCATATAATGAATATCTTCAGTTTGATTCTGATTTACCAGACTATTTTGTTAAAAGCTTAAATTTTATAAGAGCAAGGTTTGCATAATAAACTTATGTAAACCTTTTCTTGTTTTTTAAAAAATTTTGTAGTATAATCAAAGAAAAAAGGAAGGTAAAACATATGAAAACAGTTATTACCATCGGACGTCAATATGGTTCAGCCGGCCACGAAATCGGTGAAAAAGTTGCAAAATATTTTGATATTCCTTTTTATGATAAGTCCATTTTAACGAAGGCGGCCAAGGATTCCGGATTTTGCGAAGAAATGATTCAAAATCATGATGAAAGACCAACCAATTCATTTTTATACAATCTCGTTATGGACACTTATTCCTTTGGCTATAATTCCTCATCCTTTGTGGATATGCCTATAAGTCATAAGGTGTTTTTAGCTCAGTTTGACGCTATTAAATCCTTTGCAGAAGAAGGCCCATGCGTTATCGTGGGCCGTTGTGCAGACTATGCCTTGGCAGATTATGACAATGTTTTAAATCTTTTTATATATGCTGATGATGATTTTAGGGCAAAATACATCTGTAAGCACGATCCTGATATTAAGTCAGAAGAAAAAGCAAAAGAGTACTTTTTAAAGAAAGATAAGCAGCGTCAGTCCTATTATAATTATTATTCAAGTAAAAAATGGGGACGCGCTGAAAGCTATGATTTATGTATTAATTCAGCCAAGCTTGGAATTGAAGGCACAGTTAAATTCATTACCCAGTATGTTGAAGACTACGAAAAATTTCATTATGAAAATTAACTTAGTCTGAGAAATCTTATAATTTAGTTTTGACCTTTATTAAAGACCTGCAGGAATTACCTGCAGGTCTTTTTTACCTATAGGAAATTGCGCTGCAATTCCTACAGGTAAAAAAGGCACTACGTGCCAAGGATGCTAACTCGCGTGTGAGGAATATGCCGCCTTAGCGACCGCATGCGGCTTTTTAGTTTGGAAAATCAGGCTTGAAATCAAAAGAAGAATAGTGTAACATATAAACAAATTATAGCGTTAAATCTCAATTTAACGATAAAATACGCGGTAAACTAAGTAATATACCAATATACCAGAAAGGACTTTTATTGACTTATGGGAAGGGATTCTGAATACAATAAATTAAAAGATAAAAATTATCGATTAAAGCTTGAAGAAATTAAAAAAATTTTGCCAGCCTTCACTTATGAATTTTTAGATTCAAAAGCCATGCGCAATCCAAATACTGCAATTTCTTACGCTTACGATTTGATTATTTTCTTTAGATATTTAACGGAATTTAATCCAATCGCCAAGGATTTATCAATTGATGAAATTCCTGCTGATTTATTAAACAATTTATCCTTCCAGGACATAAATGAATATCAGAAATATTTATCAGCCAAGGATGTCACTATAATCGGTGAAAACGATTATCAAAACAATTTATCCGGAATTGCCCGTAAAATGTCTGCCTTAAGGTCCTTTTACGGTTATCAGTGCCAGCATGAATTTCTTGAGCATGATCCCACTGTAGGTGCTAATAAACAAAATCGTAAGGATGACGACCATGTTATCATACGTTTAACGCCCTCAGAGGTTGATACTTTTTTAACAATCATTAAAAACTCAGAAGTAGGGTCCAAACGACAGCAAAAAATGCTTCAAAGATGCAAATACAGAGATTATGCTATACTTACTCTCCTATTAAGAACCGGAATTCGAGTTTCCGAGTGCGTTTCTTTAGATATAACTGATTTAAATTTTAACGAAAATTCAATGGTTGTTGTAAGAAAAGGTCGTAAGGAACATATCCTCTACTTTGATGAAGTTACAAAGCAGGCGCTTATAGATTACATCGAGCTTGAACGACCCTTTCATATTGAAGATGAACACGAAAAAGCTTTGTTTTTATCATCAAGAAAGAGACGTATGGCAGTAAGAAGCATCCAGGAAATGGTGGATAAATATGCTTCCGTAGCTGTATCTAATAAGCATATTTCTCCACATAAAATGCGTTCAACCTATGGCACTGCCTTGTACAATAAAACAGGTGATATAAGGCTTGTGGCTGATGTTTTGGGGCATTCTGACATTAATACAACTGCTAAACATTATGCCGCAAGTGAAGACGCTCACAGACGTAAGGCTGCTAAAATCGATCCCTACAGCGAATAGCGAGTGCACATCTTTGTCACATAGTGCCTTTTTACAATATAAGTAATTGCAGCGCAATTTCCTATATTGTAAAAAAGGTGGCATATCAATGATATTCGCAATTCGCTTCGCTACGGATCATATAAAAGCGGCACTACGTGCCTTACGAGGTATTTAGCTTGTAACAAAACACCTCGTTCAAGAGCACCCACTGCCTAAAGGCAGTGGGTGCTCTTGAGCTTTTATAAATTGCTTTATGACAAGAAAATTCCTAGTTTATAAAGTATCAAATGCTCCGGAAATTGAATCCTGCAATTCGCCGGATACTTCAACACTTGCGGGTGTTGCAATAAAGATAAAATTGGAAATTTTCTGAAGTGCACCGTCAATAGCAATACAGGTACCTGTAACAATATCCAAAACTCTCTGAGAAACTGAAATATCAACGCCCTCAAAATTCATTACAACAGTTTTGTTTTCTAAAAGTGTTAAGGCTATGTCTTTGGCTTCATCAGAAGACTTTGGCTTAAAAATACATACAGACGAATCATTCATTGGAATTCTCCTTTTAGGTGCAGGTTGAGATTTTTTGTCAAACTGCTTTACTTTATTATGCTCCTCTACAGATGTCTTCACAGGTTCTGACTCTTCTACATAATCATCTTCGTCATCATATAAATCATATTCATCCTCTTCACTTCCGATTTTCATTAAACCACCAAGCTTATCCTTAAAACTCATAAATGTCACTCCTTAAAGATTAATATAATTTCTCGCCCCAAAAATTCCTGTACCGACTCTTACATAGGTAGCACCTTCTTCAATAGCCACCCTGTAGTCTAAAGTCATACCCATAGAGTAAATATCTATAAAAACATTATCAATGTTTTGATTATTTATGTCAATGCCTAATTGCTTAAGCGCAACAAAATATTGACGATTTTCTTCTGGATTATCTACATATGGTGCAATGGTCATAAGCCCCTTGATGCGTACATTTGAAAGCGAGGATATCTCTTTTATTAATTCAATTGTGTCCTCTTTATACACACCGAATTTAGTGGCTTCTCTTGCTACATTTACTTCAATTAAAATATCCGTAATAACTCCGGCTTTTAAGGATTCCTTCTGAATTACTTTTGCAAGCTCAAAAGAATCAACACCGTGAATAAGATAGGCCTTTCCGATTAAATATTTAACCTTATTTTTCTGTAAATGGCCTATCATATGAAACCTGCAGTCTTTAGGCATTGCTTCATATTTATCTGTTAATTCCTGGACCTTGTTTTCTCCAAAATCCCTTACACCCGCTTCATAGGCTTCAAGCAAATCTCCTAAGGGTTTTGTCTTACTTACCGCAATTAAAGTTACGTCATCAAATTTACGATTACTCTTTTTTATTGTGTCACTAATGTTTTTTCTTACAATTTCAAGATTTTCTTTAATCATAAAAACCTCTAATATACAAAATCCTTGTCCGTTACAACAGTAGCATCAAGTGCAATATAGTCGTATGCCCTTAACCCATAGGCGGAGCTTGGTTTAATAATGGAATATTCATCATTTGAATATAAAATTTCTATTCGTTTAAAATCAGCGTATCCTTTATTAATATTATATACGCCGATTAAGGTCCCCTGTTTACCGACCACGAAGGTGTTATTTTCCTGTGTTTTTACAGCCTTTTCAGGCATTATAAGTACATCTCCGTAGTTTAAGGAAAGAGTATCAACATAATATTCAGTTTCTTCTTCCTTAACTATTTCAATTTCAACTGCCTTAACGGTTTCTCCGTTTTCTCCGAATTCTCTTCTTAGAACCGTATAATTGGAAGAATTACCACCAAGTGTCACATAGTCCTTATCAATTAAATAAAAAGCCTTTTCGGCAATTGCCGAATTAGGAATCTTAAGACCTGTATCATCCTCAAGCAAAAGTTCAACCTCTACAAATCTGTCAGGCGCAAAGGTGATCATTGAATTTGTAAAGGATAATTCAATTAATGAATATTCATCATAAGTATTAATTAAATTAACCTTTCCATAGCTTGTAGTTAAAGTTTTTGAAAATTTAACCAAAACATAATCAGAATCAGTAATGCGCATTAAATCAGAATTAGGAACGCATATTACTATTGACCAGTTTTCATCACTTACATATTTATAGGCAAAAGAACCGGCTTCCACTAAATCATCGTTTAATATAACCTTTTTGCTGTAATTTTCTTTTTTAAAATCTTCCAATGTTAAATCAGAAGCAATAAAATCTTCATAGCCGTCTTCATAAAACAAAACGATACCAGAAGCCTTGGCTCTGCAATAATCGATTACATCATTTAAATGTGTTGACGTAATCGAAGAAACGTCTTCAATTATTCTTCTGTTTTCTATCTGGGCAAGCTCGTTATTTATTTTATTTTCAAAAGTGACACTTTCGGGAAAATAGGTTTCACTGAAGGTTTTTGAAAAAAGCTGCAATTCATGTCTGACAGAGGTAAGTTCAGTCTCTGTTAAAGAATTATCCTCAGTAGGCTTCTTACCGATCAAATCAGAAAGCTTGCCGGTTTCGTCTATACAGAATATAAGGTTATTATATCCAGCTCTTTCACCTTCTCTTATGAAATAATATAAATAGCCTGAATAATCACTGTTGACAACATTTTCTTTACGTAATGCAATTCCATTATAAATACGGTTTTCTGAAAGCATACCGTTCTTTACCTGGTAGCCGGTAATGGATTCGGATTTAGCCGATAAAATAATGGAAATGAATATGTAAATAAAAATACCTATAAAAATAGCTATTCCTACGTCAAATTTCTTTTTCTTTCCTACCTTACCATTATTTTGTGCAGACATTTATTCCCCGATAAAGAAAAAACCCCGACCAACAGCCGGGGTCCATATTTTAAATCTTATAAAGAAACAATAACCTTTGATTTTGCTTCAGCTGAAAGCTCTGCTTCAGGAATTGAAACAGATATAACAAAATCAACGCCGAACTTCTCGCTTACCTTATCAAGCTTGGCAATGCAGACATCGAAGTCTGTCTTGTCGCACTTTGAGATAGGAAGAAAGGAGTCAAAATACATCTGTTCAAGATCGTGATCCTGAGAAATGATACCACATACAAATCCAATAAATTCACTAAAATTATCAATAAAATAATCGGATACATCAATTAATCTAACCTTGTTGTTGAGCTCATACATATGCTTTGTGCTCTTATCCAAATAAACGATGTTACCCGATACTGTCTTTATTTCGGTATTTACTTTGTCAAGAAGGTGTTTGGTCTTGCCCTTTCCCTTTTCGCCAACAATCAACTGTACCATTGTGTAAACCCTCCATTGTGTTATTTGTACTAACCAAGTACGTTATAAATATTATAAATTATACCTTTTTAAAATACAACCATTAATTAGTGATTTGAAGCAATAAATCCGTCATCTGATGATATAGATTTTCTCTTGAATTGGCGCCAAGAATAATTGCAATATAGGGATTTGAATAAATGTCCTTTGATAAAAGCATTAAACAATACCCTGCATCCTCTGTTGTGCCTGTTTTGCCCCCTACAATCGTTACAGAGTCGGGCATTTCATAGCGTCCTCTGAAATATTGATTGGTAGATGTGGCTATACCCTGAATTTCATTATCATTTTTATCATGATATACAGTTGAATATTCCTTGCACTGAATAATTTCGAGTAAGTCAGGATTTTTAATTGCTTCATTAAAAATCAAATATAAATCATAAACGGTTGTATAGTGATTTTGGCTGCCTAGACCTGATGCATCCGTAAAATTAGAAGAAGTGGCGCCTAATTTATAAGCTTCTTCTGTCATTAATTTAGCAAATTCTTCTTCGGTACCTGCTACGTGACAGGCAATTGCTATGGCTACATCGTTATAGGAATTAATTAAGCATAAATGGAGCGCCTGGTCCATTGTTAGCTTATCTCCTGTTTTTAAGCCAAGCATAACCGCAGTAGGATCGGCTATTCCTTCAACCTCTTTGGTACAGACAATCATTTCATCCAAAGAACAATATTTCAAAGCAATATATGCTGTTAAAATCTTTGTGATGCTCGCAGGATACATCTGTTCAAAGGCATTTTGAGCAAATAAAACCTTTTGATTATTAATGTCAATTAAAACACCTGCACCTGCATTTTCAAGATTAAATTCATCCGTATAATCTTCTGTAAAGGTTGTTAAATCAAAAGCATAACCCATAGTTACTGCATCAGCTTTAGAAAAGGTTACTCCTGTATCCTCTGTTTCAAATTCATAATCAGAAAAAGGCATCCTTGTTTCCGCCTCAGAACAGGCGGTAAGAAAAGATGCCGTTAATACTAAAATTAAACTGAGAAATAATTTATTTGTACATTTCACGCCACTCAAGATCTCCACGGTCAAGTGATTTAATAAGTAACTCTGCGCTGGCAAGATTGGTAGCCAGAGGAATATTGTGCATATCGCAGAGTCTCATAACGTTATTGACATCCGGCTCGTGAGTCTTCTTGGTAAGAGGGTCTCTTAAAAAGATAACAAGGTCAATCTGATTATGCTCAATCTGAGCGCCAATCTGCTGCTCCCCGCCCAAATGTCCTGCAAGATATTTATGAACAGTTAAATTAGTAACTTCTTCTATCAGTCTCCCGGTAGTACCGGTAGCATATAATTCATTTTTTGAAAGTATACCTCTGTAAGCAACACAGAAGTTCTGCATAAGCTTCTTCTTTGCATCGTGTGCAATTAAAGCAATATTCATTAGTAATCCTCCAGCTTTACATTACTATTCCCCGAAAAAAACAATTCCCTTCTTTCCCTTAGAGGCTTGCTTCGCAGTCTAACACTTAAGACAAATCCTATACCAATATACAAACTCACAAGTGAAGTCAGACCATAACTTACAAAAGGTAAGGTAAGACCGGTATTTGGAAGCATATTAGTTGCTACACCAAGGTTAAAGAAAGACTGAATACCTATTAAGGAGCCAATTCCAACAGCAATACATCTCCCCGCTTTGTCATTTGCTTTTCTGCCCACCATAAAGCATTCAAAAACGATAGTAAACAACAAAAGTATTACTGCAAGAGAACCAACAAATCCTAATTCTTCACCGATAACAGCAAAAATAAAGTCTGTTTCCGGTTCAATAATGTAATTACCGTTTTTAAGTGAACCAACCACATTATTGTTAAGGCCCTTACCAAATAACTGACCAGAACCTATGGCAATCTCTGAATTTAAAGACTGATAAGCCGTATCAGAATACTGCTCTGGATAGAGGAAAGAAAGAATACGTTTCCTTTGATAATCACTTATAAGTGTCTGATCTTCCTTTAATACCATACTGAAACCGATTAACGCTGTAGGCACAGCCAAAACTACAGCTCCAAGTATAATTTTCCAATCCAGACCTGCCACAAAAACAAGGGATAAAAGCACTACCACAACAACTACTGTAGTAGACAAATCAGGCTGTTTGAAAATAAGAAATAACGGTATCCCACACAGTACCGCATAACTTACAAGAAACCTTAAAGTATTAATTCTGTCTCTATATTTCATAATAAACTGTGCGAAAAAAATAATCAACATTATTTTGGCAGTTTCGGAGGGCTGAAAGCGAATTCCCGCAATCTCAAACCAACGTGTGGCACCGCCTGCTTTTGATCCGAAAAGAAAGACTCCGACCAAAAGTCCCAAATTAATAAAATACCAAAGCCAGTAAAATTTAAGGATAATCTTATAGTCAAATAAAGAAACCAAAACCATTAAGAAAAACCCAAGCACAGAACCGAAAATCTGCTTTTGCTGGCTTCCTGGCGCAGCGCTTCCTACAGCCAGAATGCCCAGTATATTAATGCAGAGCACGAAAAATATTAACTTAAAATCATAATCTTTTACAGATAAATTATTAAACATGTTTTACTCTTGATTAATTAACATACATAATTTGTTTAATGCCGCTTTTGAAACCGTCTCAAGTGTAACCTGATGATTGGATATAAAGGCTACCCTTGGAGAAAGCTTAGGCTTGACAACCCACTTTGGTTTATCCTTTGAAAAATATTTAAACCCGTTAATGGAAAGTCTTTCCGGACTACAGTCATTACAGGCTACAAAGTGTTTTAAGGAGTCTGTATCATCATTGATAATTACAGAACCATAAATACCTCCAAGCACCACTACGTTACCCTTTGTTTCAAGAACTGCACCCGGCTCAATATCACCTAAAATAATAATTCCAGCTTCTGTTTTTATATGATCACCCTTTTTTAAATTACCTGCATAAAGCTTTCCGGAGCCTGAACCCGTTAAACCCTTTATTGGTCGTTCAAGGGCTTCTGAAAATTTGGCTTCATCATCATCTTTTCCAATTACATATAAAATGGTCATATCACACACTTCTTCAATTAAAGAAGTAATTGTTTTTTCTTCCTCCTTAGAAAGCCTTCTCCCTTCATAGGAAATACAGACCTTACCGCCTTTAAAGAAATTTTTAGCATCAGAAAATTTATTTCTTATTTCATAAGATAATTCTTCAAAAGAACATTCCTCGTCTAAATAAACCCTTAATCCGTTAGTAAAGCTTTTAATATAAACCTTAGAGTTCATATAATCAATCTCCTCTTGCGGTAGTAATGTTAAGTGCTGAAGCCGTACCGTTTACGATTTCATCACTATCTTCAACCTTGAAATAATATTTGTATACATCCTTTGTAACATTGGCTGCATAATCGGATGTGTATCCGTTTGCAATACGGGCAGCAACGGCAATCTTTGGATTATTAAAGGGTGCAAAGCTTACAAAAAGTCCATGGTCAGGATCTGCCTTAGACTGCTGGGCAGTACCTGTTTTGCCTGCCACATCAAAGGGTATTTCCCTAAAATATGCTTTGTCGGCCGTCACTCTTCTCATACCTTCGCAAATGGCATCCCAGTATTTATCATCCATTTCAATCCGGTTATAAATTTCAGCTTCACACTCTTTTATGACACTACCGTCATTGTCACAAATCTTATCTAATAAAGTTAAATTATAAACCGTACCTCTGTTGGCTATTGCCGTTACATATCTTGCAAGACCGACTGTTGTAAATGAGTTAGTACCCTGTCCAATAGCTGAAGGTACAGAATAAGCATTAGTTAAAATAGGACTGTATTCTTCTATTTCAACTCCTGATTTTTCGGAAAGTCCGTACATTGAAGCATAATAATTTAATTTATCAACACCAAGCTTTGAATTATATTCGCCGTTTTCATCAAGACTTAATCTGTAGCCCACAGTGTAAAAGAAGCAGTTACAGGATTTATTTATAGCGCCAGTTACGTTCAAAGAGCCATGGGTACCTGGATAAATCCAGCATTTATGGGTATCTGTTGTAACCTCAAAAGAACCGGTACAGGTAATAAGAGAGTTTGTATTTATAACCCCTTCAAGTAATCCTGCAGTGGCAGTAACCATTTTATAGGTAGACCCGGGCGCCGTACGCTGCTGTGTGGCATAATTAAGCATGGGCATTGATAAATCATTTGTAATTTTCTTTAAATATTGAGCATCCGCACCGTTAGCAAGATAATTATTGTCATATCCTGGATATGATACTATCGCTAAGGTCTTGCCGGTATTAACATCCGTTACTACAACAGAGCCGGTACAGGGTTCAAGAGCAAGCTGAGCTGGTGTGATTTCAAGATTTGTAATACGATTAATCATAAAATCATAAGCCGATTCTTTTCCTGCATACCATAAAGAAAGTTCACTTTCAGATAAAGAAACAACCTCCTGATCTAATAGACAGTTGCATAAGGTTCTTGGGCTTATGGCATCGGATTTAATTATGTATTTATATAAAATTTTTTCAAAAGCAGTGCTTTCGTCTAATTCATTAAAAATTATTTCAACAATCTTTAAATAAATTTCTTCCGATTCTGAATAAGAAGCATTTAAATCAAGGCAATCTATATCAATCCAGCTTTGAGAAATGCAATAGTTAATATATTCACTTAAGGATATGGTTTCATTTTTAGCCCATTTAATGTAGGTATCATCTGAATAATTTATTTTATCAGAAATTAAAATTCCCGTATCAAGCAATATATCTTCAATAAAATTTTCGTATACCTTATATTCAGTAGTGAGCTTATTATATACTGTCTTTTTTTCTGTAAGTTCAGACTTAAGGCGTTCAAAAACAGCCGCTTTTTTATTTAAATATGCTTCGTAAACAAGCCTTTCTGAATCCGATGCAGCATCATCGCTAAAATGATTAATATCTAAAATCGAATTATTTATTAGCTGATAATAAACAGAATAAATGGGAATTGTAATATCCGAGGAAGAGGAAGTCTCCGTTGCAATATATTCCTTTGTATTTGTAATTTTCTTAAGTAAAACACCTGCAAGCTTCTGTTCAAGAATATGATATATATCTTCCTGAAGCTTAGAATCGATGGACAAATAAACATCACTGCCTGCAACCGATTCAACATAATTTTCACTGGAGATTACTTTACCGGTTGTATTAACATAAATTGTTTCAGAGCCCTTGATACCTTTTAAAATGGCTTCCTGACTTTTTTCAATTCCTGCCTTACCTACAGAATCACTCTTTGAATAAGTAGAATCCGTCTGTGAATATTCTTCGTATTCTGCCAAAGAAATTTTACCTGTATATCCCACAACCATGGCAGTGTAAATACCGTTAGGATAAACCCGCTTCGTAGTTTCTTTAACGTTTACACCCTCTAAAATATCTGAGTTCTCATAAATAACAGCTATCGTTTTTTCACTTACATTAGTGGCAATGGTGGTGGCAATATATTTCTGGTAGGCATTTAAGCTCATTTCATATCTGATAATGGCTATTTTAAGAGCAAGGTCCTTATCCTTTGTTAATTCATAAACTTCAAATTTATCTTCCCCACACAAAAAATCAACAATATCCTTAGCTGTTGATGAAGACTGAGCATAGGTCATATCATTAATATAGGCACAGCCGTATATATCTGCCTTAAATCGATTCAGGGTAGTGCCCGACGCAGTAAATTCATAATTTCCGTAGTCGTCTAAGGAAACGTAGAAATCCAAATCAAGCTCGTCTCCGTTTTCTTCGATTATGTCTATAACACGCTTAATGGTCTTATTTAAATTATAATTTTTAGAGCTTCCAGATTCAAAAACGTCTTCAATGGTAATTGAATAGGCAAGTTCATTGTAGGCTAATAAAACACCATTGCAATCATAGATATTACCCCTGGTTGCATCGATGGTTCTTTCTTTTTTTATCTTTAACTGGAAGTTATTAAGATAGTTCTCGCCATTAATAATCTGAAGATCGAAAATACGATAAATCAGAATGCCTGCAAGAATCGAAAAACCAATAATCAGATAAAGAATTCGAGATTTTATTAAGCTAACAAAAAAATTCTTTAAACTCTCAAACAAATTTCTTAGCCTGCTTTCGTTCGCTCTTTAATAAAGCATTGTTAATTGCCAAAAATAACGGATAAAAAATAATGGTAACAACCATTGTGTATACACATTCCGGAATACATATATGTACAAAATAATATGGTAAATCAAGCTTTCCACGCATTAAGAACATAAATACGTAGCAAAAGAAGCCGTATAATAAATCGCTCAATGCTATAAGCCCTAAAGGCAGCTTAATGTCTTCAGGAAAGAAAATCTTATTAAAGGAGCCTGCCATGTACCCTAAATACATATATAAAAGGGCGTAAAATCCAAGATAATTAAGCAAAAAGATATCTGATAAAAGACCACAGAAGAAACCGGATAAAAGCCCTGTTTTTTTGCCTCTCATAAGGCCTAAGGATACAACAAGAACAAGGCACAGATTCGGTGAAACGTTACCAAAATCAAATGCCTTAAAAAAAGTACCCTGAAGTACGAAGCATGTAATTAAAGAAATAAAAGTAATAATAAATC
>CAVIIX010000015.1:14368-41937 GCA_963643225.1 Lachnospiraceae bacterium
TAATTGCTTCCTCTTTTTCTTCTTTTGTAATATTTTTCTTCTGATCCAAAATAATCAAAACATCTTCTATATGTTCAAAATCAACTGCAGGAATTAAATAACCAGACTTTGATAAATTATTTGAATCATCGTAAATTTCACTTACGTAGCCTATCAGGATACCAGGAAGATATTTATCGGAAATTGCACTTGTAACAATCTTATCTCCTGCGCTTACCCTGGATTCTTCATCCATAAGCTGTGAAAAGGAAATAACGCCATCGTTTAAAAGCTTTAAGGAACCGGAAACAATAAGATTATCGGAGGTAGCAAGAACAGTAGCGGATACATTTATATCATCAGAAATAATACTTGTTACCTTGCTCCAGTCCGGACCCACCATTGAAATGTAGCCTACCAGTCCGTTACCGCACAAAACATTCATGTTAAGCTCTATACCGTCATTGTAGCCCTTATCAACAATGAAATTTGAAAACCAGTTGCTTGAATCATGATAAATAACCGTAGCGCCGGTCTTTGAATAAGCTTCATAATAATTATCAAGCTCATACAGTTCACGCAAATTATTCAGTTCATACTTATCCTGCATAAGACGTGTATTTTCGTCTTCAAGCTCTGCAATCTTTTCCTTAAGGGAAGTATTTTCTTCCATCAGTTTTGCTATGCTTACAAGCTCCTCCTTACGGGAAGAAAGCTTTAAGCCAATGGCTGAAATACCCTTTTCATAGGGCACAATAACATAATTAACCACGTAATTTAAGGGGCGGTTAAAAATGTCTGTTGCAAAGGTTGCAACTAACAGCATGCAGCATAGAATTGTTAAAATAAAAAGGAGATATTTACTTGGTAATGTAAATTTTTCTCCTTTTTTCTTGATAACAGGACTCATTTACCCATTCCTTCAATAGAGTACGCAACGCTCTTATAGTTATCGTCTTTTATGATTTTTGAAAGACCTACCGCAACTGAATACTGAGGCTTATCGGCTACATTAACCTTTAATCCAGTACCATTTGCAATTCTTTCAGCAAGCTTGTTGACCATGGAACCACCGCCGGTTAAATAAATACCGTGACGATAAATATCAGCGGAAAGCTCCGGAGGCGTACGCTCCAATATAACCTTAATGTTATCTATAATATTATCAAAGTGCTCATCCAAAGCCTTATCAACAATTGCAGTTGAAATTTCTCTTTCAACAGGAAGGCCGGTTACGATGTCTCGACCGTATACAACAGCGTTCTTTCCCTCTGCCTCAAGTTCCTTTAAATTAATTTTAACGTTTTCAGCAGTCTTACCGCCTATAAATAAAGAAAATTCTTTTCTGACAGCATACTTAATGGATTCATCGAATTTAAGACCGCCCGTCTTTATTAAGCGGCTTAAAACTATACCGCCCAAAGAAAGAATGGAAATTTCAGTAGTTTCAAAGCCTATATCCACAACTAAAACGCCCTGGGAATTTTTAATGTCAATATCCATTCCAAGGCCATCGGCGATAGCTTTTTCAACTACCATGATTTTTCTGGCCTTTACATTACTTTCTTTAATCAGATCATAGAAGGCTCTCTTTTCTACTTCAGTAACGTCCGTAGGCACCGCAATGTAATAATCAGCACTCTTTAAACTGCCCTTGCAAAGGTCGGTAATAAAGAATTTAATTATGGATTCCATATTGTTAATGTCTGCAATAACACCATTCGATAAGGGATAAGTAATATTGATGTTACCGGGAGCCTTTTCATACATTTCATAGGCAGAATCGCCGTAAGCAAAAATATTACGCTTGTTTTCAATGGCGATCATGTTCTTTTCCATCATAATATTGTCATCGGAACCGGAATAAATTCTAATATTGCTGGTTCCTAAATCAATACCAAAAGATAAATTAGTCAAAATAATTCCTCCAAACAAAAGACTATATTCATATTACCACATTAAAATAATATTATGAATAAAAAATATGCTTAAAAATATTAAATAATTTTCCTGTCTTTACATTCAAAAATCATCTTCTGAAGTATAAGCTCATCATTATAATCAAATTCATATTTATTAAGCCATATTACTTCAGGCTCTCTGTTAAACCAGGTAATCTGTTTTTTGGCAAAATGCCTTGAATCCCGTTTTATTAAATACAGAGCTCTTTCTAAATCAATTTCGCCATCTAAATAGGCTAAAATCTCTTTATAGCCAAGCCCCTGCATTGAAACATAGCTTCTGTCATAGCCTGCATTTTTTAGTTTCTTAACTTCCTCTACAAGACCGGCTTTTTCCATTTTGTCAACGCGGCTGTCTATTCTTTTATATACCCTTTCACGCTCATCATTTAACACAAAATAGGCTGCATTATATATGGCTTCGTTTTTTCTCTGTTCTTCATTATGAAGGCTTATGGGCATACCCGTTTCATGGTAAAATTCCAAGGCTCTTATTACCCTTTTAACATTATTTTTATGAATAGTTTTTGCAGCTTCTGGATCAACCTCTATAAGCTCATTGTAAACTGAATCGATACCTTCTTTATCGATTCTTTCCTGAAGGCAGGCTCTGAATTTAATAGATTCACCTTTTGACTTTGAAAAATCGATTCCGTATAAAAGAGCCTGAATATAGAAGCCTGTACCACCGGTCAAAATCGGGATTTTTCCTTTATTAACAATTTCAGAAACATATTGTGAAGCTTTTTCTTTAAATACGGCTACATTAAATTCATCCTTAGGCTCAAGTTCGGAAATAAGGTAATGCTTTATCCCCTGCATTTCATCTAAAGTAATTTTGGCGGAGCCTATATCCATGCCTTTATAAACCTGCATGGAATCGGCAGATATAATTTCTCCGTTTATTCTTTTTGCAAGCTTAACCGCAAGATCACTTTTCCCAACAGCCGTTGGCCCTGCGATGATAATTAAAGGTTCCATAATTTATTAATCACACGATTCTCTTAAATTTCTTTTCAAGCTCGGTTTTCGTTATCTTAATAAAAACAGGTCTTCCATGAGGACAGTTATAAGGATTTTTTAAAGTCATAAGCTGTTTCATAAGGTTACCCATTTCCGTATAGGTAATCCTCTGACCGCCTTTTATGGCAGCCTTGCAGGACATGGATGCAAGCTTTGCTATAACCGCCTCAGGTGTAAATATCCCATCCTTTTCGGAAAGCTCGTTTAATAACGCATGAAATAATTCATCTTCCTTTAAGCCATATAAATCAAGAGGCGTAGAGCGAAGGGCATAGGAGCCGATTCCGAATTCTTCTATTTCAAAGCCGGCTTTATTAAATACCTCCATATATTTTAATAAAACCTCTTCTTCCATTGAGGATAAATTTATAACTAAAGGCGGGTTCATAAGCTGTGAAAAAGAACCCTCCTTTTCCTCATATATATTTAAAAGCTTTTCAAAATTAACCTTTTCATGAGCTGCATGCTGATCCACTATATATAAATCATTATCTAAAGAAATAAGCCAGTAGGTATCAAATATCTGACCAATAATCGTATATTCTTTAATGGGGGCATCGGAAATTAATTTTTTTTCAAAAAAGGATTCCTGTACAGGGTCCGGTGCCTTTTCATAGGCAAAGGAAGCTTTTCTGTTTATTTCAAATGGTTCCGGAGCCTTTTCCTGCTTTATAAAAGGCTTTTGTTCTTCTCTGAAAGCCGGTTTTTTAAAAATTTCAGTTTCATATTCTTTTTTAACTTCATCTGAATTTATTGATATTTCTTTAATTTCAGATGCTTGAGTATATGAGGGTTCATAATCAGCCATTGCTTCAGAAACCGTCACCTTTGGAATAAGCTCCTTATTTTCAAAAGCCGCTTTTAAAGCATTAATTACAGCATTTTCAATTACAAGGTTATCAGAAAATTTTACTTCCATTTTCTGAGGGTGTACGTTCACATCTATTGTATCCGGAGAAACATCAATAAAGAGTACACAGAAAGGGAAACGGTGCTGCATTAAATAATTTCTGTAGACTTCTTCAATTGCAGTGTTTACCACTTTACTCTTTACGAATCGTCCGTTTACAAAATAAAGCTCACCGTTTCTTGACTGATAGGAAAATTCAGGCTTTGCGGTAAAGCCCGTTATTTTTATTCCGTTATTGAAATCTGCAAAAGAAACAGAAAGCAAAGAGGAATATACCTCTTTACCAAAAATATGATATATTACATCCCTTAAATTTCCGTTACACCCTGTAGAAATTTTTGTTTTGCCGTTTAAAATCAACTGAAAAGAAATATTTGGATTAGAAATGGCAAATTTTTCAACAATATCCTCTATCATGGCTCCTTCAGTTGTGGGAGTTTTTAAAAATTTTCTTCTGGCAGGGGTATTGTAAAAAAGACTTCTGATAATGATTGTAGTACCGTTAGGAGCTCCCACCTCATTTTTTTCAAAAAGCTTACCGCCTTCTACCACTACTCTTGTACCAAGTAATGAGTCCTTGGTCTTTGTAATAAGCTCCGCTTTCGAAACGGCACTTATTGAAGATAAAGCTTCTCCTCTAAAGCCTAAGGAGCTTAAAGAAGCAAGGTCTTCAATAACTTTTATTTTGCTGGTGGCATGACGTAAAAAGGCCTTTTCACAGTCAATGGCATCAATGCCGGAGCCGTTATCCGTTACTCTTATAAGCTCGGTACCGCCACCCTTTATTTCAACAGTAATTGCTGTAGAGCCTGCATCAATTGCATTTTCAACAAGCTCCTTGACTACGTTTAAGGGGCGCTCTACAACCTCACCTGCTGCAATTTTATCAATTGTTTCATTACTCAATAAGGCAATATGGTTCATAAATTACGCTTTCCATCTGTTATTTAACATAGACTGCAGTCTTGATAATTGATTTAAAGCATCCAAGGGAGTCATGTTGGTTAAATCAAGCTCCTTAATTTCATTTAAAACATCCTCATCCTTGCAGGTTTCAAACAAAGTCATCTGTCCAAAATCAAAATCAGGATTATCCTTCTTTTTCTTTTCAGGCTTTAAATCATTTTTTACATTAACGCAAATGCTCTGTACCTTTTCGATAATATCGTTATCGGACAGCTGCTTGGCTATTTCACTTGCGCGGTTAAGTACAATTTCCGGAATTCCTGCAAGACGAGCCACCTGAATACCATAGCTACGGTCTGCGCCACCGGGAATTATCTTTCTTAAGAAAACTATATCCTCTCCGTCTTCTTTAACAGCAATACAATAATTGTTTACGTTATTCATCTTATCTTCAAGCTCTGTAAGCTCGTGATAATGAGTTGCAAACAAGGTCTTTGCACCGAGTAGCTTTTTATTGCTGATATGCTCTATTACCGCCCAGGCAATTGACAAACCGTCAAAGGTGGAGGTGCCTCGTCCGATTTCATCTAAGATAAGCAAGCTTTTTGACGTGGCATTTCGTAAAATGTTGGCTACTTCATTCATTTCTACCATAAAGGTGCTCTGACCACTTGCTAAATCATCGGAAGCTCCGACTCTTGTAAAGAGTCTGTCCACGATGCCGATATCAGCCTTTGAAGCAGGTACAAAGGAGCCGATCTGAGCAAGCAGTACAATTAAGGCTACCTGCCTCATGTAGGTAGATTTACCCGCCATATTGGGGCCTGTAATGATGCTTATTGTGTTTTGATTGTTATCAAGCTTAGTATCATTTGGAATAAAGAGTCCGCCCTCCATTATTTTTTCAACTACAGGGTGACGTCCGTCCTTTATTTCAATGACACCCTTGTCATTTAATGATGGCCGCACATATTTATTATTCTCTGCAATGTAAGCTAAAGAAGCAAATACATCAAGCCTTGCAACAGCCTTACTGGTTTCATAAATTCGTGCTACATTACCCGCAATCTGATCTCTTATATTACAAAATACATCATATTCAAGACCGAATAATTTATCCTCTGCGTTTAAAATGGAATCTTCCATTTCCTTTAATTCCTTGGTGGTAAAGCGCTCAGCATTTGTTAAGGTCTGTTTTCTTATATAATCCTTTGGCACCATATCTAAAAACGAATTGGTGACCTCATAATAATAACCAAATACTTTATTATAGCGTATGCGAAGGTTTTTTATTCCTGTACGCTCCCTGTCTTTTTCTTCAAGCTGTAAAAGCCAGTCCTTGCCTTCGGTTTTAGCCTTCCTGAAATGGTCGATTTCATCCATGTAACCATCTCTTATAATGCCTCCTTCCTTTAAGGTAATTGCCGGCTCTTCTAAAATTGCATCATCAATAAGTCTGTATAAATCAGATAAAGGATCCAGGGAATTTTGTATTTCTTTTGCCAAAGAACAGTTAAAGTCTTCTAAAATAGTCTTAATGTGAGGAAGAATGTAAAGAGAATTTTTAAAGGCAATTAAATCTCTTGGATTGGCCGTTTTGTAGGTAATCTTACCAAGTAATCTCTCTAAATCATAAACTTCATCAAGGTATTCTCTTAATTCATCTCTGTCTACCGGCGCCTTAACCAAAGCTTCTACAAAATCAAGGCGCTCGTTCATTTCATCTTTATTAAGTAAAGGCTGCTCTACGTAGCTTCTTAACAAACGACCGCCCATTGCGGTTTTTGTTTTATCCAAAACCCATAAAAGGGAGCCTCTCTTCTGTTTTTCACGCAGGGTTTCACAAAGTTCAAGATTTCTTCTTGTGGAAGAATCAAGATGCATGAAATTAGAGGAATCGTAGGCATGAATGGTAGATAAATTATCCAGTGAATTTTTCTGGGTTTCGAATAAATAAGAAAGCATTGCCCCTGCGGCAATAGAACCTGACTTATAGTCAAGCAGCCCTAACCCCTCAATTGAATTCACCTTAAAGTGAAGCTTTAAAGCCTTAATACATTCTTTTTCATCAAAATGATGCGAATCAATTGTATTAATTGATAAATCCGTTCTCTCCTTTAAAGCCTTAAATGGAAAATCAGACATCATGAAGGATTCGTTACAGATTAATTCCTTGGGCGAATACCTCTGTACTTCATCCATAATACCCCTTATATCCTTTACCTCGGTTAAATAAAAATCCCCTGTTGTAATATCTGCAACTGCAATACCCGAGCCGTTATCAAGGTAGCACACGCACATAAGGAAGCTGTTGGTGCGCTCGTCCAAGGAAGAGGTATCAAGGTTGGTGCCTCTTGATACAATTCTTGTAACCTCTCTTTTCACAATACCCTTTGCAAGCTTTGGGTCTTCCACCTGTTCACAGATTGCCACCTTATAGCCTCTGTTTACAAGTCTGTTTAAATAAGAATCAACTGCATGATAGGGAATGCCGCACATGGGTGCTCTTTCTTCCTGACCGCAGGACTTACCGGTTAAAGTAAGCTCAAGCTCTTTAGATGCAATTTTTGCATCCTCAAAAAACATTTCGTAAAAATCGCCAAGTCTGTAAAATAAAATGCAGTCTTTATATTCTTCTTTTGTCTCAAGATACTGTTGCATCATGGGTGTAAAGTCAGCCACGATTATATACCTGCCTTAAATTATTTCTCCGTCATAGTAAAAGCCGTGAAATTTTGTTAATTTCACATTAAAATATTTACCTATCATATCCTTGCTGCCCTTAAAGTGCACAACGGTGTTATGGCTCATTCTGCCATCCATGTAAGAATCATCCTGTTCGTTAACTTCCTCGCACAATACTTCAACAACTCTTCCTTCAAAACGCTTTGTGCGCGCTCTTGCCATGTCCTGCACCGTTGAAAGCACTAAATCAAAATGTCTTTTAACTGTTTCTTCATCCACCTGATTTGGCATGGAAGCTGCAGGAGTGCCTGTACGCTTTGAATATATAAAGGTAAAAGCGTTATCAAATTGAGCTCTTTTAATAACATCAACGGTTTCTAAAACATCCTCATAGGTTTCTCCCGGAAATCCTACAATGATATCTGTAGTAATGGAAATATCAGGAATTGCAGCTCTTATTTTTTCTACAAGCTTTAAGTACTGTTCCTTATCATATCTTCTGTTCATAGCTCTTAAAATTTCAGAAGAACCTGATTGTAAGGGTAAGTGTATATGCTTACAGATTTTTTCAGAAGAAGCCATAACCGAAATCAACTCATCAGATAAATCCTTAGGGTGCGAGGTCATAAATCTGATACGTTTAATGCCGTCAATCCTTTCAACTTCTCTTAAGAGCTCCGAAAAGGTAATGGGCTTTTCAAGATTTTTGCCATAGGAATTTACATTTTGACCTAAAAGCATTATTTCGCTCACGCCATCCTGTACAAGTTTCTTAATTTCATCAAGAATTTCTTCAGGTGCTCTGCTTCTTTCTCTGCCTCTTACGTAAGGCACAATACAGTAAGAGCAAAAATTGTTGCAGCCAAACATAATGTTAATGCCCGACTTAAATTTATATTTTCTCTCAACCGGTAACTGCTCTACGATTTTATCCGTAGCTTCCCATATATCATAAACCGGCTTTTCACTTTCATACATTCTTACCAGTAATTCCGCAAAAGAAAAAATATTGTGGGTTCCGAAAACAAGGTCTACAAAGGAATAGCTTTTCTTAAGCTTTTCAATTACTGAAGGCTCCTGTGTCATACAGCCGCAAAGAGCTATTTTCATTAATTTATTTTTCTTTTTGGCACTTTTAAGTGCACCAAGACGCCCGTAAACACGCTGATTGGCATTGTCTCTTACTGTACAGGTATTATAAATAACAAAATCAGCTGCATCTGAATCTGTTTCTTCAAAGCCTGCTGATTTTAAAATGCCTAAAAGCTTTTCTGAATCTCTTGCATTCATCTGACACCCAAAGGTAGTCACCTGACAGGTAAGCTTAGAGCCTTTTTCCTTTTCCTTTAGGGTTATAATTTTCTTTAATTTTTCAACATATTCAAGCTGACGCTTTTCTTCCTGATTTAAATCCAATATAAAACACCTCTAAATAATTATCTAAAATTTCAAGCCATTAATTTCTGACATGAGTGTCTTTTCTGTAACAAGAAAATCCATTTTAATATCAAATTCATTAACATTAATCTCTTCAACCAATTGCATTGAAAAGCATAAACCAACCTTTAAAATATTTTCTTTATCAGATAAATATTTATCATAATAGCCTTTACCGTAGCCTACTCTGTAGCCTGCTTTTGTAAAGGCAACGCCGGGTACCAGCATTAATATCTTTTTGTTTTTATTGTTTTCATAATCAAAGGCTTTAGCCTTATTTCCTGTAGGCTCCTTTATGCCTTTATAGCCTTCGATTAATTCAATAGTGGAAACAACTTCATAAAAATCCATGCGGCTTTCAACGAAGTTTTCTTCACACTTTGGTAAATAAAGTTTTTTACCCTTCATCAAAGCATCCTCAATAATAATAAGAGTGCCCACTTCTCCTTGAAAATCGCAATAGCACATTATAATATCTGCGTTTTTATAAGCCTCCGACTTAATAATGTTTTTCTGAATCACATTAGAATTTTTGTTCCAGAAAAGCGCATCAAGAGCATCTCTTTTTGCTTTAATATCTTTTCTGATTTCCTTTTTTTCCATACTCTTTTACCCGTTTTAAAGCAGCTTACCTTAATGCTTTTTAGTAACCTTTGTTAATGTGCCGTCTTTTTCTTTTATATAAGTATTGTTTAACTGTGCAGTTAAAGAGCCCTTTACGGAATCTATGTAAGCCCGTCTTAATACAGCCTGTTCTTCTTTTTCTTTTGCAGTTAATTCTCTTTCCTTTGATAAATGATAAAGCTCGTTAATGCGCTTTATCTTTTCATCCATAGTCATAAAAAATCTCCTAGCTAAATGGTTTATAATTTGATGCAAGCTTCTGTGCTACCTTTATGCCGTCCATTGCGGCGCTTGTGATGCCACCTGCATATCCTGCGCCTTCCCCGCAGGGGTAAAGACCTATGCAGGAAACACTTTCAAAATCGTCATTTCTTAAAATTCTGACAGGGCTTGAGGTTCTTGATTCAACCCCTGATACAATTACATGCTCGGATGCAAAGCCCGGAATTATTTTATTAAAATATTCCATGCCTTCGATTAAGGTTTTTGCTATTTCCTTTGGCAATATTTCGGATACCCTGCAAAAAGAATAAATACCTTTAGTCTGAGGCGTAATCTTTAAATAATCCGCTAAATCGACATCATTTAAATTTATGTCCTCCAAAACCTCAGCCTTAAAATCCCCGTAATGCTCTACAGGGATACAGCCGTTTGCAAGTAAATAGGCTTTTCTTTCTAAGGACCTCTGAAAATCTATACCCGCAAGCGGGTAATCGGATTCAAAATCCTCTTTATTAACGGTAACAACAATGGCGCTGTTTGCATTTTCTCCGTCACGTCCGGAATAACTCATGCCGTTAACACATAAATAGCCGTCCTCGCTCGAAGCATTAACAACGTATCCTCCCGGACACATACAGAAAGAATATACTCCTCTGCCATTTTTTGCTTTATAAGTAAGCTTATAGGAAGCCGGAGGTAAAAGTCTCATTACATCAGGATCTGAGGATAAAAGCGCATCATTTATCATCTTCTGCTTGTGTTCTACTCTTAAGCCTACGGCAAAATCCTTCTGCTCTAATGAAATGCCTTTTTCATAAAGCATATTAAAGGTGTTTCTTGCACTGTGACCGATTGCAAGAATTACGTTTTCGGTATCTATATTAATAAGACCATTAACAACAACACCGATTATTTTGCCTTGTGATATTCTTAGGTCCGTAACCTCTGCGTTAAATTTAAATTCTCCGCCGTTAGCTTCAATAGCTTCACGCATGGCTTTTACGATTTTTTTAAGTACATCTGTACCGATATGAGGCTTTGCATCATATAAAATTGATTCATCGGCTCCGAATTTAACGAAGGTTCTTAAAACCTCCTTGTTTCTTCCGCCTTTATCCTTCACAAGTGTATTAAGCTTACCGTCACTAAAGGTGCCGGCTCCACCTTCTCCAAATAAAACATTTGAATTTTCGCATAATTTACCGCCGTTAAAGAAATTTTCAACGGCTTCAGTTCTTGATTCCACGTCAAAGCCTCTTTCAAGAATTATAGGCTTATATCCATTTTGAGCAAGAAAATAGGCCGCAAATAAACCGCATGGACCGTCTCCCACGATAACAGGCCTGTTTATTAATGTCTTTGTGCCGGTTACTTCAAAAGAAAATTTTTCAGGCTCATATTTTTTAATATCCGGATTATCTAAACGTCTTAAAACGCTGTCTTCATGCTTAACGTTAACAACTACACTTAAAACAATAAAAATATCAGGCTTTCTACGGGCATCAACAGACATTTTTTCGATTTTAATATCGATAATGTCTTCAAGCATCACCTTTAAAGCATTGGCAGTTTTCCTTAAAAGTAAGCTTTCTGAAAAGCCCGGTTTAAGTTTTAACTGGTTAACAATTATCATACTATTCCCTCTTAAGGTCTACAAAGCTGCGGCTTTACCTGCAATTGCTCCTGTTGAAAAAGCCCATTGTAAATTATAGCCTCCGCACACTCCGTCTACGTTTATAAGCTCCCCTGTAATAAATAAGCCTTTATGTGACTTTGCTTCAAGGTCGGCGGTTAATTCCGAGGTTAACACACCACCTGCAGTTACCTGTGATGAATCAAAATCGTTTACACACAAAGGTGTAAGGCTTAATTCCTTAATATTTAACAAGGCCTTTATAAGAATATCCTTATCAGCATCCTTAATTAACAGCTTAGGCTTTAAATTATTAATTTTAAGTATTTCAAATACAAGCTTTTTATTTACGATTCCAGTAAATAATTCTTCCAGCGTTAAATCCGGGTGCAATAGCATTTTAGCTTCAAGAAAAGTCTTTAATTCATCTACGGATAATCCCGGCAGTAAATCAATTATTATTTTAATTTTTTTCTTTTCATCTAAAGCACGGACTATAAAATGCGAAATCTGAAAGGATACAATTCCTGAAATTCCGTAATCCGTAAAAAGAATTTCGCCACACTCCTCCATTTTAAGCGTATCCTTATCAAAGGCTTTAATAATGCAGTCAGATCTGACACCTGAAATTGCTTTAAAATTAAGGCCCTCACACTTTATCTGTGTTAAGGCAGGATAAAGCTTTGATATCTTTAGACCTAAAGACTTACACAAATCATAACCGTTAACAGTTTCCTTTTTAGATAATCCGGATTTAGAGCCTGTGGAAATTATCACTTTATCAAATTCATAAGTGTTGTTGCCTTGAGTTTTTATGACATATTTGTCATTTTTATGCTTAATATCAATAACTTCGCTTTCAGTATTAATGTTTATTGCTTTTTCTTTTTCAGCTAAAGCAATTCTTAATACATCAAGTACAGATGAAGCCTGTTCCGAATAAGGATAAACATAATTATTTTTATCTTTAATCAATAAGCCTAAGCCTTTAAAGAAATTAATTAAATCTTCATTGGAAAATTTATTTAATATTTCATCAACAAAGGCTGCGTCTTCGCAGTAATAAAAGCCTGAGCCCATTTTCATATTGGTAAAATTGCATCGGCCGTTACCTGTAGCTAAGATTTTTTTGCCAATTCTATCTTTTTTTTCAAATAAAGTAACCTTCAAGCCGTTATCTGCCGCCATTAAAGCTGCCATTATACCGCTTGCGCCGCCACCTATTACAGCTACCTTCATAAGCACTCCTAATTCATTAAATTAAGACGGTTTAAAATAGTATAAAGTCTGGTACCACCCGGGAATTTGATTAATTCTTCACGGGTAATTGCCTTTGTAAAAACTAAAAATGCCGCATAAACAACTGCACCGATACAGATATTTACTATAATTAAAATTCTTGAATAACCGCTTGAAGAAAATACCCTGTCTAAAAAGAATACAACTATTCCCATCAGGGAAGCCGCAACAAAGGGCATCACAAAGGTTCTCTTTATTTCCTGTCTGTAGCCTAAAAGCTTTATAATCGAATATAAATTCAAGGCACACATAAATAAAGCAAAGAAATTATTCGATAAAGCAACCGCATTAATATTCAAATTTGTAAATCTTAATAAGCAGTTTAATATGCACATGTGGAGCACAAGGGCTATAAGACCATGAGTTATAGGCTTACTCATATGGCTCATACCCTGTAAAATGCCGTTTGTAAGGGTTGAAAAAGAAAAGAGCACAACACCTAAGGCACCAAATCTTACAATTGTTGGAGCTACACTTCCTGTAGTTGAAAACAGAAAATACATTAAGGACGGAGCAAGTGCAAATAAACCGATTGCACAGGGGAAGGCAATCATCATGGTAATTCTTATTACACTTTCGATTTTATGCTTTACATCCTCATAATTCTTTTTCTTCATGCCGCCGGAAATGGTTGGAACGGCGGAGGCGCCCATAGCGTAGGCAAGGGCAATCGGTACATTAATAAGCACTAAATATTTACCTGAATAAATACCCCAGTTTGTGGTAGCTTCAAGGCCCCTTGAAATAGTAATGGTATTAAAAAAATAATGGTCTAAATAATTGGATACATTTGTAACGAATGAGCTTACGATAACCGGAATAACCGTAAGAATTAAATTTCTGTATATACTTAATTTGGATTCATAGACATCTGTAGGATCTCTGTAAATCCTTTTCTTTAAAGTCTTTTCATTGTATTTATAAATAAAAATAATAAAAGCAAGACCTGCTATTGCACCTGCAAGACAACCTAATGTGGCTCCGGCGGCGCCGTAAGCCTCCCTGTAATTTTCATTATGTAAAATTAAACCTACCTTTTCTCCGTACCCTGATAAAAAATAAGCTGCAGCAATACCGATGCATACATAGAAAATCTGCTCTACAAGCTGAGACATGGCAGTAGGCACCATGTTACCCATGCCCTGAAAATAGCCCCTGAATACTGCCATGATGCACACAAAGAAAAGTGCCGGAGCAAGTACACGTAAAGCCAAATAACTCATAGGCTCACTTAAGGACCTTGATAAAAAGTCACTGAAGATAAATACAAAGGCAGCTGCCAGTAGACCTATTGTCGAGGCAAATTTTAAAGCACACTTAAACACTCTGTCGGCATTTTTATATTCACCCTTTGAAACTCTTGCAGATACTAATTTAGAAACCGCAAGCGGAAGTCCGTATGCGGAAACTGAAATAGCAATGTTGTAAACGTCAAAGGCTGCAGAATAATAAGCATTGCCTACATCCCCGATAATATATGCAAGAGGAATTCTTTTGGCAAGTCCGAGTATGCGCACCAAAATGCCGGCAAGAGCAAGTATTCCTCCCTGCACTATAAAATTATTAAATTTATTCTTTTCATGATTTTCAGAACCCATTAATCACTCTCTCTTGTAATGTTAAGTGACAATAAAATGTCTTCCTGTTTCTGTTCCATAATTTTTCTTTCGCCTTCTTCCATATGATCATAGCCACACAGATGCAAAAGGGAATGTGTAATCAAAAAAGCAATCTCTCTTTTAAATGAATGACCGTATTCCAAAGCCTGTGCATGTGCATGCTCTAAGGAAATCATAATGTCACCTAAGATTAAATCCTTTGTATCAGGATCAAAATATTCTGCTTCAGTGCCCTTTATAAAGGAAAAATCAGAAGGAAATTCAAAATCAATTGCAGGGAAGGATAAAACATCTGTAGACTTATCCATATTCCTGAATTCTTTATTTATTTCTCTAATTGTTGTATCATCCGTAAGAGTAAGATTAACATTTAAATCTTTAAAAGGAATATTCTCTTTTTTTATTAATTCATTAACTAATTCAGATAAAAGGTCTTCTACATTAAATTCTAAATTTTCTAAGGTTTCGTTCTCAACGTAAAAAGTCATAATACAGGGTTTCCTTAAGAATAATCTCTTTTATTAGTCTAAAGTCCTTTTGAGTCAAATCAGACTCAGAAAGTGTTTCATGCATAAAATTCTTTTCAAGTAAAGTATTAATAAGTTCTTCATAGTCAATCTTAATGTTTTTGTCTTTAGAAAAGGCGCTCATTAAGGCTAAAATGAATTTATCCGACAAATATACGATGCAGCTTTCTTTTGATACAAGGGGCTTACTTTTATCAAAAAAATCAAGTAAGCATTGAGCCGCTTCAGGAGGAAAATTATTGTCTAAAACAAATTCCTCGCATTTATTTTCGTCAAATTTAAAAACTGTCTTTATACGATGATAATAAGCAAGGTTTTTGGCTACATTTACATTACAGCCTATGGCATTAGCCATTCTTTCGGTAAGGTAGGCCGTATGAATCGAGCGGAAATATTCTTTAGGGGAAATTTTCTTTAAGGCAATAAGTGCCCGGTATTCCTGATCGTTTAATTCAAGATATTTATCTCTGTAACGATTTGCCATTCTCTGGTTAAAATATTTAAGTATAAGGAAAAGAGCAAGAGCATTAATTGCAATATTTACAATAGGCATAACAAACTGTTCAGCCGAAAGCTTTTCGTTTTCAAGTAAAACAAAGCCTGAAATTTCAAGTAAAAATAAAAACATTTCAGAAATGAAAATCGAGCTTTTAACCTTAAAATTCTGATCGATATCCTGAAATACCAGAATTCCTATAAATGAAGCAAAAATATAAACTACAAAGGTAACAAGATTTCCGTCACAAAGAATACAGGAAAATACCAAAAGCCCTGTCACTGAATACATTGCTATAATTGCATTTGAAAAAAGCGAAAGTGAAACTCCTATAAATAAAAACACCCAGGCTGTTTTGTCTACAATTGGGAATAACAGGCTCAAAACAAGACACGCCGCATACACGATTAAAAATCTGTAAGGGTGCTCCTTATTATCATAATCAAGTCTGTTTAAATGATAGGAATAGTGATAAAAATACAAAAGTCCTAAAGAAAAAAGAATCGAAAAAACACCGTTGCGTATAATCTCTCCCTGGGTTAAATCATATATTAAGCCAAAGAAAATTAAAAACAGCACGGTTATAAAAAGCATTATTAAGCTTGAAAATATGAGGTCGTTTTTATTCTTTTTCAATCCTTCTTAACCTGTCTTTTTAAATTTTTGTTTGTCTGTCTTTCTTCATAGGCCTCATAAGCCTTTACAATCTTTTGTACAAGAGGATGTCTAACAACGTCCTTGCTGGATAAATTGCAGATGGAAATTCCGTCAATTTTAGATAAAATCTTAACTGCAACATCAAGTCCGCTTGTTACAGTTTTAGGTAAATCCTTTTGCGTTGAGTCACCTGTAATAACAACCCTACTGCCAAAGCCGATACGGGTTAAAAACATCTTCATCTGGGCAGGGGTCGTATTCTGGGCTTCATCTAAAATTATGTAGGCATCATCCAGTGTACGTCCACGCATATAGGCTAAGGGTGCAACCTCAATTAAGCCCTTTTCCATGTTCTTTTGGAAGCCTTCAGCCCCCATAATCTGGTAAAGAGCATCATATAAAGGCCTTAAGTAAGGGTCTACCTTGCTCTGCAGGTCACCTGGTAAAAATCCCAATTTTTCTCCTGCTTCTATTGCAGGGCGTGTAAGTATGATTTTGTTTACTTCGTTATTTTTAAAAGCGGTAATGGCCATTGCCATTGCAAGATAGGTTTTACCGGTACCCGCAGGACCGATTCCAAACACCACCATGTCCTTTTTTAAGGCATCCACATAAGCCTTCTGTCCTAAGGTCTTAGGCTTAATTGGCTTCCCGTTTACAGTATGACAGATGACCTCTTTATCAATAATTTCAAGGGCATCAGTTTTGTTTTCTTTGGATAAAGAAATGGCGTAATCAACCTTCTGTTCTTCAAGGTCTGATTTGTCTGAAGTGACGGATTTAATAATCTGCTTAAGTAACCCTGAAGCGGCATTTACATTAGCTTCATCACCAATAATCTTAAGACCGCCGTTTCGATTAATCAGTGAAACCTGTAATTCCTTTTCGATTTTATCAAGATATTTATCATTCTGGCCGAAAAGAGTTCTTAACTCTTCCGTTGAAAATTCTATGGTTTTTTCCATTTTTCACCTATTTATGATATGGTTCACCGGCATTAATTTTAAATGCCCTGTATATCTGTTCAAGCACAATTACCCGCATCAGCTGATGCGGGAAAGTAAATGATGAAAAGCTTAAAGAAAGCCTGGACTTTTGTTTAATTGACGTATCGAGTCCCAAAGACCCTCCTATAACAAAAGCTATGGAATTAAATCCGCTTAAAGTAATATCTTCTATCTTTTTGGCAAAAGAAAAACTGTCAAAATCCTTACCTTCTATTTCAAGCGTTACAAGGTAGTCCGTATCCTTAATTTTAGAAAGGATACGGTCTCCTTCTTTCTTTAATATTAAATTTACCTCAGTTTCTAAGGCTTTGTCGATAGTCTTTTCATCCGGCACTTCGATTATTTCAAGAGTACAGAATTTTGAAAGTCTTTTGGAATATTCAGCTAAAGCATCCCTGTAAAACTTTTCTTTAACCTTACCGACACAGATAATTTTAATTTTCATCCAATATGTCGCCTGCAAATCTGTCTACAACATAAAAAGAAAAACCGGGCTCTAAATCAGGGAAGGCTTCATTAACATCATTAACTACAGTTTCAGACAAATTAAGATAAAGCGTTTCATAATCCTCTGATTCCTTGTTTAGAGAATATTCACCCAAGGCTTTTTTATTCTCAATAAATTCAAGTATTTTCTGAATTGCTTCCTTTTCCTTTAAAACCAAAGGCTTTAAAGCATTTGCTTTTGTAATGGAATTTTTACCGCATACCAAAAACACAAAGAAAAGTAAGCCCATTACAGTGTACATTAATATGGCAAAAAAGCCGGATAATGGGAAATTTAAAACACCTACTGCTCCAAGTATTAAAACTAAAGCACCGATAAAGCCACAGGCAAGCAATACACCTGCACCGGATTTGTATTCTGTAAAGCGTTCCTCCTTAGATTTATAAACAGGGGCTTCCTTAATTTTTTTTATGCGTTCAAGCATCTCAAGCTGTTCTTCCTCAGAAGGAATTTCATCAAGATAAGGATTTACGATGCTTTCAATATCCTCTTTGGAAAATTCCTGAATGCTTTTTGGAACACTTTCTTCTTCAAGCGCTTCTACCAGATCACATTTACAATCAGGACAAACCGTACATCCCTTTACATATTCTAATTTACAATTAGGACACCATGGCATATTGCACCTCCGTATTAAAGATTAGATAAAAATTTATCAATACCTTGAGCTGCAGCCTTACCTGCACCCATTGCAAGAATAACTGTTGCAGCACCCGTAACAGCATCACCGCCTGCGTAAACACCAGTCTTTGATGTCTTGCCAAACTGTTCTTCTGCAACGATACATTTTCTTTTGTTAACCTCAAGCCCCTTTGTGGTAGATGAAATTAATGGATTAGGGCTTGTACCAAGGGACATGATAACAGCATCCACATCGATGATAAATTCAGAGCCGGGAATTTCAACAGGTGAACGTCTGCCTGATTCATCGGGCTCACCAAGTTCCATTCTGATGCACTTAATGCCGTTAACCCAGCCGTTTTCATCCTTTAAAATTTCAACAGGGTTTGTAAGAAGATCAAAGATAATACCTTCTTCCTTTGCATGGTGTACTTCTTCAACTCTTGCGGGAAGTTCTTCCTCAGATCTTCTGTATACAATATGTACCTCTGCGCCAAGTCTTAAAGCTGTTCTTGCAGCATCCATGGCAACGTTACCGCCGCCTACAACTGCAACTTTTTTAGCTCTCATGATAGGTGTATTCGAGGATTCGTTAAAGGCTTTCATAAGGTTGGATCTTGTAAGGTATTCATTGGCAGAAAATACACCGTTTGCATTTTCACCAGGAATACCCATAAATTTAGGAAGACCAGCACCTGAACCGATAAATACAGCATCAAAGCCTTCATCGTTCATAAGCTCATCAACAGTAATTGATTTACCTACTACAACATTTGTTTCGATTTTAACGCCTAAGGATTTAACGTTCTCAATTTCTTTAGCAACAACCTTTTCTTTTGGAAGTCTGAATTCAGGAATACCGTAAACCAAAACACCACCAGGCTGATGCAAAGCTTCAAAAATAGTAACCTCGTAACCCATCTTTGCAAGGTCGCCTGCGCAGGTTAAGCCTGCAGGGCCTGAACCGATAACTGCAACACGTTTAGCTTTCTTTTCTTTGGCAGCTACAGGCTTAACGTTATTTTCGGCAGCATAATCAGCAACAAATCTTTCAAGCTTACCGATTGAAAGAGCTTCTCCCTTAATACCTCTTATGCATTTACCTTCACACTGGGATTCCTGAGGACATACACGTCCGCATACAGCCGGAAGTGAGCTTGACGCGGAAATAATTTCATAAGCTTTGTCAAAATCACCGTTCTTAACCTGCTCAATAAAGCCCGGAATATTAATAGAAACAGGACACCCCTTCACACACTGGGCGTTCTTGCAATTGATACATCTTGAGGCTTCTTCCATAGCCTCTTCTTTATTGTAGCCTAAGCATACTTCTTCAAAGTTGGTGGCACGAACCTTTGGATCCTGCTCACGAACCGGTACCTTCTTTAATACATCCATGATTGTTCCTCCTTAGCAGTTTCCGCATCCGCCGTGGTGAGTATCTCCTTCTTTTGCAGCAAGGAAAGCTCTGCCTTCAGCAGTCTTATATAATGTCTGACGCTTCATAGCTTCATCAAAGTCAACTAAATGTCCATCAAATTCTGGACCGTCTACGCATGCAAATTTAACCTTGTCGCCAACAGTAACTCTGCATGCACCGCACATACCTGTACCGTCTACCATAATGGGATTTAAGGATACAACAGTTGGAATGTTAAGCTCTTTTGTTAACTTACATACAAACTTCATCATAATCATTGGACCGATGGCAACACATACATCGTAGTGCCTGCCTTCATCTACAAGATCCTGAATAGTCTTTGTAACCATACCGCTTCGGCCATAAGAGCCGTCATCGGTGGTGATATAAAGATTTGTGGCAACGCTCTTCATTTCTTCTTCAAGAATAAGTAAATCCTTGGTTTTTGAGCCAACGATAACATCTGAATCAACGCCGTTTTCCTTAAGCCATTTAACCTGTGGGTAAACGGGGGCTGTGCCGACACCGCCTGCAACAAATAAAATATTCTTTTCCTTAAGCTTTGAAATTTCTTCGGTGCAGAATTCTGAAGGGCATCCTAAGGGACCTACAAAATCATGGAAGGAATCTCCTGCCTTTAAGCCTGACATAAACTGTGTGCCTGCGCCTACAATCTGAAATACAATAGTAATAGTTCCTTCGTTTCTGTCATAGTCACAGATGGTAAGTGGAATTCTCTCACTGTCTTTATCTGTTCTGACAATTACAAACTGTCCCGGTAAACAGGACTTTGCTACTCTTGGAGCCTTAACAACCATTTCATAAATATTTGTGGTAAGCTCCTGTGCCTTTAAAATTTGGTACATGATATCTAACCTTTCTTAAATAATTTTTATTTAAAAGCGAGAAAGTACGTACTCATCGCTCGAATAATCAACAACGTAAACAGATAAATCATCACCACTTACAGCATAAATAACGCCTGTAGGAGTTTCATTGCCTGCTTCATCACGAATATATTCATGAACAAAATAACAGTTACCGTAATCGCTTAAGGTAAATAAATCCCTGTAATATAAAAGTGCCATTCCGCTTACGCCTATCTTTGTGGAGCCATCATAATAATATCCGTTTGAAACAAGATAATTTGAAAGCGCTGCAACTGCCTCTGCAGGAGTATAAACAGGGTCCGCATAATAGGTATAGATTCTTTCTACAATTGAACTTTGTGTCCCATCACTTGCATAAGACATAAATTTAAAGGTAGTGGTGCCTGCAGGCATAAGAATAGGTGAATGATATCTCTTTGAATTCTTATCCGGATCCGTTCCATCCATTGTGTAATAAAGAGTATACATAATTGGAACCTCACACTCTATATAAGTAGGTTCATCATATTCACCGGAATCAGTTAAAATTGTAGGCTCGAATGTAAAGGGTACATCAATTAAATATTTCTTTTTTACAACTTCACTTGTAATTCCGTATTTGTTTACATACATTGCAGAAATTGTGTAGCTTCCGTATTCAAGGGAAACAGGTGTATAAAATACATCCGATTCTGTTGTGGGTACGCTTCCGTCAACGGTATAATAAATTTTACCTAAGCCGCCTTCAGCTGATATCTTTAAGGTTTTGGTTTCTTCATAGGTGCCTTCGTCAAGACTGAAAACCGGTGTGAGCACTAAGAAATCCGAATACTCTTCTAAAATTACCGAATCAGTACAGGAAGAAAGAATATTTGAAACCTCCTCATAATTTTCCGAAGCAGAATATAAAGCAAACACCTTTCTATAGGCATTTTCTTTATCCTTAGTCGGAAAATTTCCTCCGTAAATATCTGAAAGTGTTGCAATTGCATCATTATCCCTTCCAAGAGAATAATAATAATCTGCAATGGTAAATAAAAGTTCACTTGAAGGCTTTAATTTATAAGCCGTCTGAAGAGCTGAAATTGCAGACAATAAATCATTATCATTAACCTTTTCCTGTGCAAATTCTATCTGGTATTCATAGGAATTCTGCATAGAAATTTTCTTACCAAGAAAAATTGCCGCAGCTATAATAATTGCAATAATAACGCCAAGTACCACATAAAAGGCCTTACCGGATTTTGTGCGCTCCAAAATCATCGAAATGAGATTTGGATCTTCATCAAAATCAATATCGTAATCCTTGGCAAATTCATTATTTACTATTTCAGACATGGTCTTTTTCATTTCTTCTTCAACATCGATTTCCAAGTCAGGAACAATCTGAAGCTCAGCGCCACATCCTTCACAATACATTTTCCCTTCAGGAATGTTACTTCCGCAAATAGGACATTTCATAAAAAATCCTCACATTATAAAATTGCTTCAACGCAGTTATTCATAAGCATGGCGATTGTCATAGGACCTACACCGCCTGGAACCGGTGTAATCTTTGAAACATGAGCTTTTACATCTTCAAAGTCGACATCGCCGCACATCTTATTATTTTCATCTCTGTGAATACCTACGTCAATCACCACAGCACCTTCTTTAATAAAATCCTTATTAACAAATTTAGGCTTTCCTATTGCAACAATTAAAATATCCGCCTGCCTGCAGATTTCCTTTAAATTTTCCGTTTTGGAATGACACACGGTAACTGTTGCATTTTCCTTAAGCATAAGTAAAGCCATGGGCTTACCCACAATATTGGAACGTCCGATTACAACACAGTGCTTACCCTGAATCTGTACCCCGCTTCTTTTTAAAAGCTGAATAACGCCTGCAGGAGTACAGGATACAAAGCCCTTAGTGCCGGTACAAAGTGCACCAACATTTGCAATATGGAATCCGTCCACATCCTTTTTAGGATCAATGCTTAAAATAACCTTATCTTCATCAATACCCTTTGGAAGAGGAAGCTGTACCAAAATACCTGTTACATCCTTTCTCTGATTCAATTCTTTAATAGTCTCTAAAAGCTTTTCTTCTGTTGTATTTTCAGAAAGCTCATAGGAAATAGAACCGATACCGATGTATTCACAGGCTTTCTTTTTGTTTTTAACATAAATAGAGGAAGCAGGGTCGTTTCCTACCTGAATTACAGCCAGAGAAGCATTTTTTCCCTGCGCCTTTAATTTACTTACCTTTTCTTTAAGTTCATCCTTAATCTGTTGAGAAATAAGCTTGCCATCAATTATTTCCATAATTAATCTCCTAGAAAAGTCCCGTTATTTTTCCTTCTTCATTTACATCAATACTGTAGGCTGCCGGGTTTTTGGGTAAACCAGGCATCGTCATAACTGCGCCTGTTAATACAACCAAAAAGCCTGCACCTGCTGAAATATAGCATTCCCTTACATTTAATGTAAAGCCTTCAGGACGTCCTAAAAGCTTAGGATCGTCTGATAATGAATACTGAGTTTTTGCAATACATACAGGAACATTACCAAAGCCCAAATCCGTAAGTTTCTTTATTGTCTTTAAAGCTTCTGAAGAGAAAGAAACCGCTTTTGCTCCGTAAATTTCCTTTGCAATACATTCAATTTTTTCTTTTAAAGGTAATGCGTCTTCATATAAAGGCTTATAATTACTCTTTTTATTTTCTAAGGTATTTAAAACCGCATTGGCAAGGTCGATACCGCCTTCGCCGCCCTTTTCCCACACTTTTGATAAAGCAAAATCGCAATTTCTATCTAGACAGAAATTTTTAACAAATTCAAGCTCTGCTTCTGTATCTGAAGAAAATGCATTAAGGGTAATAACTATCGGTACACCGTATTTTTGTAAATTTTCTATATGCTTTTCTAAATTTACAATACCCTTCTCTAAAGCTTTTAGGTTTTCTATTGATAAATCTGCTTTTTCAACTCCACCATTATATTTTAAAGCTCTCACGGTTGCAACCAAAACTACACAGTCAGGTTTAAGATTAGCCTTTCTGCATTTAATATCTAAAAATTTTTCAGCCCCTAAATCAGCACCAAAGCCTGCTTCCGTTACAACGTAATCGGCCATTTTTAAAGCGTATTTTGTAGCAAGCACCGAATTACAGCCATGAGCAATATTGGCAAAGGGGCCGCCGTGAACAATGGCAGGGGTATGCTCTAAAGTCTGAATTAAATTAGGCTTTATAGCATCCTTTAAAAGTGCTGCCATGGCACCTACTGCATTTAAATCCTTTGCTGTAACAATATCCCCTTCATAATTATAGCCGATTATGATTTTAGAAAGTCTGTCCTTTAAGTCTTCTAAAGAATCTGCAAGACACAAAATAGCCATTATTTCACTTGCAACGGTTATTACAAAATGATCTTCTCTTGTAAAACCGTCGGATTTGGCACCAAGACCAATTACTATATTTCTTAATGCTCTGTCGTTCATGTCAAGACAGCGCTTCCAGACTATCGAGCGTAAATCAATTCCTAACTGATTACCCTGCTGAATATGATTATCTATTAATGCAGCAAGCAAATTATTGGCTGAAGTAATTGCATGAAAGTCACCTGTAAAATGAAGGTTTAAATCTTCCATAGGCACTACCTGTGCATATCCGCCTCCGGCAGCCCCGCCCTTTATGCCAAAGCACGGACCAAGTGACGGCTCTCTTAGTGCAACCACACACTTTTTATTCAATTTGTTAAGAGCCTGTGAAAGACCTACACTGGTGGTGGTTTTTCCTTCTCCTGCAGGGGTAGGGTTAATGGCAGTAACTAAAATTAATTTACCGTCCTTTTTGTCTTTGTTTGCTTCATACCATTTTGAAGAAATTTTAGCCTTATATTTTCCGTAAAGCTCTAAATCATCCTCTGAAATATCAACCCTTTTAGCAACTTCCTTAATAGGTAAAAGTGTAGCTTCCTGTGCAATTTCGATGTCAGTCTTCATATACGCTCTCCTAAAATTTATTTAACCGCCGTATTCTTCAAGATAGTTTTCAAAGTCTTCTCTTGACATAAGAATCTGACGGGCTTTAGTGCCTTCACTACTTCCTAAAACACCTGCATCCGCAAGCTGGTCTACAATACGTGCAGCTCTGTTAAAGCCTATTTTAAATTTACGCTGGAGGTTTCCTATAGAAGCATTGTTGGAATCTATAATATAAAAACCTGCATCAGTAAACAAAACGTCGTTTTCATCTTCCAAGGCCGCTCCGGAGCCAGTGCCTTGGCTGCCAAAAGCTTTAGCTTCACAGTCTTTAATCTTTGCTTCAATATCAGGATCGTAATTGGGGCTTCCCTGCTGCTTTAAGAATTTAACCACATCAATAACTTCCTTATCGGAAACGTAACCGCCCTGTAATCTTACAGGCTTCTTTAGGCCCTTAGGGAAGAAAAGCATATCGCCCTTACCTAAAAGCTCTTCAGCACCGCCCATATCAAGAATGGTACGTGAGTCAACCTGGCTTGCTACGGCAAACGCAATACGGCTTGGCATATTAGCTTTAATTAAGCCTGTGATAACGTCTACTGAAGGACGCTGGGTAGCAATTACAAGGTGTATACCTGCAGCACGTGCAAGCTGTGCAAGAGAACAGATTGGATCTTCAACTTCCTTACGCTTTTGAAGCATTAAATCTGCCATTTCATCGATAATAATAATGATGTGCGGCATTTTTTCGTTAAAGGCATCTTCTCCTTTTTCCGCAATAACTCTGTTATATCCTGCAATGTCACGCACATTAAATTCTTCAAATTTATTGAAACGGGCATGCATTTCAGAAACCGCATAATTTATTGTGGCAGCAGCCTTATCAACCTTTGTGACAACAGGAAGCAAAAGGTGCGGAATGTCATTATAAACGCTTAATTCCACTACCTTAGGGTCAATCATGATGAATTTAACCTCATCGGGACTTGCCTTATAAATAATACTCATAATCAAAGTATTAATACAAACAGATTTACCTGAACCTGTAGCGCCGGCAATAAGCACATGAGGGAAGGAATCAATATCATAAACGATTGTCTTGCCTGCAATATCCTTACCAACCGCAAATGCAAGCTTAGAATTAAAATTTTTAAATTCAGGCGTATCAATAATATCTCTTAAAGCAACAGACTGAGCCTCTTTATTGGGTACTTCAATACCGATTGCTGCTTTACCCGGAATAGGTGCCTCTATTCTAATTTCAGATACGGCAAGATTTAATTTAATATCGTCGGATAAGCTCTTAATACGGCTTACCTTCACGCCAAGCTTAGGCTGTAATTCAAATCTTGTAACTGTAGGGCCCTGGCTGATATCGGTAACCGTAGCTTCAACTCCGAATATTGCAAGTGTATCCTGAAGCTTCGAAGCGGTCTGTTTTATTAAAGCAGCAGAATCCTTTGTTTTATTGTCGCTCTTATTAAGTAAATTAAGAGGCGGAAATTTATATTCACCGGTAGGTTTGTAATTAACAGCTGTAACAGCGTTATCTCTGTCAGCAGGCTTAACAGCCTTAGGCCTTGAGTCGGCTATTTGAGGAGCCTTAAAAGGTTCAGGCTCAAAGCCTTGAATCCTTCTATCCTCATCTTCAAAAGAATCTTCAATTATTTCTGTAACCTTACAATTATTTGGAATTCTTGAATAATCAACAGAAAGTGTGGATTCATCAAATCCGTTTAAGGTAATTTCATGAATATCATCACTACCCTTTGAAGCATTTTTATCAGGCTCTTTATATGCAGCCCCTAAATCAGTATCTAAAGTTATTCCGGTTAATTTCTGATTTCTCTTTAATACCTTTTTATCTTCTTTAGATAATTTTTCTTCTTCCTTTAAGGATTTTTCTGTTTCAATTCTTTTCTTTCTTTCAGCCTTAATATCTTTAGCATGCTCTTCTCTTTTTTTATCAAGCTTAAGTCTTCTTTCTTCGTAAAGCTCTTCCTTAAACTGCTTGTCTTCAAGTCTTCTTGACTTAATAGATGCCAGAGATTCTCTGGCTTTATTTATAAGAGTATTTTCTGTAAGTAAAATAATAAAAATAATCGTAAGCACCAAAATAACAAGTACAGTACCCACCGTTGAAAGTGCCTTTAAAAGCCAGTAATTTAAAACGGATGAAAATATACCGCCACCCCTATGCGTAGAGTATCCGTACATATACATTTCTTTAAAGGAAAAGGCAGTCAAGGATTTTGTAATGCCGTTAATTAAATCAATTATCATATCAAGCATTAAGAAAAGTCCAGATAAAGAAATGATTTTTCTTGTGCAGACTGAATTGCCTGCAAAAAATTCTCCTAATATGAATAAAAAGGCAAAGAAAAGTGCAGCTATATAGTTAAGCACACCAAACAAACCGAAGGTAACGTTTGATAAAACATTACCGACAGTGCCAATCAAACCGAAATTACATACAAAGAAAAAGATTGCAATGGATACAGCTATTACGCTTTTAATCTCCTGCCAGATTTCATAATCTTTTTTCGTGCGTTTGTATTTAGTTCTTTTATTTGATTTTGTGTAGGTTCTCTTTTTAGAATTGGTAGTTTTTTTAGTAGCCATTTTCACTTCCAAATTTAATTTATGTCAAAATCATCTGAGTCTGATACTTCAATATCGTAATTCATAAGATTTTCTTCAGGCTCAAAGGCATAATTTAACGACTTCTTTACATGTTTTTTGGGACCAGGCAAAGGATTATGTAAAAGCATAGGAGTTTTAATTTCTTCTTTAATTTCTTCTTTAATTTCTTCCTTAACCTCTATTCTGTTTATTTCATCAGGCAAAATTTCGTTTATGAGAGTTTTTTCAATCTTCACTAAATTTAAATCATTTTTTAAAGCCTTTTTCTTAAAATCAAATAACCATTTAATACCGAAGCCTGAAAAAATACAGATAATGAAAGATAAATAAGTGCCCGTTAATCCAATATCAGCAGAAAAAATATATTCTAGTAAAAAAACAACACTCAATATGTTTAACAGGCTTAAATAATCCGTTTCTGCCTTAATAAAATAAAGGCCTCCGTACAATGCAAATATTGTAAAAATCAAAGAAATAGCTGCATCCTCAAAAACAGAAAAATCAAATAAAATGTTCTTAAAATATTCAAAGTTAAAGGGAAGCAGATAAAA
>CAVIIX010000016.1:0-41138 GCA_963643225.1 Lachnospiraceae bacterium
CCACTGCCTTTAGGCAGTGGGTGCTCTTGAACGAGGTGCTGGGTTACAAGCCCAGTACCTCGTAAGGCACGTAGTGCCGCTTTTAGTAGAGCCGTAGCGAAGCAAATTGCGAATATCATTGACTGTGGAGGACTATGCAGGCTTCAGTTTTATATCAGCTTTTAAACATAATAATGGTGGCGGCGGTTTTAATCTTAATAAAGCTTATTTATGACAGACTTGAAGTAGTAAGCAACAGGTGCTTACTGGTGGCAACTTTAGGTATGGCAATCGACCTTGTAGCCTGGTTTTCAATATCTCATTCCAGTGCGCTTGAAGCAGCTATCGTGTGCTTAAGACTCTCTATTATAGGAAGGCTTTTATTCGGTCTTGGCTTCATTTATTACATGAGTCGTGAATGTAAGGCTAAATATCCCACTTTTATAACGGCACTTTGGGGAGTGTCTATTGTTGGTACCTTTGTGCACACCTTTAGAGCTCCTGTTGATAATGCTTATTTATCTGATCTTTGCCTTTTTGATGTAACTGGTATCGTGGTGTTAAGGGGCACAAGAGGCGTGCTTTACTATACCCACCTGGTGGCGGCATTTTTAGTCGGAATATGGAGCATAGTGCTTATTATTAACTCCTTAATCAGGCACAAGGGGCGACTTGAAAATAAGGTTATTGTCAATGCTCTGTTTTACCTTGCTTCGATTATAGTGCAGGGCATAAGCGTTGCAAATTATGAGATCAATTATGATGTTTTATATAATTACACTCCTTTAACAAGAGCCTTTGCTACGGGAATTTATGCATACCTTTCCTTTAAATACAATTTCCTGAATTATGACAGGCTTGCAGGAAAGAGCCTTGTAAGTGACATCGGAGCAGGCTTTATCGTACTTTCCGCAAAATACGAGGTTTTGTATGCAAACGACATTGCTTTTGATTTATATCCTGATTTAATAGAAGGAAATGTATGCAGTGCCGAGTTAAAGGAAGCGATTTCAAGACAGGAATCTAAATTTGAAAAGAATGGCTTTACCTATAAGGTGACTGCTGACAGACTTGTTGCAAACGGAAAAATCGAAGGTTATACAATCTTAGCTTCGGATATTTCAGACGTGGTGCAGCTTGAACGTGATGCCCTTAAAAACGAAGAAGCCAGAAAGAACCTTTTAATAAATATTTCTCATGAATTAAAAACTCCCTTAAATGCATTAATGGGAGCTTCCGAAATGATGAAAAACGAAGACTTATCGGCTGAAGCCTATAAGGAATATGCCGAGGTTGTAAGAGTCTCCACCATGAACCTTAACGATATTCTGAACGATATCCTGAGTGCTTCTTCAGACTATGAAAAGGTTCAGACTTTTGACATGGCACCCTACAGCATATGCACTCTTGTAGATAATGTTGTAGATATGTGTAATGAACGTGTGGCAAGAAAGAGCGTTGAATTTTATGTAAGCGTAGCTGAGGATATTCCAGTTAACGCAATCGGCGATGACCACCGAATAAGACAGGTGCTATTAAATGTTTTAACGAATGCCATCCGTTACACGGCAGACGGTTCCGTAAGCTTAAAGGTGTCAGGTGAATACTTAAGCGACGGACGCTTTGAATATGTATATACAATCCGTGATACCGGAAGAAACGTATTTAAGACAGATATAAATTTTGAAGAATACATGTCTAAGGGCAATGAACTTGGGATGGACTTTTCAACGGGCTATGGCATAAGCTTAATGGTAGCCAAAAAAATTGCAAAAGCCTTAGACGGCGACTTATCCGTTTGCAGCATTAAAAACAAAGTAAATGTATATTCAATAAGAATTCCGTCACAGCTTCTTGACCGAAAGACGTTATCGTCCTATGAATTTGATAAAAAACTTCGTGTTTCTTTCTACGGGAACACTGAAGATTTATTTCTTGAATTAAAGAAAACCTGTAACCGGTTAAAAATTTTAAATGATTCTTTTCAGGTATTATCACGCATCAGAAAGGCTACGGATGAAACAAGATATCCGATTTTAATTTACGATTACGAAAAATACGGCCGCAAAATTGCAGCCTCCGAAAAGGCAAAGTCCTACGTACATGTTGCAGTGCTTACTGGAAACAGCACCCCCAAGGAATTGGATGATGACTGCATTTTCGTGCGGGCACCTTTAAGTGCCATTACTATTAACAAGATTTTTCTTGAGCAGGAAAAGAGGGTTAAAAGTAAAAAAACAGCTGAAAGCAACGCCTTTATATGTCCTCAGGCGAAAATCCTGGTGGTGGATGACAATACTCTTAACCTGCAGATAGCCCGCACCATGTTAGAACAGTTTAAGGCAACGGTGGATGTGGCTGAAAGCGGATACGAATGCCTTGAAATGCTCATGGAGGGTAAAAAATACGACCTGATTTTCTTAGACTACATGATGGAGGGTATGGACGGCATTGAGGCTGCCCGCAAGATAAGAGCTTTAAAGCTTCCTATTAAGGACGTAGTAATTATTGCCTTTACCGCCAATACCGTTAAAGGGGCAAAAGAAAAATATCTTGAAGCCGGAATGGATGGATGCTTATTTAAGCCTGCCAGCACCGAGGCCTTTGCTGCCTGTCTTCGTGCCTATTTAAAAAGGGACCTTCTTATATTCGAGCACGGTACAGAGGCTATGGAAAAACCTGCAACAGACTATGGCTATCCTGTAATTGAAGGAATAGATACAGAGGCTGCCGCACGTTATACGGGCTGCAATAAGAAGCTGTTCCTTGTCATGCTAAGAGACTTCGTGAATGAAGTTGAAGAAAAGGAAAGCAAAATGCTTGCTCTTGAAAGAGAAGGCAACTACAAAGATTTCGTAGTGATGGTGCACGGCATTAAGGGAATGGCAAGAACCCTTGGCATGATTAAACTTTCAGAAAAGATGTACGAGCTTGAAAAGGCAGGTAATGACAGAGACGAAGCCTTTATTAAAGCAAATATGCCTGAGGTACTTTCTTTCTACAGAAAACAGGCGGCTTTGGCAGAACCCTTCGCTGAAAAGGAAGAAAAGAAAATTGTTAAAATACCAAGCGATTCGGTTGAAAGGATTTTGCTTAGGATGCATGAAAAGCTTGAAGAATTTGAAATGGATGATACGGAAGAGCTTTTTAAGGAATTGTGGCCCGCAGACTACGATGAGATTAAGGCCCCTTTAATGAAGGGCCTGAAAGAAGCGATTGACCGTGTAGACTATTACGCTTCAATGGAATATGTTGAAAAGCTTTTAGACTGTTATGAACATTAAATAAAGAGGTGAAATATGAAGGCATATTACAGAACCAGACAATGGATTATGGGGATGTCAATCAGAGTGTTGTCAAGAAGGGAGCCTGAAGTCATAAGGGGAAACGGAAGCATTATGGAAATACCAAAAAGACTTGTCAAAACCGGCAAAAGGAATGTTTTTCTTGCTACAACCCCTGGGTTTATAAAGCGCGGAACATTAGAGCCTCTATTTGAAGCAATCAAAAATGCCGGAATTAATTTAACGATTTTTTCTGAAGTGACTCCTGACCCTACGATTGAGTGTGTGGAGGCAGCCCTTAAATTATACAAAGAAAATAATTGTGAGTCCTTTGTGGCAATCGGTGGCGGCAGCGTTATCGACTGCTCAAAGGCAGTGGCCGCAAGAGTGGTGCGTCCTGACAAAACCATCAGACAGATGAAGGGTGTACTCAAAATAAGAAAGACCATTCCTGATTTTTATGCGGTTCCAACAACTGCAGGCACCGGCTCAGAGACAACGGCAGCAGCGGTAGTAACAGACACTGTAAACGGTACTCATTATAAATATGCGGTTAACGATTTCTGCCTTGTGCCTAAATATGCAATTTTAGACCCGCAGATTACCGTGGCCCTTCCAAAAGGTATTACGGCTTTTACCGGTATGGATGCTCTTACCCATGCGGTAGAAGCCTATACAAACCGCTTTGCTTCCTTAAAGGTAAAGAAAGCCTCCTTTGATGCTGTTAAATTAATCTATGAAAATCTTGAAAGGGCCTATGAAGACGGCACGAATTTAGAAGCGCGTGAAAATATGCTGCTTGGTTCCTTCTATGCCGGGGTAGCCTTTACAAACAACTTTGTAGGCTACGTGCATGCGGTTGCCCATGCAGTGGGCGCTCTTTACGGCATTGCCCACGGTGAAGCAAACGCAATAATTTTACCTGCAGTGTTAGAGCTGTATGGAGACTCCTGCGTTAAGGAGCTTTCAGAACTTGCTGAGGCAGCAGGCATTAAGGGTGATACTGCAAAAGAAAAAGCAGATAATTTTATTAAATCTGTTAAAAAGATGAATTCAGACCTTGGAATTCCAAAAAAAATAGAAAAGCTAAAAAAAGAAGATTTTACAGAAATAATAAATCGTGCTATAAAAGAAGCAAATCCTTTATATCCCGTTCCTGCAATCTGGGGTAGATCAGATTTTGAATGTTTACTTGAAAAGCTTTACGGAGGCAATAATCAATGAACTGCTTGGAAGAAAGAATTTTAAAAGACGGCGTTGTAAAGGAAGGAAACGTATTAAAGGTTGATTCCTTTTTAAATCATCAGATGGATGTAGCCTTATTTAACGAAATGGGTGAAGAATACGCAAGACGTTTTAAAGGCAAAAACATAAACAAGATACTTACAATCGAGGCATCAGGCATTGGCATTGCAAGCGTTGTTGCGCTTCATTTTAACAATGCACCCGTTGTATTTGCAAAGAAGGCTAAATCAATTAACCTTGATGGCGAAATGTATACAGCCGAGGTTGAATCCTTCACTCACAAAAACACCAACCACGTAATTGTGTCAAAGAAGTTTTTGAGTGCTGAGGATCACGTGCTTATTATTGATGACTTCCTTGCTAACGGCTGTGCTCTTCAGGGACTTATTCAGATATGTACCCAGGCAGGTGCCACCGTTGAAGGCATCGGTATTGCCATTGAAAAAGGTTTCCAGCCCGGAGGACAGATGATTCGTAATTTAGGCTACCACCTTGAATCTCTTGCAATTGTAGAATCAATGGATGCTGCTACAGGAAAAATTGAATTTAGATAGGTTGCGCTGGCCTTTGGCCGGCTGCTCTATTCCTTCACTAAAATTGTGGAATGGAATAAACATCACGCAGATATATTTTTCTTGACCTGTAGCAACTTATGTTGACCAATTTTAACACAAAATTAACAACTTGCCGAAAAGCCGATTTAAAAATATGCTAAATTAGTCAATTTGGTACATTGAAATTTGCTTTCGGTATTGATATTCTAAACTCGTAAAGATAATTATTTTCGATATATATCAAAAGATATGGTTTTGAAGTTTCTACCCGGATACCGTAAATAACCGGACTATCGAAGATGCATTTACGACTTTAGGTACAGTTTTATTTTTTATTATAGGTAATGCTGCTCGTATAATCGTATTGTATTTTTGATGATCGGTTTAGATTTAATCTAAATCGATTTTTTTTACCTATAGGAAATTGCGTTGCGATTCAATATAGGTAAAAAAGGCACTACGTGCCAAGATGCGCACTCGCGCGAAAGGTATATGTCGCCTTAGCGACCGCGCTCGGCGCTTTAGTTTCGCAAGCAAAACTCTTTTATTTATTTATTTTTTCTGTATATTGATTATAATTAAAACCCAAGCAAAAGAAAAAGGAGAAATTATGAAAAGAATTGTAGCATTATTATTATCTTTACTCATGGTTTTATCACTCTGCGCATGCGGTGATAACGCTACTACAGAAACAAACGCATCATTAAAGGCAGGTTTTATCTTCCTTCATGATGAAAACTCAACTTACGACTTAAACTTTATCAATGCAGCTAAAGAAGCTTGTGAGGCTTTAGGCGTTGAAATCGTTATCAAGACAAACATCCCTGAAGGTCAGGAATGCTATGAAGCAGCTTGTGAACTTGTAGATGCAGGCTGCGGTTACGTTTTTGCAGACTCTTTCGGTCACGAAGACTACATCATCGAAGCAGCCAAGGAATATCCTGAAGTTCAGTTCTGCCATGCAACAGGTACAAAGGCTCACACAGAAGGCCTTTCAAACTACCACAATGCATTTGCTTCCATTTACGAAGGACGTTACCTTGCAGGTATTGCAGCAGGTATGAAGCTTAACGAGATGATTGAAGCTGGCACTATCACAGCAGATGAATGCAAGATCGGTTACGTAGGTGCATTTACATATGCAGAAGTTATTTCCGGTTATACATCCTTCTTCCTTGGAGCAAAAAGCGTTTGCCCTACCGCTACAATGGAAGTTACCTTTACAGGCTCATGGTATGATGAAACAGCAGAAAAGGAAGGCGCTCAGACCCTTATCAAAGACGGCTGCGTACTTATTTCCCAGCATGCTGACTCAATGGGTGCGCCCACAGCTTGTGAAACAGCAGGTGTTCCAAATGTTTCTTACAACGGTTCTACAGCATCTGTAGCTCCCAACACCTTCATCGTATCTTCAAGAATCAACTGGGCTCCTTACATGAAGTATTCTATGCAGTGCACGATGGACGGCACAGCCTTTGAGGCTGACTGGACAGGCACAATCGCTACAGAATCAGTATTACTTACAGACCTTGGCGACGCTGCTGCAGAGGGTACTGCAGAAGCTATCGAAACAGCAAAGGCTGCTATGGTAGCAGGTACTCTTCACGTATTTGACATCACAACCTTCACCGTAAATGGCGAACAGGTTAACTCTTACATGGCTGACGTTGATACAGACGCAGCTTACGAAGGCGATCACGAAGCAATTAAGGACGGCTACTTTGCTGAATCTTCAGACCGTTCCGCTCCTTACTTCGATCTTCAGATTGACGGCATCACTCTTCTTGACACAAAATTCTAAATTTGAATGCGGGCTCTTGAAGAAAGCCCATAGTATTTGGTACAATTTTCAAAGGGTGGGTAATAAAACCACCCTTTGAATTTTTTCGTTTTTGGTTTTATTTAAGGAGATACCAATTTGGAAACAAAACAGGCAGCAGTTTCCATGCGTAATGTCACCAAGACATTCGGTGCAGTAACTGCCAATTCAAAAGTCAACTTAGACATCTACAAGGGCGAGATTTTAGCCCTTCTCGGAGAGAATGGTAGCGGTAAGACTACCCTTATGAACATGATTTCCGGCATTTATTTTCCAGACGAAGGACAGATTTTCATTAACGGAAAGGAAGAGGTTATCCGTTCACCTAAGGATGCTTTTTCTTTGGGCATAGGTATGGTTCACCAGCATTTTAAGCTTGTGGATGTATTAACTGCAGCCGAAAATATTGTTCTTGGTATGGAGGGTAAGCTCAACCTCAAGGAGGCTTCCAAAAAGATTACAGAAATCTGCAACCGCTACGGCTTTGAGGTAGACCCTAATCAAAAGATTTACGATATGTCAGTATCGGAAAAGCAGACTGTTGAAATCGTAAAGGTTTTATACAGAGGCGCTGACATTCTGATATTAGACGAGCCCACCGCTGTTTTAACTCCCCAGGAAACTGAGAAGCTATTTAATGTGTTAAGAAACATGCGTGACGACGGTAAGGCAATCGTTATTATTACCCACAAAATGCACGAGGTGGAAAGCCTTTCAGATCGCGTAGCCGTTTTAAGACACGGTGAATATGTGGGTGATATGATTACAAGCGACACAAACGCTAAAGAAATGACAGACATGATGGTAGGTCATTCCGTAACGCTTAATATAGAAAGACCAGAACCAGTTAATTCAAAGCCCCGTATCGAGGTAAAGGGACTTACCGTGAGAAACGAGGAGGGTATTGTAAAATTAGACAATGTTTCCTTCACTGCCAATTCCGGTGAAATACTTGGTATTGCCGGTATTTCAGGCTGCGGTCAGAAGGAGCTCTTAGAGGCAATCGCAGGCCTGCAGCCCGCAGAATCCGGCGAGATTTTCTACGTTGAAGATGACGGTAAAGAGGAGGCTTTGCTTGGAAAAGATCCATTAAAAATTGCCGAAATGGGTGTTACCCTTTCTTTTGTCCCCGAAGACAGACTTGGCATGGGACTTGTAGGCAACATGGACTTAACCGACAACATGATGCTTCGTTCCTTCAGAAAGGGCACTACGGTTTTCACAGATCGTAAGGCACCAAAGCATCTTGCAGAAACGGTTGTAAAGGATTTGGAGGTTGTAACTCCAGGGGTTTCCACTCCTGTAAGACGTTTGTCCGGCGGTAACGTACAGAAGGTACTTGTGGGCCGTGAAATCGCTTCGGCTCCCACAGTTTTACTGACAGCCTATGCGGTAAGAGGACTTGACATCAATTCTTCCTACACAATCTACGATCTTATCAATCAGCAAAAGAAAAACGGTGTAGCCGTAATCTTTGTGGGCGAAGACTTAGACGTACTGCTTGAAATCTCCGATAAGATTTTAGTGCTCTGCGGCGGTAAGGTCAGCGGCATTGTGGATGGACGCACAACAGATAAAAATACGGTTGGCATGATGATGACCAGAGTAGGAGGTAAGAGCTTAAGTGAGTAACCAGGATAAAGTTAAAGAGCCTTTATTTCATGTAGTAAAGCGGGATGCAATACCTAAAAAAAAGACCTGGGGCATCAGAGGCATAGCCATTGTTTTAGCTTTAATCGTAAGCGCAATCGTTACAACGGCTCTTACAGGTGACAATCCCTTGTCGGTATATGCAACAATCGTATCCGGAGCTTTCGGCTCTGCCAGAAAGACCTGGATTACCTTACAGAATACGGCAATACTTTTAATTATTTCGCTGGCACTTACACCAGCCTTTAAGATGAAATTCTGGAATATCGGCGGTGAGGGTCAGGTGCTTATAGGAGGTCTTGCCTCCGCAGCCTGCATGATTTTAATGGCAGATAAGCTTCCAAACTGGATGATTATTTTGTTCATGGTAATTTCTTCCATGATGGCAGGTGCCATTTGGGGCTTCGTGCCGGCTATATTTAAGGCAAAGTGGAATACCAACGAGACTCTTTCAACCCTTATGATGAACTACATTGCAACCCAGCTTGTGGCTTATTATACGGTTAAGTGGGAAGTGCCAAAGGGCTCCGGCAAAATCGGTATTATTAACCAGAACACCAGTCTTGGATGGCTTCCTCAGATTGGTAACAAATATTTACTTTCGATTATAGTTGCGGTAATTGTAACTGTTGCAATGTACATTTACTTAAATTATTCAAAACATGGTTATGAAATTTCCGTTGTAGGTGAATCGGAACGTACTGCAAGATATGTGGGCATGAAGGTTAAAAAGGTTATTGTGCGCACCATGCTTTTGTCAGGTGCTGTATGCGGTATTGCAGGCTTATTGCTTGTGGGCGGCATTAATCACACCATTACCACCACTATTTCGGACGGTCAGGGCTTTACAGCAGTTATGGTGTCCTGGCTTGCCAAATTTAATCCGGTTATTATGATTTTTGCAAGCCTTCTTATTGTGTTCCTTGACAGAGGAGCGGGCGAAATTTCAACGGTATTTGGATTAAACCAGTCATTTTCGGATATCATTACAGGCATCATTCTTTTCTTTATCATCGGATGTGAATTTTTCATTTCCTATAAGATAAACTTTAGAAAATCAAGTAAAAAGGAGGATAAATAAATGATAGGGTTAGTTGCATTTATCCCAAGAGCTGTAGCTCAGGGTATTCCTCTTTTATATGGTTCAACGGGTGAAATCCTGACACAGAAGTCAGGCAACTTGAATTTAGGTATTCCTGGCGTTATGTACGTAGGCGCCATAAGCGGCGTTATCGGCTCATTTTATTATGAGCAGGCTATAAATGCGGGAACGGCAAAAGAAAACGGATTTTTAATGATTGCCATTCCCATGCTGTGCTGCCTATTAGGGGCTTTCCTTATGGGACTTTTATACAGCTTCCTTACGGTTTCATTACGTGCCAATCAGAACGTAACTGGTCTTGCCATGACTACCTTTGGTGTAGGCTTTGGCAACTTTTTCGGAGGCTCTTTAATCAAGCTTTCAGGTTTGGACGTGCCTTCGATTGCACTTTCAAAAACAAGTACGTATTTTAGCAAAGCCATTGCAGATACAAACTCAAACTGGTTTGGACAGATTTTCTTAAGCTATGGATTTTTAGCATACCTTGCAATTATTATTGCACTCGCAGCTTCCTACATACTTAACCATACAAGAACAGGTCTTCACCTTCGTGCAGTAGGTGAAAGCCCCACAACAGCAGATGCTGCAGGTATTTCAGTTACAAAATACAAATACGTCACTACATGTCTTGGATGTATGATTGCAGGTCTCGGCGGTCTTTACTACGTTATGGACTACGCCTGCGGTGTATGGAGTAACGATGCTTTCGGCGACAGAGGCTGGCTTGCAATTGCAATCGTAATCTTTGCCATCTGGCGTCCTAATGTAGGTATATTTGCTTCAATCCTTTTCGGTGGTCTTTATATTCTTTATCTTTACCTTCCTACAGGTATGGACCACATGGAATATAAGGAACTTTACAAGATGCTTCCTTACGTGGTTACTTTAATCGTGCTTGTTATTACAAGCATGCGTAACAAACGTGAAAATCAGCCGCCTCAGTCACTTGGACTTTCCTACTTCAGAGAGGAACGCTGATATATGAAGCTTTATATAATGAGACACGGCACTACAGACTGGAACCTTGCTAAAAGACTTCAGGGTAATTCGGATACTTCCCTAAACGAAGAAGGCAGAGAACTTGCAAAAATCACTTCAAAGGCCCTGGAGGCTGTTTCTTTTGATATAATATACTCAAGCCCTTTAAGCAGGGCAAAAGAAACGGCAGAGATAATCAGGGCAGACAGGGATATAAAAATTATTACGGATGACCGGCTTATCGAAATGGGCTTTGGAGTAAACGAAGGGAAATATCCTAAAGAAAGGACTCCCGGAGTAGAAGTGTTCTTTACGGAGCCTGAAAAATATGTGGCAAAAGAGGGCGCTGAGACAATTGAAGCTTTGTGTGCACGTACGAGGGACTTCATAGAAACTGTTATCGTACCTCTTTCTATGGAAAGGCCCGATGCAACAGTTTTGATTTCCGGGCATGGCGCCATGAATAAAGCTCTTATGACTACACTTGAACATCGTGAAAAAAAAGACTTCTGGGCGGGCGCCTGGCAGAAAAACTGCAGTCTTTTTATATATGAAATAAAGGGTCGTAAATTTAAACTGATAGAAGAAGGAAAAGTGTTTTATTAAATACAACTATAATTTTTCTTTACAAACAAAAAACTTAGTATTATAAATTTTTATATAAAATTTAGGAGGAAAAATCCATGGGCGAATTAAGACCTGAATCTTTAAAAAGAATTACAAACGAAGAAATGGCGAAAGCCTTCATCGATGAGCAGATTAACGAAATCAAAGCTACTATAGGCGACAAGAAGGTTTTACTTGCACTTTCAGGCGGTGTTGATTCATCAGTTGTTGCTGCTCTTTTAATTAAGGCTATCGGCAAGCAGCTTGTATGTGTACATGTAAACCATGGTTTATTAAGAAAGGGCGAGCCTGAACAGGTAATTGAAGTGTTCAAAAATCAGATGGATGCCAACCTTATTTATGTTGACGCTGTTGATCGTTTTCTTGATAAGCTTGCAGGAGTATCCGATCCTGAGACAAAGCGTAAAATTATCGGTGCTGAATTCATCGACGTATTTGCTGAAGAAGCCAAGAAACTTGAAGGCATTGAATTCCTTGCACAGGGTACCATTTATCCAGACATTCTCGAATCTGACGGCGTAAAGGCTCATCATAACGTAGGCGGACTTCCAAAAGACTTACAGTTTGAGCTTTGTGAGCCCGTTAAATTCTTATACAAAGACGAAGTACGTATTGTGGGTAAGGTATTAGGCCTTCCAGACAGCATGGTTTATCGTCAGCCCTTCCCAGGCCCAGGTCTTGGCGTACGCTGCACAGGTGCAATTACCCGTGACCGTCTTGAGGCTCTTCGTGAAGCTGATGCAATCGTACGTGCTGAAATCGGAAAGCTTAAAAACACACCCTGGCAGTATTTCTGTGCCATCCCAGATATGCAGTCAACCGGCATCAAATACGTTGACGGTAAGGGCGAGCGCTACATGGGCTGGGCTTGCGTAATCAGAGCCGTTAACACAACAGACGCAGTTAAAGTAACCGTTCCCGAAATTCCCTTTGATGTATTATGCCGCATGCGTGATGAAATCGTTAAGATTCCTGGCATCAACAGAGTACTCTGGGACATTTCAGAAAAACCCGTTGCTACTATCGAGTGGGAATAAGCTGTCTTCGTCAATATATTCGATATTTTCAAGAATATAATGAATTTAACCAGCCGGTCTTTATGATTGGCTGGTTTTTCACTTTTAAGGTGGATTGTAATTAGGTATTATGATGCTTTGAGCGAGGATAAGGGAATAATATATGTCAAAGGATTGTAAAAAAATACAGGAGTTTTTATGTCACAGGAAAATTATATTTACACAAAGCGTCTTGTGTTAAGACCTTTTAAAAGCACGGATTTAGAAAGCTTTTATGAATATGCAGCAGATAAAGATGAAATAAAATATATGCGATTTCTGCCTCTTGAATCGATGGAGGAATGTGAAAAATTTTTAGAGGCAGTTGAAGAAGAATGGAAGAAAAAACCGCCGAGAGCCTATGAATACGCAATTACCCTTGAAGGAGTAAACATTGGGGAAATAAGCGTGTATAATGAAGAAGGAAAGGGTGAGCTTGGCTGGATATTAAATAAAAAATATCAGGGCAAGGGTTACGCCTTCGAAGCAGCAACGGCACTTATTGAATATGCAAAAGAAAATTTAGGCTTTAATGAATTTTTTGCCTGCTGCGACTGTGAAAACACTGCTTCCTCAAGATTAATTGAAAAACTTGGAATGCATTTGGTTTGTACTAAAGACGGAAGAAAAAATAAATATTCAGATCACATAAGTAAGTCCCTTGTGTATGAATTATAGGAGTGAAATATGAGAGAAATAGAAGGCTATGTATTTTTTGAAACAGGAGAATTTAAGCCTGGACGTATTTATATTGATAACGGCATAATTAAAAATGTTGAAGAAATTCCAAAGGTGAGCCTGTCTCCTATGGAAGCTTCTAAATACATTATCCCTGGACTTGTGGATATTCATTCCCACGGCTGCTTCAATCATGACACCTGTGACGGTGACATTGAAGGCCTTCGTGAAATGATTAAATTTGAAGAGAGCCGGGGCATCACTTCTTATTTTCCCACCACCATGACCTACCCTGAGGATAAACTGACGGAAGTAGTAAAGGCTGTAAAAAAAGTGTCAAAAGAAACAAAGACTGTTAAAGGAATTTATCTTGAAGGACCTTTTATTTCAATGGAAAAAAGAGGAGCCCAGAATCCTAAGTATATAGCAAAACCGGATGTCGATATGATAGAGCGCATAAATGAAGCTTCTAAAGATTTGGTAAAGGTAGTTGCAATTGCGCCTGAAACCGAAAACGCAATTGACTGTATTAAAAAACTTTCAAAAAAATACGTAACCTCCATTGCTCACACAACCGCTGATTATGACACAACAATAAAGGCTTTTTCTAACGGAGCAAAGCATATTACACATTTTTATAATGCAATGCCTTCCTTCTCTCATCGTAATCCGGGAGTTATCGGGGCTGCAATGGAAAGCGAGGATGTGAAGGTAGAACTCATTGCAGACGGCATTCACGTACATCCTGCAGTAGTTAAAAACACCTTTAAAATATTTGGCCAAGACAGAGTGATTTTAATAAGTGACAGTATGGAGGCTACAGGCATGCCTGACGGTAAATATTCACTCGGCGGCCAGGACGTTTATGTAAAGGGACGCCTTGCCACACTAAAGGATGGCACAATAGCAGGAAGCGCCTCCACGCTTTTTGACTGTTTAAGGGAAGCCGTAAGGATGGGAGTAAAAAAGGAAGATGCTATCATTGCAGCTACCAAAACTCCTGCAAAAGAAACGGGAATTTACAAAACGGTGGGCAGTATAAGCATTAACAAGGATGCTGACTTATTAATTGTTGATAAAGACTTAAATTTAAAAGAAGTAATTATATCCCGCTGATTAATATTGCTTTAATACGAAAAGTTTATGCTAGCAGGGTGAATGAGTTTCTTTAATAAGAGGAGCTACTATGAGGCTTAGCATTATTTCCGGCGGTAAGGACAAAGAAGAATTTCATCGCCAGTTCAGTGGAAAAAAAGGATTAACAATTACATTAAACAAACAGCTTTATTATATAGCCATTTTAGGGCTTTTTTGTAACGGCATTGCCTGGGCTACATGGCTTCGCCCAAGTTTTGAGGATAAAAGCGGTAGCTTTTTATGGTTTGTAATATATCCATATATTGCTCAGATGGTCTGTTGTGTTTTAATAACGTTTTTATATCGGATTTTTAATAAGATTTTAAAAAAGGATGACCCTAGCAGGAATGCATGTTTTAGAATTCTTTGCTCGTTTTTCTATACATTCTATTTTACTTCCATGATTTATTTTTATAGAGATATCTCAGCCTTCTGGCTTTTTGCAATTTGCCCTATGCTCCTTACCTCCTTTTACAGGAATTTCATATGGATGTTTTCAACTCTGTTTTTAATTATGACAGAGATTATTGCTCTCTGTTTTGATATATTCAAAACGGACAGATATGTTATATACAGTCCTAATCCCTGGATGACTTCCTCTGAAACCATTATTATAGGTTTAATTGTGGCAGCATTTGCACTGGTACTTCACTATCAGATAGAAATGAGTATAGAAGAAGCCTCCAAGGTTAAGGCTACCCAGGATGCAAAGACTGCTTTCTTTGCCAAAATGAGCCATGAAATCCGTACTCCCATTAATGCGGTTTTAGGTATGGATGAAATGATTTTAAGAGAAGAAATTTCCCCTGAGGTTGAAGAATATGCCTGCAACATCCGTAATGCGGGACAGAGTCTTTTATCTATTATTAACGATATTCTTGATGCTTCAAAGCTTGAGGCAGGCCGTCTTGAACTGATACCGGCTAAATACGACTTAATGTCTATTATTACCGACTGCTACAACATGATAAGCCTTCGTGCTAAGGATAAGGGACTTGATTTAAAGGTTTCAAATGACCCTTCAGTTCCTAAATATTTATACGGTGATGAAGTAAGAATACGACAGATCATTACTAATCTTTTAACTAACGGCGTTAAATACACAAAGGTAGGATATGTAGAACTTTCCATCAGCTGGCAGAAGCTTGAAGGGGATAACATGAACCTGATCATTTCCGTTAAGGATACAGGCATGGGCATTTCCGATGAGGATAAAGAAAAATTATTTGAATCCTTTCAAAGACTTAACGAGCAAAAGAATAAATATGTGGAAGGCACAGGCCTTGGCTTAAGCATCACGAAACAGTTAATCGACATGATGGGCGGCAGTGTTTCTGTTGAAAGCGTTATAGATGAAGGCTCCACATTTACGGTTACAATCCCTCAGAAGATTATGGGAATGTCATCTCTTGGAGATTTTTATAAGAGCGTATCTGCACGTACCCGTGTGGTTGAAAAATATCAGGAAAAATTTCAGGCACCGGATGCTAAAGTATTGGTAGTTGATGACGTTTTGATGAACCTTGATGTATTTAAGGGACTGCTTAAGAAAACTCTGATTCAAATCGATACTGCACTTTCCGGAGAACGTGCCTTAGAGCTTGCTAAACAGAAAAAATACGATATTATTTTTATGGACCACTTAATGCCTGAAATGGATGGCGTTGAAACACTAAAACGCCTAAAGGAAATGGATACTAAAAATAACGAGACTCCGGTTGTGGCACTTACAGCAAATGCAGGAAACGGAGCAGAGGAAGAATATAAGAGTCTTGGCTTTACAGATTATTTATCAAAGCCTGTAAAGGGCAAATACCTTGAAGAAATGGTATTAAAATATTTAAATGCCGCAAGAGAAACTAAAGAAAATGAAAGGTTTGCGTCTCAGGCGGCAGCTGTACTTAATGAAGATGACTGCGCAAGGATTTTATCAAGGCTTACTTTTATTGATACAGTAATGGGTATGTCCTGCTGTGCCAATGATGTAAAGCTTTACAGAGATATTATTGAAGATTATGTAACGGATTCAAGACTTGAATTATTAAATACACTTTTTGAAAAGCAGGACTGGATTGAATACAGGACACAGATTCATGCATTAAAAAGCACTTCGCTTTCAATCGGAGCAATAGAACTTTCCGAAGAAGCAAAGCACCTTGAAGTTTGCGCTGCTGAATTAAATTTTGAAGAAATAAAAAATCATCATGCAGATACCATGAAACACTACGAAGAAATGCTTACTAAGCTTCGTGGCGCACTTTCTTAATGAAGTGACGGTATTTCCATTTGGCACCGTAAAATAAATAAAAGGCCAAAGCGTTCTTCATAAAAAGGTCTAACATTTTGCGCTGTTCAGGCTCGGGAATTGAGTCATAATATTTATTGCTTCTAAAATCAGGGATGTACGTAAGTACTCCCCTTTTTATTTCCCTGACAAAAGAAAAATGCTTATGCTTACAGTCAATCATGTAGCCAAAAAGAGTGCCTATGAGATAAAGTCTTATAAAAATCTGTTCAACCTCATCCTTATAAGCCTTATAAAAGCCTCTTGCCTTCATCTCAGACACCATGATTTCCATGGCCTTTAAGCGGTCTTTGGAAGCAGCTTCCGTTACTGTGTGGGTAGTGGAATTGCCTCTCATATAATAATAGTAGAGTGGGCCTTCACAGATTTCCAAATGCTTAATGTACATGCTATAGGAACATCCCATGGCATTGTCTTCATAAAACATGTGCTCGGGAAAAAAAAGATGATTTTGAAGAATAAGCTCCCGCCTGTATATCTTCATAACTAAAGAGCCTGCATTCATTAAAAGGCGTTTGCGTTTTTCAATATCCAATACACCTGTTACATCTTTATTTACACATTCGTATAATTTGCCCGGGGTAAAGGTGTGGTCATATACAATGGTGTAGTTACTGGCTACTGCATCAGCACCGGTTTCCTTTGCCGTATTTAAAAGCTTCTCATAATAATCGGGAGAAACCCAGTCATCCGAATCTATGAAAGCGATAAAGTCACCCTTTGCAATTTTGATGCCTTCATTTCTGGCTCCGCCCTGATGGCGATTGTCATGATAGGTAATTACCTTAAATAAATCAGGATATTTGCTTTCATAATCTCTAAGCACCTCAAGAGAATTATCGGTTGAGGCATCATTAACTGCGATAATCTCGTAGTCGGTGATAGTCTGGTTGATTAAGGAATCCAGGCAAAAATTAAGTTTTCCGTCTGCGGCCATATTGTAGACCGGCACAATAATTGAAATTTCCATACGCCTACTATACCATAACTTGACAATTTAAGCATTAGAGAATATTATAAGGAAAGCAAAAGCGAAGACGGAAACATGTCGGCATGAGAAAAGCATTCAGAGAAGGAAGCGTATGGTGTGAGCTTCTATGTAATATTTTGTCGGTACCCTTCCTGAGTTGCCTTTTTGAAGGAAAAGCTTTTAGAAAGAAAAGCTTATAGTAGAAAAGGACGTGTCCCGCGTTAAGGGTTTGAGTGAAAATTAAGGTGGAACCGTGTGATAAGCACCCTTATGTATTTAGGTACATAAGGGTTTTTCTTTTGCAGGAAAATCATGCGGCCGAGGTTTTCAATCACAGAAAGGAGATTTTCAAATGAAAATCACATTAAAGGACGGCTCTTTTAAAGAGTACGCAGCAGCAATGAGCGTTTACGAAATAGCGCTCGACATTTCAGAAGGTCTTGCACGAGTAGCGGTTGCAGGACAGGTAGACGGCCATGTTGTAGACCTTCGCACCGTTATTGACAAGGACGTAACCTTAAACATTATCACAGCCAACGATCCAGAGGCGCTTCCGGTTATCCGCCACACTGCATCCCACGTGCTTGCAGAGGCCGTTAAGCGTCTTCGTCCCGATGCAAAGTGCACCATCGGTCCCAGCGTCGAGGATGGCTTTTATTATGATTTCTTAACAGATCCTTTCTCAAGAGAAGATCTTGATGCCTTGGAAGCAGAGATGAAGAAGATCATCAAGGAAGGCAGGGAAATTAAAAGATTTGAACTGCCAAGAGCAGAGGCCATCAAGCTTATGGAAGACAGAAACGAGCCCTTCAAGGTAGAATTAATTAACGATCTTCCTAAAGATGCGTCCATTTCTTTCTACGATCAGGGAGAATTCGTAGACCTCTGCGCAGGCCCTCACCTTATGAGCACAAAGGGCGTTAAGGCCTTTAAGCTTACAGCATCCTCAATGGCTTACTGGAGAGGCGACTCAAACAGAGACAGGCTTCAGAGAATTTACGGTTCGGCCTTTAATAAGAAGGAAGACCTGGAAGCTTATCTTGCACATCTTGAAGACATCAAGATGAGAGATCACAACAAGCTTGGACGTGAAATGGGACTCTTCCTTACGGCAGATGTTATCGGCCAGGGCTTACCTTTGTTTACACCTAAGGGAACAAAGATGATTATGAAGCTTCAGCGGTGGATTGAAGATCTTGAAGACAACGAATGGGGTTATGTACGTACACGAACACCTTTAATGGCAAAATCAGACCTTTACAAGATTTCCGGTCACTGGGATCACTACATGGACGGCATGTTTATTCTTAATAAGGATGCAGAGGAGGGCAAGGAAGTAATGGCTCTTCGTCCCATGACATGTCCTTTCCAGTATTACGTATACATGAACGAGCAGAAGTCTTACAGAGACCTTCCCTACAGAATGTCTGAGACTTCAACACTTTTCAGAAACGAAGATTCCGGCGAAATGCACGGCTTGACACGTGTACGTCAGTTTACGATTACTGAAGGCCATATCATTTTAACACCCTCACAGGCAGAAGAGGAATTAACACGTTGCGTTGACCTTTGCAACTATGTTATGACAACACTTGGTCTTGACGGTGACGTTACCTACAGACTTTCAAAGTGGGATCCGCAAAACAAGGCTAAATACCTTGGAGATGATGAATACTGGAACAAGACTCAGGGCTATCTTCGTGACGTAATGGTTAAGAATAACATTAAATTTACCGAGGAAGACGGCGAGGCAGCTTTCTACGGTCCTAAGATTGATATTCAGGCTAAGAACGTTTACGGCAAGGAAGATACAATGGTAACAATCCAGCTTGACTGCGCTTCTGCAGAAAAGTTCGGTATGTACTATATCGATGAACAGGGCAACAAAGCAACACCCTGGATTATTCACAGGACCTCCCTTGGATGCTTAGAAAGAACCCTTGCATGGCTCATTGAGCACTACGCAGGTAAGTTCCCTACATGGATGTGCGCAGAGCAGGTAAGAGTACTTCCTATTTCGGAAAAGTATGCAGACTACGCTGAAAAGGTAAGAGCAGAGCTTAAGAAAAACGGTGTTGATGTTACCGTTGATAACCGTTCTGAAAAGATCGGATACAAGATAAGAGAGGCCCGTCTTGACAAGCTTCCTTACTGGGTAGTTGTAGGTGAACAGGAACAGGCTGATAATTTAGTATCTGTTTCCAGCAGATATGCCGGCAACGAAGGTCAAAAGCCTTTAGGCGACTTCATCGCCCAGATTACCGAAGAAATCAGAACAAAGGAAATCCGTAAGGAAGTACCTGCCGAGAATAAATGAAAAGAGTTTCGCTTGCGAAACTCTTTTACCGAGCGCGGTAGCTAAAGCGACATATACCTTACGCGCGAGTGCGCATCCTTGGCACGTAGTGCCTTTTTGACCTGCAGGGAATTGCAACGCAATTACATGTATGGTAAAAAATGGGACACGATATCTGATATCGTGTCCCATTTTGCAGCTTGACGTAAGCTGACGGGCTGCATTCATCGTGTTAATTGTTTAACACTTTAAAGCATTGACAAAAGAAGTAAATAAAGCTAGTATTAACAGGTAAGTTTATATTTTTTTTATATTTAAGGAGAGACACAATGAAAAAGAAAAACGTATTAATTGCCACGATTGTTTTTTTGGCAATGGTTTTGATTATTGTAGCTGCTCACCTGGCAGGCGTGACATTTGCTGAAACGGCATGGTCACTTCTTCCTCCGGTAGTTGCAATTGCTCTAGCCCTCATTACAAAAGAGGCTTATTCATCACTGTTTATCGGTGTAGCCCTTGGTGCATTAATGACGGCAGAATGTGATTTTATCGGTACGATTGACACTATCACCGTGGACGCATTAAGCGCAGCTGTTTCAGATACAGCAGGTATCTTTTTATTCCTTGTATTTTTGGGAATCATCGTAGCTCTTGTTAATAAGTGCGGTGCTTCAAGAGCCTTTGGCGAATGGGCGCAGAAGCACATTAAGACAAAGTGCGGAGCAATGCTTGCTACCTTCGCTCTCGGCGTATTAATTTTCATCGATGATTATTTTAACTGCCTTACAGTTGGTTCAGTTATGGCTCCAGTTACTGATGCCAAGAAGATTTCAAGAGTTAAGCTTGCATATTTAATCGACGCAACGGCAGCTCCCGTATGTATGATTGCTCCTATTTCATCCTGGGCAGCAGCAGTTTCCGGCTGTGTAGATTCTGAATTATATTCTGGTATGGAATTGTTCGTTCGTGCTATTCCCTACAACTTCTATTCAATCTTTACTTTTGTATTCATTATCACTCTTGCTGTTTTAGGCTATGACTACGGCAAGATGGCTGATTTTGAAATCAAGGCTGAAAAGACAGGCGACCTTTCTATTTTGGATGTTTCTTTGGCAGATGAAAAGCAGGAAAGAAAGCTTGCAGAAGAAGGTCCCTCGAATACACATCAGGGTAAAATCATTGACCTTATTCTTCCTATCGTAGCTTTAATCGGTTTCTGCGTATGGGGACTTATAAAGAACGGTTTTGATGCAATGGCAGCTGACGGCGTTGAGGGTAACTGGATTGATGCCTTCTCAAATACCGATGCATATGTAGGCTTACCCTGGGGTACAATTATTGTTTTAGTATTAATCATCGTTTACATGGTACTCAGAAAGATTATTACCTTCGAAGAAGCTATGGAATGCGTTCCTCAGGGCTTCATCGCAATGGTACCCGCTATTACAATTCTTACGCTTGCAACATCCTTAAAATACATGACTCAGGGTCTTGGCGTTAAGGCATTCGTTCGTACAGTAATGGAAAGCGCCGGCGATATTCAGTGGCTCCTTCCTGCAGTAGTATTTATTGTAGCCTGCATCATCGCATTCGCTACAGGTACTTCCTGGGGTACATTCGGTATCCTCATTCCTTTGGTATCGGTTGTATTCTCAGAGACCAGCAGCCTTTTCTTCGTGGGTGTATCTGCATGTCTTGCAGGTGCTGTCTGCGGTGACCACTGCTCGCCTATTTCAGATACCACCATCATGTCAAGTGCAGGTGCTCATTGTAACCACATTGACCACGTATCCACACAGCTTCCTTACGCAATTACAGTAGCTGCAATTTCCTTTGTATGTTACATCATTGCAGGCTTACTTGATATGGCAAGCCTTACCTGGCTTTCACTTCCTATCGGTGCCGCAATAACAATTATCTTCTTAATTGTTATGAAGAAGGTGACAGTAAAGAAGGCTGATGCTTAATTAATGAATAAATTTATAAAATTTTTCACGGATATGCCAAAAGAGAAAAATAAATTCTCCCTGCGTGTGATTATGGTAATAATTGCCGTAATCTGCCAGGGCTTTGGCGTATACTGGCTTACAAATTTAAATTTCGGTACAGACCCCTGCACCGTTATGAACCTTGGCATTTCATCAAAAATCGGTTTATCCTACGGCAACACCCTGTTTTTGTATAACTGTCTTTTGTTTATTGCAGTGCTTTTGTTCGGCATTAAGGAAATAGGCGTTGGGACTCTTGCAAATATGGTGTTGGTGGGATATTCGGCAGACTTCTTTTCCTGGCTTTTTGGAAAGCTTTTGCCTGCAGATTTCTTTGATGATTTCAAGACCCGTGTGATTATTTTAATACCGGCCCTTATCTGGTTTGTAATCGCTGCGGCTACCTACATGGCAGTTGATTTGGGGCAGTCTCCCTACGATGCAGTTCCTGCAATTATTGCCGGCAAAATAAAAAAAGTTCCCTTCATGGCAGTAAGAATGGCCTGGGACTTTACGATGGCAATAATTGGATTTTTCTTTGGCAGTACTGTAGGCGTTGTTACGTTATTTATATGTCTGGGACTTGGCCCCGCCATTACCTGGATAAAGAATTTCTTACGTAAGAAATGCGGCTTTGAATAAGATTGCAATTTTTATGTATTTTATGTAATTTTTTATCCATCAAAAGAAAAATTATTGACTTTAAAACCTCCTTTGTTAAGATGACCTTATTAAAGATTCTTACATGGGAGGTTTTATGTTTGAATTAAAAATAGTGAATTCGGAAGGAATAATTCTTAAATCGGAAAGGGGAGAAACAAGGGCAGACCTTTTATACGAGGCAGAATATGCGCCCGGAGACCGTATTTTTTTAATTTCAGACAAATACCCGGAAGATATAGTGCTGCAGGTAGATGATGCTTTGGGAGTCTCTGTAAATTATTTAACCGGTGATTTTTCTTTTGAAGTGCCCTTTGATGAAAAGAAAACCTCCTATTCACCTAAAACCTTCAGCGGTAATAAACATTATCTTTATGTAAGAAAAGCCTATGATTTTGAAGTGAAAAATTATAAAAATCTTTCTTTTAACCAAAACGATCAGCATGGAGATACACATCTTTACCCACATGCAAGTGCTAATGTTGAAACCAGAGGCGAGGCGGTGTTTGCTGCAAGAAATGCAGTTGACGGAGTGTGTGAAAATCGTTCCCACGGTGAATGGCCCTATGAATCCTGGGGCATTAACAGAAGGGACGATGCTTTACTTAAAATAGATTTTGGAAGAGAAGTTGAAGCAGATAAAATCTTATTATATACAAGGGCGGATTTTCCACACGATAACTGGTGGGAGCAGGTGACTTTTTCTTTTTCTGACGGAAGCACAGTTACTTTAAAGCTTGAAAAGTCCTATGCACCTCATGAAATAAATTTTCCTAAGAAGCTAATTACCTGGATTACGATATCAAAGCTAATAAAGGCAGACGACCCATCACCCTTCCCTGCGTTAACTCAGATGGAAGTATACGGATGCGTAAAATAAAAATCTTTTGGATAAGCTTCGCGGGTCTTTAGACATTCAGAAGAGATTTTCCTATAGGATTGTTCGTGCTTAAACCTGGTACAGCGATTTTTAAATAACTAGCCATATTAAATAGACTGATTTTATAAAAGTTAAAGAAAACCCACTGCCTTTAGGCAGTGGGTGCTCCCCGCGAGGTGTTTTGTTACAAGCCCAGTACCTCGTAAGGCACGTAGTGACGCTTTTAGTAGAGCTGTAGCGAAGCAATTGCGAATATCATTGACAATAGCACGCGTCAAAAATCTTAAGCGTAGCCCGCTACGCCTACGTTTTTGACGTACACTCTTAAAAAATCCTTCTGCGTTATCTGGCCATTTATTTTGCAAACGATGTACTAGTTGACTGGAGGTTGATTATTTGCTAATTTGGAATTGCTTAATAGAGTCTTGAGACAGTTTAAGTCAAGGCTTAAACAAAAACAGATATAACCTGTCAAAAAAGAGTGAGTTTTTTGACTAAAGTGAAAGGAGCAATATGTATAAATTAAAGGTAGACCCTTCTAAGAAGCTTGGTCACATCAACAAAGAATTACAGGGAAATTTTTCGGAGCATCTTGGCAGATGTATTTATGAAGGCTTGTATGTAGGAGAAAATTCAAACATTCCTAATGTAAACGGTATGAGAACAGACGTTGTAACCGCCTTAAAGGAAATGGGTCTTCCTGTATTAAGATGGCCGGGCGGCTGCTTTGCAGATGAGTATCACTGGAAGGACGGTATTGGTCCTAAAGAAAACCGAAAGAAAATGATTAACACTCACTGGGGCGGCGTTGTGGAAGACAACAGTTTCGGTACTCATGAATTTATGGAGCTGTGCAGACAGTTAGGCTGCGAAACCTATATTAACGGTAACGTAGGCTCCGGCACTGTTCAGGAAATGAGCGAATGGGTGGAGTACATGACCTTCAAGGGAGTATCTCCCATGGCAGACTTAAGAACAAAGAACGGCCATGAAGAACCCTGGACAGTAAATTTTTTTGGGGTAGGTAATGAATCCTGGGGCTGCGGTGGCAACATGCGCCCTGAATATTACGGAGACCTTTACAGAAGATACCAGACCTACATAAGACAATATGATCCTGAAAAGAAAATAAAAAAGATTGCATGTGGAGCAAATTCAGGAGACACCCATTGGACAGAAAAGGTGCTTGAAACAACCTTCGACCACGGTAACGGATTTATGGACGGCTTAAGCCTTCATTATTACACACTTCCTACCGGTAGCTGGGGGCCTGAGGGAAAGGGCTCTTCAACAGAATTTGACGAGGCAATGTGGTATCAGACTTTAAAGAGAACTCTCTATATGGAGACTTTGATTAAAGAACACGGCGCCATCATGGATAAATATGATCCGGAAAAGAAAATCGGCATGGTAATCGATGAATGGGGCACCTGGTATGATGTAGAGCCCGGCACCAATCCCGGTTTCCTGTATCAGCAGAATACAATGCGTGATGCACTTGTGGCAGCCATCAACTTAAATCTCTTTAACAAGCACTGTGACAGAGTAAAGATGGCAAACATCGCTCAGCTTGTAAATGTTTTGCAGGCAGTTATTTTAACTGAGGGTGAAAAGATGGTTAAGACACCTACCTACTACGTATTTAAGATGTTTAAAGACCATCAGGAAGCAGAGCTTGTGGAAAGCTCTGTTGAGACCAAGGAAATCGGCGTAGACAAGGACTTCTATGTTCCTAATATTACAGAATCAGTTTCTTTGGGCGTGGACGGAAGACTTCACGTGACACTAGGAAACCTTTCGGTTACAGAGGATTATGAAATCGAAGGCGAATTTGCCGACACGGAAATCAAGGGCGTTAAGGGAGAAATCCTTGTAAATGAAATGCATGCCCACAACACCTTTGAAGCTCCAAAAACAGTTTACTCAGAAGAATTTAATGACGTAAAGGCTTTGGGCAATAAATTAAGCTTCACACTTCCTAAGTGCAGCGTTTTACATTTGGCACTTGATATTTAGTGCTGATTGCAGAAACCCGATTTTGATTGACAAAGCTGTCACCTTTTATTATGATTGACTTTGAAAACGGTTTCAGAAGAAGAAATCTAGAAATAAAAGGAGCAGCCTGATGGACGACATAAGGGATAAAAAGCCCATAACAATTTATGATATAGCAGAGGAAGCAGGTGTTTCGGCGGCAACGGTTTCAAGAGTGCTTACAAGGAACGCCAATGTACGTGAAGAAAAACGTAAGCGCGTGCAGGAACTTATCGATAAATACAATTTTAAGCCAAATGCGCTTGCAAAAGGCTTATCGGATACCAAATCAAAGGTAATCGGCATTGTTTCGGCAGATGTTCGCAACCCTTTCTACTCGGCTGTTTATGTGGCGTGTGAAAATGCTGCAAGAACCATGGGCTACAGAGTGCTTCTGTGTAATTCTCTTAGTGAAGGCGAACGTGAAATGGACCAGCTTCACATGCTGATGCAACAGCGTGTGGATGCCATTGTCCAGTTGGGGGGTCTTGCAGACGACATAGAGACAAATGCCGAATATGCAAAAGAAGCAGGCTCTATTGCTTCAAGCATTCCAATTGTAGTAACGGGTAAGATTGATGGAGTAGATTGTTACCGCGTCACAATCGATGCAGTTGAAGCTGCTACTCTTTTAACAGAGCATTTAATTCAGCTGGGCCATGACAGAATTGCCCTTGTGGGTGGACGCATGAATGTTACTTCCACTTATGAAAAGTACGAAACATATCGTAAGATTCTTGATAAACACGGCATTCCTTTTAGAGAGGAATATGTAGTACCCGGTGGCTACAACCACGAAACCGGCTATACAGGCGTCAAAAAATTACTTGGATTAAAGGAAATTCCTACGGCAATCATCGCAATTAATGACTTCAGTGCCGCAGGTGTCATGAGAGGTATTACAGAGCTTGGCTTCAAAGTACCTTCAGACATTTCCGTTGTAAGCTACGACAACACCTACATAACGGATCTCTTGGTGCCAAAGCTTACCAGTATTGATTATGACTACGAAAAATTTGGCGAAACAATAGTGAGGACTGCAATTTCAGCCATTAAAGGTGAAAAGGAACCCGGGCTTACGCCCATTACACCAAGGCTTGTAGTAAGAGAATCAAGTGCAATGAAAAAATAAAATATTGAATGAAAAAAGGGTGTCGTTTTTGAAAACGACACCTTTTTTTAACCTATAGGAAATTTCGCTGCAATTCCATATAGGTTAAAAAAGGCACTACGTGCCAATGATGCGCACTCGCGCGAAAGAAATATGTCGCCTTAGCGACCGCACTCAGCGCTTTAGTTTCGCAAGCGAAACTCTTTTACCAAGCTATAGGAAATTGCGAATATCGTTGACATTCTAAAAGTAAGTGGAAGAGAAAGCGCAGGACTTACGTTCAAATGCGACTGCTTTTCTGGGTACACTCACTGACGTGAATATTGAAACTGAAATACCATCAGTTTCAAAAGCGCCAGATATGCATAATAGGATAATTAATTCAATTGGTAAAATACTACAAAAAACGCAATCAAATAACTACTATAATTAACAAAATTGAAACCGATTACAAAAATATTATTGACCGATGCTTGTCAATATGATTAGATGATTACAGTGAAACCGATTTCATCAAGGCAAAACGTCTACATGCATGTCTGTTAACCTTTTGAAAGGATACCAAAATGGGAAAAACAAACGAGATTGAAAAATCCGACACAAGGAAGAAAAAGAATTTTTTAAAGCTTCTTTTAAAGTACAGAACTTTAACACTTATGTGTGTGCCTTCAATTCTTTTCTTTATACTGTTTTCTTACATTCCTATGCCAGGAGTGTATGTGGCTTTCGTTAAATACAATTATCAGAAGGGTATTTTCGGAAGTAAATTTATTGGACTTCAGAACTTCCAGTTCCTGGCAGAGTCCGGTAAGCTTTGGACACTTACGAAGAATACAATCCTTTATAATATTGCATTTATTTTGCTTGGTAATCTTCTTGCAATATTCATGGCGATTCTTCTTAACGAAATCAGAGCTAAATATTTTAAGAAGGTTGCACAGACCATGATGTTCTTACCATACTTCATTTCCCAGGTTCTGGTAGGTGTTTTGGTATTTAACTTCCTAAACTATGACACAGGCTTTGTAAACACAATGCTTACAAAGATGGGGCTTGGAAGATGGCAGCCTTACGCGGATGCTTCCGTTTGGCCGGTGATTTTGGTACTTATCTATCTATGGCAGCAGACGGGCTATAACTCAATTGTTTATTTTGCGGCAATCATGGGTATTGATGGCGAAATCGTAGAGGCTGCAAGAGTAGACGGAGCAAATGCTTTCCAAAAGATAAGATATATCATTCTTCCGAGTTTAAAGCCCACAGTAGTTATTCTTTTACTGTTTGCACTCGGCGGAATTGTAAAAGGTAACTTCGGTCTCTTCTATAACATAGTCGGTACGAATTCGTTGCTTTACGATACCACCGATATTATCGAGACCTTCGTATACAGAGCGGCACTTACAGACTTTAATTTTTCCACGGCTTCGGCAGTTGGTTTGTATCAGTCACTTGTGGGCTTTGTAATTGTTATGACGGTTAATTTCATTGTTAAGAAGATTGAACCAGATTATTCATTGTTCTAAAGGAGAAAGAAAGTGGCTAAGAAAAAAGATTTGGATCTGGCATCTGACTCTGCAAAAGTAAAGCTTGGTGCTTCAGACATAATAATTCGAACAATTGGATATATAGCGACAACCTTTTATGCATTCTGCTGTATATTTCCTTTTCTGGTTATTTTGGGAAGCTCCTTTACATCGGAAGCATATTTAAACAGATATGGTGTACAGCTTATTCCGGGCGAGTTTTCAACTCAGGCTTATTCAATGGTTTTAAAGGGTGGTGCCATTTGGAAATCATATATCCTTACTATCAGTCTGACGGCTATAGGAACTTTCTTTGGACTTATGATAATTTCCATGACAGGCTATGCGCTTCAGAGAAAAGACTTTCCTTTCAGAAATGCAATTTCTTTCTTTATCTATTTTACAAGCCTTTTCTCATCAGGACTTGCGCCCTACTACCTGGTTATGACACAGTACTATAAATTAAAGGACAGCTATCTTGCGGTGCTGCTTCCGCTTCTCATGTCACCCTGGCTGATTATATTAATGAAGAATTTCGTAAAGAGCATTCCTCATGAAATTACGGAATCGGGAAAGATTGACGGTGCTGGAGATTTAAAAATATTTTCATCACTAATTTTACCCATGCTTAAGCCAGCACTTGCAACTATCGGCTTGTTCCTTGCTTTGGGCTATTGGAATGAGTGGTATCAGTCGTCACTTTTCTTAAGCTCAAGAGTGGATGTAAAGCCTCTTCAGTACATGCTTTATGAGACAGTTAACACAACGGAAGCTCTAAAGAATACGGTAGCAGGACAATATGTTGTTATTACGGATATTCCTTCAAACACCGTAAAGATGGCAACGGCAATGCTTGCAACAGGACCTATCGTACTTCTTTATCCCTTCGTGCAGAAGTATTTCATATCAGGAATTACGGTTGGTGCCGTAAAGGGTTAATCTTGGTCATGGCTCCTTGAATGGTCGAGGGGATGACATATATCAAACTATATAGTGGAGGTAATAGTATGAAAAAGAAATTGTTTGCAGTATTACTTGCAGCAAGCATGGTTCTTGGACTTGCAGCCTGTGGCTCCGATGACGGCACCACAAAAGCTTCTACAGCTACAGAGTCTAAGACAAGCACAACTAAGACAGCAGAAGTATCTTCCGATATCGATACTTCCGAACATGTTAAAATTACATACATGTTCACAGGCTCTAAGCCTGAAGGTGCAGCAATGGAGCGCTTCCAGGAAATGAACGATAAGCTTAACAAAATTCTCACAGAGAAGTGCAACGCGGAGCTTGAATTCTACTGGATTGGCTGGACCGATTATCTTTCGGTTTACAATCTTACAATCGCAGCTATGGATGGCACAGTTGACCTTATTGGTACAGCTTCTGACTGGCTCGATGCCTGGCCCAATGCCAAGAAAGGTGCATTCTTGATTCTTACAGAAGAAATGCTTAAGACCTACGCACCTCAGACATGGGCTTCAGTACCTGCTGAGAACTGGGAACTTTGTAAGTATGACGGCGACATTTATATAATGCCAGAAGATAACTACGCACAGTGGACCAACCACGGTTACATCTACAGACTTGACTGGGCTAAAGAAGCAGGTCTTGCTGATGGCGTACACAGCTGGGAAGACATGACAAAATATTTTGAGTACACAACTTCTCATGCTGATGAACTTGGTATTAAAATTTCATGGGATTCCGACGGTACTCACAATATTCAGATGGCTTCCGGCTGGGTGGCATCTCATACAAACTTCGTCCCTATAGATGGTATCTGTACAGCAGCTCTTTGGGGCGGCACCAAGGATGACCTTTACACAATGGTTACGCCTGCATACACAGATACAGAAATGATGGTTGAATTTGCAAAGATGATGAAGACCTGGGACGACATGGGCGTTTGGAAAACAGACGTTTTAAACAATTCCACATCTACCAACAGAGATGACTATCGTGTAGGTTTGGTAGCCGCAGAACAGCATCATACGCAGACCTGGACAGATCTTTGCTCTCCTACAGAATCCAACACAATTTATAAGGATGACGCTGATGCAGCATCAGGATTCTTCTACTTTGGCGAAGAAACCAACAACGTAGTAGCTCTTTCAATCACTCATGGTGCAATGGCTGTTTCAGCAGCTTCCAAGAACCCTGAGAGAGCACTTATGGTTTACGATTTACTTAGAAACGATCAGGAATGCTACAATTTAATCAATTACGGTATCGAAGGCATTTCTTACGAGCTTACAGCTGACGGTTATAAGACAACGCCCGCTTCTTACGATTCTTCAACAGATAACGTAGGCGGCGCTACCTCATGGTGGTGGGGACGTAATGATGACCTGGAAATCAGATCTGCAGACAGAGACTGGGATACAATCGAAGCTTTATATGAAAAATATGACGCTGTTAAGATTAACTATCCTTACGGTCAGTTCATTCCAGATGTTGATTCTATCGAATCAAAGATTAAGAACTGTAACGAGGTTTACGGCGATTATATGAAGAAGATTGCCTACGGCAAATATTCAGGTACTGCTGAAGAAATCGTTGCTGAAATGCAGGCTGCTTTAAAGCAGGCAGGTATCGAAGAAGTTACTGCTGAATTACAGAAGCAGGTTGACGCTTTATACAAATAATTAGCAAAAACAGTTAATGACGGGTACTGGCCACTAGCCGGGTCAGTACCCTTTTTATGAAAAATCGCAACTTCAAACACATTTAAATAAGAAGAGGAATTCATGAATACCTTTGAAATTAAAGATACTTTTTATTTGAATAACGAACCTTTTAAAATTATTTCGGGAGCATTCCACTATTTCAGAACCGTTCCGGAATATTGGCAGGACCGTCTTGAAAAGCTTAAAGCCATGGGGTGCAATACAGTTGAGACCTACATTCCTTGGAATATGCACGAGCCTGAAAAAGGTGTCTTTAATTTTGAAGGCATTTTAGACATTGAAAAATTTATTAAAACCGCCACGGAACTTGGCCTCTACATTATCATTCGTCCCTCCCCATATATATGCGCAGAATGGGAATTTGGAGGCATTCCCGGCTGGCTTTTAAAGGAAGACGGCATGAAATTGAGAATAAGCTATAAGCCTTTTCTCGATGCCATTAAGGATTATTATGAAGTGTTACTTCCTAGGCTTGTGCAATATCAGATTACTCATGGCGGTAACATTATTTTAATGCAGATTGAAAACGAATACGGATATTATGCCAACGATAAAGCCTATATGGTATTCATGAGAGATTTGCTTAGAAAACTGGGCATTGACCTTCCGCTGATTACAAGTGACAATCCGGTCAGCGAAAATATTCTTGGCGGATGCGTTGAAGGCGCACTTCCAACAGGTAATTTCGGCTCAAAAACAAAAGAAAAATTTAAAGTATTAGAAAAACATGTTAATGGCGGGCCTTTAATGTGTGCTGAATTTTGGGTGGGCTGGTTCGACCATTGGGGAAACGGTGGCCATATGAAGGGTAACCTTGAAGAAAGCGTTAAAGATCTTGATGATATGCTTTCTCTTGGCAGTGTAAACATCTACATGTTTGAAGGCGGCACGAACTTTGGTTTTATGAACGGCTCCAATTATTATGATAAATTAACTCCAGACGTTACTTCCTATGATTATGATGCTCTTTTGACAGAGAACGGCTGTATTACTGAAAAATATTTACGTTATAGAGAAATAATCGGAAAATACGCACCAATTCCTGAGGTTAAATTCAGCACCGAAATAAACAGAGCTTCTTTTGGCACATTAAAATGTGAAGCAAAAGTTTCTTTATTTAAGTGTATTGATGACTTAAGCAAAAAACAAAGCTTTCCGGATCCTTGTTCAATGGAGCGCTTGGGACAGTATTACGGCTACATCCTTTACCATTCAAAGCTTCATACTGAAGAGAAGGTAGATTCCATAAGACTATGGCAGGCTAATGACAGGGCAAACATTTTTATAGATGAAAAGCCTGTTGCTGTTCTTTATGACAGAGAACTTTTAGAGGAATGTAAAATATCTAAAAAAGATACCTTTAATAAACCATTGGATATTCTCATGGAAAATATGGGCCGTGTTAATTTTGGCCCATACATGGAACATCAGCGTAAGGGTATCGACCAGTGCGTACAGATAAACGGTCACATGCACAACAATTTTGATATCTACACTCTTCCCTTAAATAATGTAGAGAAAGTAGATTTTTCAAAAGAATATTCAGAAGGTACACCTTCTTTTTATAAATTCTCCTTTGATGTTAAAACGCCAGGGGACACATTCCTTGACTTTGCTGGGTGGGGCAAGGGATGTGCTTTCCTAAACGGCTTCAACCTTGGCCGTTTCTGGGAAATCGGTCCACAGAAGCGTCTCTACATTCCTGCTCCTTTACTTAAAAAAGGAAAGAATGAAATAATCATGTTTGAAACTGACGGTAAGGCATCCGACACAATATCCTTAATGGATGAGCCGGACGTTGGTTAAATCTTCTCATACTTAAGGAAGCCATTCTCACGTGGCTTCCTTTTTTTGCAAAAACGTGGGATTCATTGACAAACGTTTTCAATATAATCTGACTATGCCTAAACCCGTCATTGCCAAAGCCGGTTAGAAAACATGTTTATGTTATGCTTTTACTGTCTTTTAGCCAAAAGCGTGATACAATATCTGAGAAAAAGGCTTTGCCCGACATCGGCAGTGATGAAATACGCAAAGAAGCAAGGTAATGCAGTGGAAAAGAAAAGCGTCTTGAAAAATATAATAATTTTCCTCGTAGCTCTTGGACTTGCGCTTGTTCTAAGCATTCAATTTCAGGTGTGGAACGAAGAAGAACATATTACAACCATTTTTGTTTTTGCAGTTTTTTTCATCTCTCTTTTAACAGATGGATACGTCTATGGAATAATCGCATCAATTGTCGGAATGTTTGCCACTAATTTTATTTTTACTTATCCGTATTTTAGGTTTGATTTCATCGATACGCTCAATTTGATTTCAACAGTCATTATGGTAGCAATTTCCATGATAACCAGCCTTTTGGCAACAAAAATCAAGCGACATGAAGCAATTAAAGCAGAAAACGATTTAGAGCGAATGCGAGCAAATCTTCTGCGAGCGGTTTCACATGATCTTAGAACACCTCTGACCGCTATTTACAGCGCCAGCACGATGCTAAAGGAAAACAAAGCGGTATTGAACGAGCAACAGCAGGCACAGATGTTAGCAAACATTCAGGAAGACGCACAGTGGCTGATTCGGATGGTGGAAAATTTACTGTCTGTTACAAGAATCGACAATAACACCATGAAAATCCATAAGGTTCCTACAATTCTGGACGAGCTGATCGACTCCGTTGTTTCAAAGTTCTCCGCCCAATATCCGGATCAGAATATCAACGTCTCCATCCCGGATGAAATCGTGGTCATTCCAATGGATACGATGCTTGTCGAACAGGTTCTCCGAAATTTACTTGAAAACGCTGTGTTTCATGCAAAAGGCATGACTGAGCTTTTATTGCGGGTCTATACGCTGAGCAATCAGGTCATTTTTGAAATCGTCGATAACGGCTGCGGCATTGATGAAAATAAATTAAAGCACCTGTTCACGGGCTGCCATGAGGTCCAAAAGGACACAAGTCAGGGAAACAGGCGGTATGCCGGAATCGGTCTCTCAATCTGCGCCACCATTATCAATGCACACGGCGGTACAATCACAGCAGAGAACAGAAAAACCGGCGGTGCTTTATTCCGCTTCACGTTGGAAAAGGAGTTTGATGCCGATGATGAACAATAAATATAAGGTGCTGCTCATTGAAGACGATACCAGCATCCGAAACGTCATGATGCCAATGCTGGAAACGGACGGCTATCAGGTGATCTGCGCTGATAGCTGTGGCATGGGTAAGAGCCTATATCAATCCCACAAGCCGGATGTGGTCATTCTTGATCTTGGGCTTCCGGATATGGACGGCATGAATTTTTTAGTCTATGTCCGACAGGATTCCCTGACTCCAATTCTTGTGCTTTCCGCCAGGACGGATGACGCGGACAAGGTACAGGCACTGGATGCCGGCGCCAACGATTACGTGACAAAGCCGTTCAGCTTTGCGGAGTTGCTTGCTCGCATCCGGATGATGCTTCGAAACTATCAGCACCGCAGTGAAAGCGGAAAGCTCCCCGGTGGAGTCTTCCAGCTGCAAACGCTTCGAATTGCCTACGATGCGCGGCAGGTGTTTCTTGACGAGCAGGAGATTCGACTTTCTCAGACGGAGTATAACATTCTTGCACTATTGTCTGAAAACTGTGGCAAAATGATGACCTATGCCGCAATCATTAAAGACGTTTGGGGTTGTGCCGATGAAGGAAGTATCAAAAAGCTCCAGGTAAATATGGCAAATATCCGAAAAAAGTTCGGGGTTAAGCCGGGGCAGAACTGGTATATCACCAATGAATTAGGCATTGGATACCGGATGAATGAGATAAAGGTATGGTAATTATTATGGCACTGTTTGAATTTTTAAATCAATTGATGCGCAATCCGATGCTGCTGTTTTCTGCAATTTTGACGTTAGGCGTTATTTTGGTCAACGGCTGGACAGATGCTCCTAATGCGATTGCGACCTGTGTTTCCACAAAAGCAATCGGGGTACGCAAGGCCATTATTATGGCTGCAATATTTAATTTTCTAGGCGTCTTGATAATGACGACAATCAATTCCTCCGTTGCTTTTACTATTTACAATATGGTTGACTTCGGCGGAGACTCAAAGCTTGCCTTGATTGCTTTATGCGCTGCCATGGCCGCCATTGTAATTTGGGCAACGCTTGCATGGTATTTCGGAATTCCTACCAGTGAGAGCCATGCTCTGATTGCCGGCATCTCCGGTGCGGCTGTAGCCATTCAGAACAGCTTTGCCGGAATCAATGGAACCGAATGGATTAAGGTCATTTACGGCATTATTTTATCAACGCTTCTTGGCTTTGCACTTGGTTTTTTGTCCTCCAAACTTACGGTTTCGTGCTTTCAAAATCGAAATCGCTTGAAAGCCGATCGTTTCTTTTCAAAAGCGCAGGTTGCAGGCGGTGCGGCAATGGCCTTTATGCACGGTGCGCAGGATGGGCAGAAGTTTATGGCAATCTTCCTTTTGGGCGCTGCCTTTGCCAGTGGACAGGCTGATGCGTCCAACTTCACAGTTCCGCTGTGGCTGATGGTACTTTGCTCGGCAGTTATGGGTCTTGGCACCTCTATTGGCGGTTACAGAATCATCAAATCCGTGGGTATGGACATGGTGAAGTTAAAGCCCTATCAGGGGTTTGCGGCGGATGCTTCCGCAACCATCTGCTTGCTTTTATCAAGCCTGACAGGTATTCCTGTCAGCACAACGCACACCAAAACAACGGCGATCATGGGAGTCGGCGCGGCAAAACGCGTCAGCAATGTGAACTGGAGCATCGTCAAGGATCTGGTGCTGACCTGGGTATTTACGTTTCCAGGCTGTGGATTACTTGGATTTGGCATGGCGAAACTATTTTTACTGATTTTTGCATGAGGAAATTATAATATGGCTAAGAAAAATAACAATTATTTTGAATTAATTCAGACACAAACCGGCTGCTGCGTGGAAGCGTCCAATCTTTTGGAGGAAATCTTGTGTAAATTTCAAGCTGACAGCGTTGGAGCCTATCGCACTCAAATGCACGAAATTGAACACCGTGCGGATGGGATACACCATGATATTTTGCGAAAACTCTCTACAGAGTTTATTACACCAATTGATCAGGAGGATATTCTTGGGCTTGTGCAGATTATTGATGACATCACGGATGCGCTGGATGAGGTGATTTTGGATGTATACATGTATCAAATTGATGTAATGCCATCGCAAACAGCCGCACTTTCCTGCGTTGTGAACCGCTGCGTCAAAGCACTTCATGAAGCAGCGTTTGAATTAAAAAATTTCAAGAAGCCGGAGAAGCTTCATCAGCTTCTTGTCAAGGTCAACGATATAGAAATCGAAGCGGATGAAATTTATGTCAATGCAATTTACACACTGTTCGCTTCGCAAACGGATGGCAAAGCGTTGCTTGGAGCAAAGGCGATTTACGAGGGCCTGGAAAGCTGCTGTGATTTATGCGAACATGCCGCAGATGTGATTGAGCAGGTTATTATTAAGAATACATGATTAGAGATAGAAGAGAATAGCACCTCTGAAAGAAGTCCAATTAGGGCTTCTTTTTTTGTAAAAAACTTACCAAAATTTTAAACAAACCACTTGACATCGGCATGGAGTTAGCATATAGTAACCACAGTTAGTTATGAGTAACAGTAATTACCTTAAGCTAATAAGGCTTAGAAGGAGTAAAGTATGATGCCTTTAACCTATGCAAATGAGGGTGAAGCGAACATTATTAAAAAAATCGGAGGAAATGATGAGGCTAGAACATTTCTTTCTAATCTAGGGTTCGTCGTAGGAGGCGAGGTTACCGTTGTGGCACAGGTTAACGGAAACATTATCGTTAATGTCAAGGAAGCTCGTGTTGCTCTTGGTAAGGAAATGGCTAATAAAATAATGGTCTAAAGCACTTTAAAGTATCAGGAAGGAGAATGAAATGAAATCACTTAAGGATGTATCAGTAGGCGAAACCGTGAAGGTTGTAAAGCTTTACGGCGAAGGACCTGTAAAGAGACGTATCATGGATATGGGGATTACAAAGGGCGTTGAAATTTATATTCGCAAGGTAGCACCACTTGGAGACCCTATTGAGGTAAACGTAAGAGGATATGAGCTCACGGTCAGAAAGGCCGATGCAGAGTTAATTGAAGTAGAGTAAATAAAGGAGAGGAAAAATGTCACTTAGAATTGCACTTGCCGGTAACCCTAACAGTGGTAAAACGACATTGTTTAATGCTTTAACCGGCGCAAATCAGTATGTGGGCAACTGGCCCGGAGTAACAGTAGAGAAAAAGGAAGGTAAGCTAAAGAAGCATGACGATGTAATAATCACCGACCTTCCGGGCATTTATTCTCTTTCTCCTTACACCCTTGAAGAGGTTGTTGCAAGAAATTATCTTGTAGGAGAGAGACCTGATGCTATCATAAACATAATCGACGGAACAAACCTTGAAAGAAACCTATATCTCACTACTCAGCTTGCAGAACTAGGCATTCCAATGATTCTTGCAATCAATATGATTGACCTTGTAAGAAAGAATGGGGATGACATTCGTATCGAGGAACTTTCAAGAGAACTCGGATGCAAAATTGTTGAAATCTCGGCATTAAAGAGCGAAGGAATTGAAAAGGCTGCTGAGCTTGCAATCAAAGAAGCAAAGAACGGAAAACCTGTTCCGCTTCATTCCTTCTCAGGCCCCGTTGAACATGCACTTGCACATATCGAGGAGGCACTTTTACACGATCAGCCTCAGGACAGACAAAGATGGTATGCCGTAAAGGTATTTGAGCGTGATGAGAAGGTTTTGGCACAGCTTAATATCCCTGATGACAAGCTTGCTCATGTCGAAGAGGATATCAAGGCAGCCGAAAAAGAAATGGACGATGATGCAGAAAGCATTATCACCAATGAAAGATATGTTTATATTGCAAACCTTTTAAAGGGTTGCTACAAAAAGAAAAAAGCAGGAAAACTTACAGCTTCCGATAAAATCGACAAGGTTGTTACCAACAGATGGCTTGCTCTTCCTATTTTTGCTGTTATTATGTTCTGCGTTTACTACATTACCGTTTCTTCACTCGGTACAATAGTAACGGATTTTACAAACGATGTCCTTTTCGGCGAATGGATTCAGCCGGCAGTAGGAACGCTTCTTGAAAATCTCGGGGCTTCCGAATGGGTTGTAAGCCTTGTTGTTGACGGTATAATCGGAGGATTGGCGGCTCCTATCGGCTTTGCTCCTCAGATGGCAATTATGTTCTTATTGCTGAGTATCCTTGAAGATTGCGGATACATGGCACGTGTAGCCTTCATCATGGACAGAATCTTCAGAAAGTTTGGCTTGTCCGGACGCTCCTTCATTTCGTTCCTGGTTGCTTCAGGCTGCGGCGTTCCGGCTATTATGTCAACCAGAACCATTGAAAACGAAAAAGATCGTCGCATGACGATGACTACAGCGACCTTTGTTCCCTGCGGCGCAAAGCTTCCCGTAATCGGACTTATAGCCGGTGTCATCACCGGTTCTTGGTGGGTAGCTCCTGCGATGTATTTTATCGGAATTGTTGCGGTTATTACATCATGTATTATTTTAAAGAAATTCAAAGGCTTTGCCGGAGAACCCGCTCCCTTCGTAATGGAGCTTCCTCAGTATCACATTCCTTCTGTTAAGGGCGTGCTGATGCACGTTTGGGAGAGAGTATGGGCATTCTTGAAGAAAGCCGGAACAATCCTGTTTGTATGCTGCGCAGTAATGTGGTTCCTTTCAAACTTTGGTGTTGTTGACGGTGCATTCGGCATGGTTGATCCTGCAGATTCAATTCTTGCATTAATCGGCGGTGCAATCGCAGTTATCTTTGCTCCTCTTGGATTTGGTTCATGGCAGGCAGTTGCTTCTTCACTTTCAGGCTTCGTGGCAAAGGAAGGTATCGTTTCAACGATGGGTGTTCTTTCTTCCTTGAATGAAGAGGTTGAAGAATTTGAAGACGGTATGCAGAGCGCATTCCAGGCATTCTTTATGACTAACGGAACCTTTAATCCATGCTCAGCATTCTCGTTCCTGGTATTCAACCTTCTTAACAGCCCTTGCCTTGCGGCAATTTCAACCCTTGCTCGTGAGATGGGCAACAAGAAGAGCGTCGTAATAGCCCTTGTATATCAGAACGCATTTGCCTACATCATTGCTCTTATGATTTATCAGATTAGTATGTTTGCAACAGGAATAGGAACCTTCTCGGTAGGAACAGTATTCGGTATCCTTGCTGCATGCTTATATCTCTACATGCTTGTGAGAAAGGACCCAACAAAAAAGGCTGTTGCTAAATAGGTCGGGAGTATATAATAATGGTCACAGAGGTTTCATTAACCACGACTGACAAGATAGTGATTACGGCAGTAATTCTTCTCCTGATAGCAGGCATATTCATAATAGTAGGCTTCTTCAGGGAAGGTAAAAAGAAAAAGCAATTTTTAGCCCGTGATTAATTCACGGGCTTTTTTACCATATAGGAAATTGCGTTGCAATTTAATATATCGCAAAAAAGGAACTACGTGTAAATGATGCGCGCTTGCGCATAGGGCATATGTCGCCTACGCTAATATCATTAATTATTTTTAAGAGGTATTTCAGATGACAATAACAATAATTCTATCGGTTTTAATAGGTGTATGGCTGATTATCAACATCAGACGCATGATTTTAAATGTCAAAGAAGGAAAGAGCATAGACGGTTGTGACGGCAACTGTGCACATTGCAAAGGCTGCCACGCAAACGCTTCAAAGAAAAAGAAAGAGTGATCCTATGGCAGTAACAATAATAATTATTCTAATAATTGTCGTAATAGCATTTGTTTCTTTTAAGAGCTATGGTAAGAAACTTGAATCCGGCTGCTGCGGAGGCGGAGACTCAAAAAGTGTAAAGAGAGACAGGGTTAGGGATAGGAATAAGGCAAATTATCCTTATAAAGCGACTATTACAATTGACGGAATGGTTTGCGCAAACTGTTCTAAACACATCGAGAACGAGCTAAATAAAATTGACGGAATCTGGGCAAGGATAGACATTGCATCAAAAACCGGAGAGATACTTTCAAAAGCTGAAATAAATGAACAGTTAATTCGAAATTGTGTAAATAATCTCGGTGGATATACCGTGTTAGAGTTTAAGAGAAGTTAGCGTTTTACTTTCCTTATTCCATGAATTGTGTTAACCTATATCTGGTGTGTTTTTCAACCTTAGAACGTTAAACATTTGAATATTGATAATCTTAGAAGGAGGTTATTTTTACGAATCTCCTTCTTTTTTTAGATTTTGACTAGGATATTAATAGTAGGAGAAAGGAAATTTAATGAAAAGCAGGATAACAATTATTGTATTTTTATGTTTTTTACTAAGTGTTATGACTGGATGCAGGGAACAAGTTTACAAGGAAGGTAACAATGCAGCAAATAGTGAAATAATCGAATCGAAAAATAATTTGGAGATGAAGGAATGGGCAGTTACGCATTCTAAATTGGATACGACACTGAATAAGGCTGTATTTTGTGGAAACAGCTTATTTGGATCAACAGAAGAAGAAGGTGGTATCAGAATAACCGAATATGAGCTGACAGGAATGAATAAAAAGCTGGATTTATTTGTTGATACCATAGATAGCGTGTCGTCAATTTCGGTAAAGAAAAATGGCAATATTGTTGTACTCGGACGAAGGAGTGAAGAATTTGCACTTCTGGACATATCGAAGGATGGGACGTTCAATGAAATAAACGATATCCAAATTGAAAAAATAGGTCTGTGGCCTGAGATAAAGGGTATTTTTTTCTCCGATGACGGATATTGCTTTATATGGTACAGAATGACTGTGCCTTGTACAGAGGTTTTTGAGAATGGAGAGCCCGATGTATATACGCCGGTGGATCGCATCTATGTAAAAAATACGGATATGAAAACAATTACTTCTGTAGAAGATTACTGCATTCAGTGTGAAATTTATGGTGAAAAGATAAACTTTATCGGATATCCTACAGATACGGGATTCGGTTCGGCAATGAATCTCATAGGTGAGGTTTCAATAAATTCAAAATCGGAAAACAAAGATGCAGCGTGGGAATTCGTTAAATATTATGTAATTAATGGCACAACTACGGGATTCCCGGTTTATGTGCCAAGGTACGAGGAAATGCTTGGCAATTCGCTTGAAACCAATTATTCTTACGATGCGGATACATCAGAAAAAATTGCAAAGGCTTCATATAGTGAGCCTAATGGTGTAAGGCTGTATGTTTACAGTGCAGATGCAGAGGATGTGGATGCTGTAAGAAAACTTGTGGAAAAACAAGCAAAAAATATGAATATGAAACGGACATTCAATTGATAATTGAAGAGGAAGCAGAAGCTTTTTTACAAGGTCATAAGACAGAAATGGAGATAGCAAAAATCGTTCAGAGAAGAGTAAGTATATTTCTTGCGGAAAAAGAATAATCAATTCAGTTTGCATGTATGGAAATCCATTTATCACAAGGAGACCTTTTATAAAAGCTCAAGAAAACCCACTGCCTTTAGGCAGTGGGTGCTCCCCGCGAGGTGC